>JAHDVQ010000001.1:39016-42931 GCA_023384595.1 Vicinamibacteraceae bacterium | reverse complement strand
GGGATCGCACATGTGCGATCCCAGACCTGACCCCACGGCGATGTGCTATCGCAGACCTGACCCCCCGATCCCCCGTGATATCCTCCCGCGATTACCGGGGCATGGGCCGTCTTCCGTGGCGGGAGCGGCCTCGAGGGCGCGGTCGCCGCGGCGCAACGCCGCACGGGGAGGCGCGGATGCATCGTTTCGGTTGGAACAGGCTGGGCGTCGCGTGCGCAGTCGCGGCAGCGCTCGTCACGGGTATCCCCGGCGACCCGGTCAGGGCCGCCGCCTCGCCGCACGATGGCGCCGGCGGGCGCGGCCAGACGCCCGCGGTGACGGCCTCGACACAGACCCCCGCCGTGTCGCAAGCTCCGCCCGCGCCGCGGGGACGGCGCGCGGGCAACATCCCCGCTCCGGCACGGCGCGCCGACGAGGGACTCGGTCCCTACAATCGGCTCGTGCTGCGCGGCGCCATCGTCATCGACGGCACGGGCGCACCGCCCATGGGCCCCGTCGACATCGTCATCGAGCGCAACCGCATCGCCGAGGTCCGATCGGTCGGCTACCCGGGCGTCGCCATCCGCGAGGCGTCGCGCCCGGCGCGCGGCGACCACGAGATCGACGTCTCGGGCATGTACGTCATGCCGGGCTTCGTCGACCTGCACACCCATGCGGGGGGCAGTCAGGCGGAGGAGGCGGAATACGTCTACAAGCTGTGGATGGCCCACGGCGTCACGACGGTGCGCGGCGTGGGCCTCGGCCCGATGGACTGGTCGCTCTCGGAGCGGGCCCGCAGCGCGCGCAACGAGATCGTGGCCCCCCGGATCTTCGCCTATCAGACTCCGTTCAGCGGCGAGGGCTGGGACCAGTCGAAGCCGCGCACGGCCGGGACCGCGCGCGAGTGGGTACGATGGGCCGCCGCGAAGGGCATCGACGGCGTGAAGCTCTTCGGCCTCGACCCCGATGTCATGGCCGCGGTGCTCGACGAGGCGAACACGCACGGGCTCGGCTCGACGGCACACCTCGCGCAGACCGGTCTCGCGCGCATGAACGCCCGCGACGCCTCGCGTCTCGGCCTCGGGGCGATGACGCACTTCTACGGCCTCTTCGATTCGCTGCTCAAGGACTACAGCATCCAGCCCTATCGGCTCGACTACAACTACAACGACGAGCAGCACCGCTTCAGCGAGGTCGCGCGCATCTGGGACAAGATCCACCCGCCGGGGAGCGAGCCCTGGGAGGCGCTCATCGACGAGTGGGTCGAGCGGCGGTTCATCCTCGACCCGACCCTCACCATCTACGCCGCGAGCCGCGACGTGATGCGCGCGCGCACCGCGGAATGGCACGAGAAGTACACGCTGCCGTCGCTCTGGGACTTCTTCCAGGCCAACCGGCAGGCCCACGGCTCGTACTGGTTCTACTGGACGACCGAGGACGAGGTCGCGTGGAAGAACTTCTACCGCGTGTGGATGCGGTTCCTGAACGATTACAAGAACGCCGGCGGCCGTGTCACGACCGGGTCGGACTCGGGCTTCATCTACAAGCTCTATGGATTCGGCTACATCGAGGAGCTCGAGCTGCTGCGCGAGGCCGGGTTCCACCCGCTCGAGGTGATTCGATCGGCCACGCTCTACGGCGCCGAGGCGCTGCACGAGCCGAAGGGGAAGCCGATCGACTTCGGCCTGGTGCGTCCCGGGCTGCTCGCCGATCTCGTGGTCGTCGACGCGAACCCCCTCGAGAACCTCAAGGTGCTCTACGGCACCGGCGCGGTGAAGCTCGATGACAGGACCGGGCAGATTGGCCGCGTGGGAGGCGTGAAGTACACGATCAAGGACGGCATCGTCTACGACGCGAAGCAGTTGCTCGCCGACGTGGCGGCCATGGTGGAGAAGGCGCGGGCGGAGAGGCGCACGGCGACGACGCCGTAGCTCGGCCGCAGTGATGAGGGGCGCGGCCGGCAGCGACTACAATGCGGGCCATGCAACTCAGAGCCGGAGTGAAGCCGGCCCCGCGGGGGGCCGAAGGCCGAAGGCGTGCAGCCGAGCCGGCGCGGATCGTCGCGGCGATGTCGGTGCTGGTCGCATGGTGGTGGTGCGGGATCGCGTCCGCGGCCTCCCCGCACGGCGCCTCGCCGCCCGCCGGGACGCAGGCGAAGGCGCCTCGTGATGCCGGCGATCTTGACGCCCTCCGAGAGGAAGTGCGGCAGCTCCGCGCCGCGCTCGACGAGTTGAGGGCCGAGGTCGCTGCGCTCAGGAGTACGACGCCGAGCGAGGTTCCGGGGGAGGCACAACCCGCCGTCCCTGACCTTGCTGTGGTCGACCTCGTGCGCGAGCAGGTCGCGGAACTCGCGCAGGTGAAGGTCGAGTCGCGGTCGCGCCAACCCGTACGCCTGTTCGGCACCATCCTTTCGAACACGGTCGTCAACAGCGACGAGGCCAACTGGCTCGAGAACCCCAACATCGTGGCGGCCCCGCCGGCCAGCGTGGCCGACCCGGCCTCCTTCTCCTCGACCCTGCGGCAATCGCGGATCGGCTTGAACGTCGGCAGCTTCGACGTCGGAGGATGGCAGGCGAGCGGGACGGTCATCTTCGACTTCTTCGGGGGGGCGCCCGCGTTCCAGACGGGCCAGGCCATGGGGCTGCCCCGTCTCATCTACGCCTTTGCACGCCTCGAGCGCGGGCCGACGGCCATCCAGGTAGGGCAGGACCAGACCATCCTCGCGCCACGCGATCCCACCTCGCTCGCCGCTCTCTCGTTCCCGCTGCTCTTCCGATCGGGCAACCTGTACCTGCGGGCGCCGCAGGCCCGCGTCGAGCACACCGTCGGGCGCCTGACCGCCATCGGCGGCATCGTCGCGCCCATCGCCGGTGACAACGACGGCACGTTCTACCGGTTCGCCCCGACTCCCGGCGCCGGTGAGCGCTCCGCACGCCCGGCGCTGCAATCATCGCTCGCCTATCGTGCGGGCGAGGAAGGCCGCCGCGTCGAAGTAGGGGCGTCTGGTCACTACGCGTGGGAGCGCGCAGGCGCCGCGCTCGACCGGTCGTGGGCGGGCGCGCTCGACTTCAACATCGAGCGCGACTGGTTCGGCGCGGCAGGCGAACTGTTCACCGGCGAGAACCTGGCCGGCTATGGCGGCGCTCTCGGTCAGCGCGCGCGGTCGGCGGGCGGCTTCCTCGAGGCAAGGCTCAGGGTGCACCCGCGATGGACGGCGACCGGCGGCGGCGGGCTCGACAGGGTGGCCGCCGGCGATCGGGCGTTCGTGCTCCGGCGCGAGAACCGCAGCCTGTTCGCCAACGCCATCGTGACGCTGACGCCGGAACTGAAGGCGTCGCTCGAATACCGATGGCTCGAGAGCCTGCTCGTGAACGGAGCCGCTCGCACCAATCACCACCTGAACTGGGTCCTGGCGTATGAGTTCTAGAGCAGGCGTCGTCGTCGCGCTGCTCCTCGTGGCTCGCGCCGTCGATGGCGCGACGCTCACCGGGCAGGTGGTGACGCACACCAGGTCTGGCGTCTCCGCGGCCCCCTCGGTCGTCTTTGCCGAGCCCGTCGAGGGCGCCGCGCCGCGCCGGCCCGGCTCGTTCGTGATGACGCAGAAGAACAAGACCTTCGTGCCGCGCGTGCTGGCCGTGCCGGTTGGATCGACGGTGCGGTTTCCCAACGAGGACGCGATCTTCCACAACGTGTTCTCGCTCTCGACGCCGGGCCCCTTCGACCTTGGCCTCTACCGTGCCGGCGCGTCGAAGAGCCGCACGTTCCAGCAGCCGGCCGTGTATCGGGTCTTCTGCAACATCCACCCGCAGATGAGCGCGCTCATCGTCGTCGCGCCGTCGCCGTGGGTGGCCGAGGTCGGCGGCGACGGGCGTTACCGGCTCGAGCTCCCTCCCGGGCGCTATCGCGTGACCGGCCTCTCGGAGCGCGCGGCTCCCG
>JAHDVQ010000001.1:18999-38916 GCA_023384595.1 Vicinamibacteraceae bacterium | reverse complement strand
GCGAGATGCCCCGGATCTCGACCGGGTCGAGCGCCTCGGCAGCGACGAGGCCCCGGACGCGCTCGAAGGTGGCCTCCGAGAGCAGCATCTCGCCGGCGGCGGCGCGTTCACAGAGGCGTGAACCGAGGTTCACCGCGTGCCCGATGGCCGTGTAGTCGAGCCGCTCGTCGCTGCCGATGCTGCCGACGATGGCCTCGCCCGTCGCCACGCCGATCCCGATGCCCAGGACGGATTCGGCGGCATCATCCCCGGCCATTTCCTCGTCGATGTCGTCGACGACGAGACGCGTTCGCAGGATTTCGAGGCCGCAGCGAATCGCGTCGAGCGCCATGTCGGGCCCGCTGAAGTGCGCGACCACCGCGTCGCCCACGAACTTGTCGACGTCGCCGCCGAAGCGCTTCACGAGATCGGCCTGGATGCCGAGCGCCCGGTTCAGGAGCGCGACGGCGCGCTCGGGCGAACTGCGCTCGGCGAGGCTCGTGAACCCCCTGATGTCGCTGAAGAGGACCGTCAGGACCCGCCGCTCGCCGGCCGCCGGCGCCGCACGGCTCTTCAGCATCTCGACGGTCGATCCCGAGACGAACTTCTGCATGTCGGCCCGTTCGCGCAAACCGACGGTCATCTGGTTGAACGCCGCGGCGAGTTGACCGATCTCGTCGCCGCGCGCGGCGGCGACGCGGACGTCGAAGTCGCCGGCGGCGACGCGCCGCGTGGCGGCGACCAGCGCGGCCACAGGGGCCGTCACCGAGCGGGCGAGCGCCGCGCTCGCGACGACGCCGAGGCCGACGGCGAGCAGTCCCACGATGAGGAGGCCGCGCTGGATGCTCCTGAACGGCGCGAGCACCTCGTCCTGCGACTGCAGGCTCACGATGGTCAGGGCGTCTCCCGCGCCGGCATCGACCTCCATCGCCGAGAAGCGCTCGTCGCCGATGGTGAGGCGGTGCGGTCCCTCGGCTCGGCCCGTCAGCGCGCGCCAGGCACCGGCTGAGGCGACGGGGAGCCGGTCGCGGCGGAGCGTGGACCCCGCGACGCCGTGCGGCGTGAGCAGCAGCACCTCGTCGCGAGCTGCCTCGCGCAGCGTACGCGCGAGGCCATCGTCTGCAGGGAGTCCGGCGCCGACGAATCCGAACACCGTGCCGCCGGCCTCGGCGGCCGCCACCGCGAAGTGATACACGCCGCCGTCCACCTCCAGCGCACCGGCGGCGGCGCGCCCGGCACGCGCCGGCTCGAGCCAGCGGTTCTCCACGTCGGGAAGCGTGAGCGGCGCGAACGTATCGGTGCGGGCCACGACTGCGCCGCCCTTGTCGAAGGCCACGAGCAGCTCCCCCCGTCCGCTGCGCCGACCGTAGTCGACGAGGAAATCGCGCACGGTTGCGGCGTCGGTGTCCTCGATGAGCGCGCGCAGCTCGGGGAACGACGCCACGAGTTGCGCCACCAGCGCCAGCCGCGCCGAACGCTGATCGAGCGCCGCGCGAATCGTCTCGCGCCCGCGCCGCAGGTCGTCGTCCACCCGTTCGCTCACGACGCGGCCGGCGAGGAAGCGGACGTAGGCCAACGTGACGGCCGTCAGCACGACCACCACCAGGCTCGAGAGCAGCAGCACGCGCCCGCGCAGGGACAGGGTGGACATCGGGGAACGAGGCCCACTATAACCCGCACGCCTCATCCTGATACCATCCGCGCGTTCCGAGTCCTCGGGCTCCAAGGGGAGGTTGCCTCGTGCTCCGACGTCGATTGGCTTGCCTGCTCACCGCGCTGGGGTTGATCGCCTCGGCGGCCGCCGCCCAGGCGCAGAACGCCGCGCCTGCGCTGGCCGACGTGGCCGCGCCGCCGACCGCCCTTCGGGAGCTCGTCGCCCGCTATACGTCGGACCGGATGGCGATCGGCCGGCGCTACAACGCCGAGTACTCGTCCGCCCGGCGCGAGAGGTATCGCACGTTCTTCCGCGATTGGCAGGCCCGGCTCGACGCCCTCGACTTCGAAGCGCTCGACACGGGCGGCAGGGTCGACCACGTCCTGCTCCGCAACCGGATCGGGCAGGAACTCCGGCTGCTCGAGCGCGAGGAGCGCCTGCTGCAGGATCTCTCGGCGAGCCTGCCGTTCGTGACCGCCCTGCTGGCACTGCACGACGCGCGGCGCGATCTCGAGCCGGTGAAACCCGCCGACGCCGCAGCCGCGCTCAACCGGGTGCGGCAGCAGATCGACGCGGCGACGTCGGCCATCGAGGCCGGACTGACTGCGGGACGGGGCGGCGTCGAGCAGAAGGAGAAGGGCGGTGCCGCGGCCCCGCCGCTTCCGGCGCTCTCGAAGATCCAGGCGCTGCGCGCCACCGAGGTGCTCACCTCGGTGCAGCGGACGTTCGAGACGTGGTTCAAGTTCTACGACGCCTACGATCCGCTCTTCTCGTGGTGGGTCGCAGCGCCATACACGCGCGTGGACGATGGGCTGAAGGCGTACACGAAGCTGCTCAAGGAGCGCGTCATCGGCGTCAGACCCGGCCAGGACGAGCCCATCATCGGCAACCCGCTCGGCCGCGACGCGCTCCTCGAGGATCTCGCCTACGAGATGATCCCCTACACCCCCGAGGAGCTCATCGCGATTGCCGAGCGGGAGTTCGCCTGGTGCGAGCGGGAACTGCTGAAGGCCTCGCGCGAGATGGGCTTCGGCGACGACTGGCGCGCCGCGCAGGAGAAGGTGAAGACGCTCTACGTCGAACCGGGCCGCCAGCCCGATCTCATTCGCGATCTCGCGCGCGAGGCCATCGCCTTCATCGAGGAGCGCACCCTCATTACGGTGCCGGCGCTGGCGAAAGAGGTCTGGCGCGTCGAGATGATGTCGCCCGAGCGCCAGAAGGTGAATCCGTTCTTCCTCGGTGGCGAGGTGATCCAGGTGTCGTATCCGACCGACACGATGGATCACGACGACAAGCTGATGAGCATGCGCGGCAACAACCCGCACTTCTCGCGCGCCACCGTCCAGCACGAGCTCATTCCCGGCCACCACCTCCAGGGCTTCATGACCGAACGCTACAACCCGCACCGGCGCGCCTTCGGCACGCCGTTCTGGACAGAGGGCTGGGCGCTCTGGTGGGAGCTCTACCTCTGGGATCTCGACTTTCCGCGCTCGCCCGAGGACCGCATCGGCATGCTCTTCTGGCGCATGCACCGCGCCGCGCGCATCGTCTTCTCCCTGAGCTTCCACCTCGGCACGATGACGCCGCAGGAGTGCATCGACATGCTGGTCGAGCGCGTGGGGCACGAGCGCGCCACGGCAGAGGGCGAAGTGCGACGCTCCTTCAACGGCAGCTACTCGCCGCTCTATCAGGTGGCCTACATGATGGGCGGGCTGCAGATCCGTGCGCTGTACCGCGAGCTCGTGGACTCGGGCCGAATGACGCCCAGGGAATTCCACGACCGCATCCTGCGGAACGGGCCGATTCCAATCGAGATGGTCCGCGCGCTGCTCACAGACACGCCGCCGGCGCGCGAGTTCCGCCCGTCGTGGCGGTTCGACGATGTCCGGTAGCACGGTCGAGCGGATTTTCGGGCTTCGCGCGAGGGGAACGACGGCGGGCCGCGAGCTTCGCGGCGGCGTCGCCACGTTCCTGACGATGTCCTACATCGTCGTCGCGAACCCGTCGATCCTGGCAGGGGCCGGCGTGCCCGCCGAGGCCGCGGCCGCGGCCACGGCCGCCGTCGCGGCGCTCGCGACGCTGCTCATGGGCCTCGGCGCGAACTTCCCGCTCGCCCTCGCGCCCGGCATGGGGCTCAACGCCGTCGTGGCCTTCCAGCTGGCGCCGGCCACCGGCTCGTGGGAGGCGGCGATGGGGCTCGTCGTGCTCGACGGCCTCGTCGTCCTCGCCCTGGTCGTCGCGGGGGTGCGCGAGGCCGTCATGCTGGCGATCCCGGCCGACCTGCGCCGCGCCATCGGGGTCGGCATCGGGCTGTTCATCGCGTTCATCGGCCTCGTGAATGCGCGCATCGTCGTCGTGCCACCGGGCACGGTGGGCGTGCTGTCGGCCAACCCGGCGGCCGTCGTGCCGCCGGTGACGCACGGCGCGTTCAGCGCCGCCGAGCCGCTCGTGGCGCTCGTCGGCGTGCTCGTGGCGGGCCTCCTGCTGCACCGGCGGTGGCCCGGCGCGATGGTGCTCGGCGTGGCGGCCAGCACGGTTGCCGCGGCGTTCTTCGGTCTCGTCGCGTGGCCCGACGACGGCATCTGGCGGTGGCCGTCGTTCGAGACCGTGGGGCGGGCCGACGTCGCGACGGCGCTCTCGTGGCGGTTCGTACCGCTGCTGCTCTCCATCGTCATCGTGGACTTCTTCGACACCATCGGCACGGTGACCGCCGTGGCCGAGGCCGGTGACCTCGCCGACGAGCGGGGCGTCGTGCCGGGTGTGCGCCGCATCCTGGCGGTGGATGCGGTGAGCGCTTCACTTGGCGGGCTGTTCGGGGCGAGCTCGGCGACGGCCTACATCGAGTCGGCCGCGGGCGTCGCCGAAGGGGCGCGGACGGGGCTGCACAACGTCGCGGTGGCCGGCCTCTTCGGGCTCGCGGTGTTTGCCGCGCCGCTTGCGACCCTCGTCCCTCCGGCGGCCACGGCCCCGGCGCTCATCGTGGTGGGCTTCCTCATGTGTCAGCAGGTGGCGCGCATCGACTTCGGCACGCTCGCCACCGGGCTGCCGGCCTTCCTCATCCTGCTGCTCGTGCCCTTCACCTACTCCATCTCGCACGGCATCGGTGCGGGATTCATCGCCTATGCCGGCATTCGGGTGCTCGAGGGGCGTGCGAGAGACCTGCACCCCCTGATGGCGGCCGCCGCGCTGGCCTTCGCGGCGTTCTTCGTGCTCTCGTAGCAGTCGAGCAAAGGAAAGAGCCGCCCGGGACCCAGGTCCGCGGACGGCTCTTCGTGTCTGGGCTTGCGGAGTGTCAGACGCGGCGCCGGACGGCACCGAGACCGAGCAGACCGAGGCCGAGGAGCACCATCGAGGCCGGTTCCGGCACGTTGGTGATCTCGCGGCCGATCTTGGTCTTGACCGCGCCCTCGAAGGCGGCAAAGTCGCCGGCCTGCACGACGAACCCGCCGCCCGGCGTGCCGATGTTGGCCACGTACCAGTTGTAGAGGCTCAGGTTCCCGATGGCCAACCCGTTCACCGTGATGCCGGCGGCGTTGGCGGCCGTTGCGGCTGCGAAGGTGTTGGCGCCGGAGTTCTCGGTGCCGTCGCCGGAGACGTCGATGACCAGGCGGGTGCCCTCGAAGCCGTTGTTGTTGAACAACGGCACGCCCCAGTTGATGGCCGAGCCCGGGCCGGTGTTGCCGCTGAAGGCCCGGCTCGTGCCGGCAATCGCGTCGGCGAACGCCGTCGCGCTGGTCGCGTCGGTCAGGAGGGTCCAGCCAACGAGCTGCGCCTGCTGGTTGCCGCTCGCCCACTCGGCGTAGCTCACGGCGATGCCGCCGGTGATCGAGGCGATGGCGTCGTGGATGTCGGTGTCCTTGAACGCGTTGATGTAGCCGTTCTTCTGCAGGCTGTACTCGCCCGCATCGACGCTGCCCGACACGTCCACGAGCAGCAGCAGCTCGAGGCCGACAGGGGCCGCCGAGGCAGCCGCCACCGGCATGGAGGCGACAAGGACGCCGGCGCAAAGATGCCTGGCGAGGGAGAAGGGGAGTTTCACGGAGACCTCTCTTCGGTGAAGGTTGGCGCGACGGGTCTTGACCGGGGGGAGCCCGACAGTCCCGTGATCTGCTGCCCGTTCAGCTAGCAAGCTCGATGCCGCCCTGGAACGCGTTGGAATCGCTCAGCAATTCCGAGGGGCGGCTCCGGCGCGGCCCGCAAAGTCTCCCTCTGGAGGGCCCGAAGTCTGCTCTGAGGGCTTCCTTGATGCTGGAACGCCACACCCCGTGGCTAGCGCCCGGCGCCCGCCTTGTGCAGGAAGTCCACGGCCAGGCTCGCCAGCGCCCGCACGCCTACCACCATGGCACCCTCGTCGATGGTGAAGCGGGGCGAGTGGTTCGGCGCCTGCGTCGCCGGGTCGGCGCCCTTCGGCGATATCCCCAGGAAGAGGAACAGCCCCGGCACCTTCTGCTGGTAGAGCGAGAAGTCCTCGGCGGTCGTCGTGGCCTCGGTGGCGGGATCCACCGCGTCGCCGGCCACGCGCTTCAGCGAGGGCAGGGCCCAGTCGGCGAGATCCGGGTCGTTCCACGTCACGGGGTTGCCGCGATCGATGCGCACGCTCGCCTTCGCGCCCGACGCCTCGGCAATGCGCTCGGCCGTGCGGGTGATGCGCTCGTGAATGGAGTCCTGCATCTTGGCGTCGAACGTGCGGATGGTGCCCGACATCTCCACCCGTTCGGGGACGATGTTGCTTCGCGCGCCGCCTTCGATGGTCCCGATGGTCACGATGGCCGGCGCCGTCGTGATCGGCGCCTGCCGGCTGATGATCGTCTGCAGGCCCAGGACGATCTGCGAGGCGGCGACGATGGGGTCGACGCCCTCCCAAGGCAGGGCGCCGTGCGTCTGGCGGCCGGTGACGGTGATGTGCAACGTGTCGGAGGCGGCCATCAGCCCGCGCGGCCGATAGCTCAGGCTGCCCCACGCCTTCGGGAACACGTGGAGGCCGAAGATGGCGTCCACCTTCGGGGTGTCGAGCGCGCCCTCTTCGATCATGAGCTCGGCCCCGCCTCGTTCGCCGTCGGGGGCGCCTTCCTCGGCGGGCTGGAACAGGAAGACGACGGTTCCCGCGAGCCGGTCGCGCATGCCGGCCAGCACCTCGGCGGCGCCCATCAGCATGGCCATGTGCGCGTCGTGCCCGCACGCGTGCATCACGCCGACCTCGCGGCCGTTGTACTCGGCGCGCGCCACCGACTTGAACGCGAGGTCGGTCTCCTCGGTCACGGGAAGCGCATCCATGTCGGCGCGAAGGGCGACCGTGGGACCAGGCCGGCCGCCCCTGAGGACACCCACCACGCCCGTGTGCGCCACGCCCGTTCGCACCTCGAGGCCGAGGGCGCGCAGGTGCTCGGCGACGATCCCCGCCGTGCGGGTCTCGCGGTTGCTCAACTCGGGATGCTCGTGGAAGTCACGCCGCCAGGCGACCACCCGCGGCATGACGGTCTCGGCGGCCCGATCCAGCTGCGCGTGCACCGGACCGGGCGCCGGCTGCGTCGCGGCGGGCCAGGGCCCGGCCAGGGCGAGCGGAAGCAGCAGGAGGAACGGGCGAACCGTGCGGAGGTGGCAGGCTGGGTGCATGTGGGACCTCGGGCAGTGCGGATACAATACCGGAAAACACCAGCATGGCCGCATCCCCTCCGGGCCCGCCCTCTGAGCCGCAGCCTCCCGCCGGCACGATGCCTGGCGCCGAGATCCGGCCGCCGCGTCGCGTGCTGCTCCTCGGGGGCGGCGACGCGACGCGCGAGCTGGTCGAGGCCGTGGCGCGCCACGTGAGCCTCGAGATCGAGGAGGTGCCCACGGCCATCGAGGGACTCGAGGCCCTGCGCCGCCGCGACTACGACGTCGTCGTGACCGATCCGGCCACCTCGATCGAGGAGGACCTGGCCTACCTGCGCGAGGGGCAGTGGCTGCGGCCGGGCCTTCGCGCGGTGCTGCTCGCCGAGCGGGGAACCCCGGAGGACGTGATCGATGCCATGCGTGCGGGCGCCTTCGCCTGCTTCGTGAGCCTCGCCGATCGGCTGGCGATCATCGAGATGCTCAGGGCCGCGCTGCGGCGCGAGGAGTGGCGCAACGGCATCGAGGTGATCTGCGCGCACCGCGACTGGATCAAGCTCCGGGTCAACTGCCGGCTGCTCACCGCCGAGCGCCTCATCCACTTCATGAACGAGACCCGCAAGGACCTCGTCGACGAAGATCGCGACCGGCTCATCGCGGCCTTCCGCGAGATTCTCATCAACGCCATGGAGCACGGGTGCGGCTTCAATCCCGATCAGGTGATCGAGGTGTCGGCCGTGAAGACCCTGCGCGCGATCGTCTATCACTTCCACGATCCGGGACAGGGGTTCGCGCACGGGCCGCTGCCGCACGCGGCGCAGTCGGCCGACGATCCGCTGACGCACCTGCTGACGCGCGACGAGCAGGGCATGCGCGCCGGCGGATTCGGGTTGCTGCTCGCACGGCACCTCGTCGACGAGCTGATTCACAACGACCGCGGCAACGAAGTGCTGCTCATCAAGTACACGGACAAATAGCCGTGCCGAACCGGGTCTTACTCACGCTGGCGTCGGCGCTGCTCGCCGGAGCCGCGACGCCGCCGGACGCCGTCGCGCAGTTCCGCGAGCAGGTGGACGTGGCGCGCATCCTCGTCGACGTCCGGGCGACGTCCCCCGACGGGACGGCCATCGAGGGACTCGGCCCCGCGGACTTCCGCGTGCGCATCGACGGCAAGCTGGCCCGCGTCGAGTCGGTGGTGTGGGTGGGCGCCGGATCCACCGCGGAGGAGGCCCGCCCCGAGGCCAGGGCCCCGCTGGCGCCGTCGCGTGGCTTCGCGATGGAGAGCGACGCGCGAGGACGGCTCCTCGTGCTGTTCTTCCAGAAGGACATCGGCGCGATGCGGACCCGCGGGATGATGTCGATGCTCCGCTACGTGACGCGGTTCGTCGAGAGCCTCCCCCCGCACGACCAGACGGCCGTCGTCTCGTTCGACTCGCGCCTCCACGTGTGGTCCGACTTCAGCGCCGACGCCGCGGCGCTGCCGGGTGTCATCGAGCGGGGCGTGCTGTTCGGCGACGGGCGCGCGCGGCCGCGTGAAGGGGGCCCCTCGCTGTTCGGCACGGGCTACCTGACCGAGTCGAGGCAGCGCCGGGCGACGACCGTCGAGCGCGCGCTCCTGCAGGTGGCGCACGCGCTCGCGCCGATTCCCGGCAGCAAGTCCATCGTGCTCGTGGGGTGGGGCCTCGGCGTGTACGGGGCGGGCGGCGTGCGCATGCGCCCCGAATACGGCGCGGCTCGCGAGGCGCTGCACGCGGCGCGCGCGACGGTCTTCGTCCTCGACATCACCGAGGCCGACTACCACTCGCTCGAGGTGGGGCTCGAGCGCGTGGCCGAGGACACCGGCGGTCTCTACCTGAAGACGCACCTCTTTCCCGGCGGCGCCATCGATCGGGTGGCACGCCTGCTCGCCGGCCACTACGTGCTGATCATCGAGGAGCCGCAGGGGTTGCGGCGGCGCGACGAGCGGCGCATCGACGTGGACCTCGTGGGCCGCCGTGGCACCGTGCTCGCGCGCCGGCACTACGTGCCGCGTCCCTCACAGGTCAACGCCCCCATCCGCCCCTGATTCGCCGATCCGCCAATCCGCTGATCCGCCGATCCGCCGATCCGCCGATCCCCCAGGATCCGCGCGTGCCACACCAGCGCGGCGATGTTCGCGAGCGACAGCAGCACACTCAGGTCGATCGGGGTCACCATGCGCGGGACCTTCAGCCACGCCCCCGCGCCGATTCCGTAGAACAGGTTCATGTTGAGCGCGACGATCGCGGTCACGACCCAGAAGAGGCGGCGCCAGTCGGGACGGAGCGCCGCGGCGAGCGCGAGCAGCGGGATCGCCAGCATCTGATGGTGCTCGTGCACGCTCACCGCGAGCACGAAGAACGCGTGCACGGTGAAGGCCGCCAGCAGCGCCATCGACGCGAGGTCGCGTCGGCGGCGCGCCATCCACATGGCCCACGCCACGGCGCCGGCCGTCGCGGCCTGGCCGAACGGGCGCGGATCGGGCAGGCCCGCTTCCATGAAGGTCGAGATGGCCATCACGCGGCGAACCGGCACCAGGTAGGCGTCGGGAAATCCCAGCGTCGGCAACTGGTAGTGCGCGCGCACCAGGTAGTTGGCCACCCACCACACGTTGGCGGCGTTCCCCGAGAGGATGTCGCGGCGCGCCACCCACGATCCCGTGGCGAGCCACACGTTGGGCAGCGCCCCGGCGATCGCGAAGGGTGCGAGCACGAGCGTCACCGTCAGGGTGAGCCCTCCCGTGAAGGCGGCCCAGCGACCACGAGGATGTCCGAGCAGACAGATGGCGAGCGCCGGGGCAACGAGCACGGCCTGCGGCTTCGTCATCACCGCCAGACCAAAGGCGACGCCGGCCCAGGTCGCGCGGCCCTCGACGAGCAGGATGAGGGCGGCCACGGCGGGGAGCATCACGAGCGGGTCGAGGTAGCCGAGGACTTCGGCATTCAGTATCGCGGCGGGATTCAGCCAGTAGGCGAGGGCGGCCCACCGGGCCGGCGCGTCACTCCCCGCGGCGCGCGCGGCGGTCCTGTACAGCAGCCACGTCAGCGCCGCCCCGAAGAGCAGCCCCGGCACCTTGATGGCCGCCAGGAGGTGCCAGGTGTTGGGAAAGGCGGGCGCGGCCGCGCCGTAGACGATGCCCACCACGCCCAGCTCGTACAGCGCGAGGGGCGGGTAGTCGACGGTCGTCCACTTCCCCTGGTAGTGGAGCACGCCGCGTTCGGGCGGGCTGCCACCCACTCCGTAGACGCGCGTGACGTCCTTGGCCGCGTTGTAGGTCCAGATCTTCCAGACCCCGACGTCCTCCATGCCGGGAAGCGGCAGCGCGGCCAGCCGCACGACCGCCCCGGCGACGAGGGCGGCGAGGAACCACGCGCGTGCGCGCCGTCGCATGGAGCCGGGATCAGAACTTCGCGACGAGCGCCACGGCCGTGATCATGTCGGTCGAATCGAAGCCGAGCGCCGGCTCGTTCACGTATCGGACCGTGTTGGTGACCTTCAACGAGAACAGCGTCGTGAGCTTGGCGGCGACGCCGGCGATGTTCGTGAATCGCCAGTCCCCGCCGTCCGAGAGCGAGAAGTTGAAGTGCGCGTCCTCGGTGACCTGCGCGTTCTCGGACAGCTTCAGGATGTAGACGCCCCCCATCCCGGCCGTCGCCGTCGAGATGTCGTCGTCGAGCAGGCGCTGCTCGTTCGCGTAGCCCAGCGAGCCGTCGACGACCAGTTTCTGCCTCGCGTCCTCGAACGCGATGTACGCCAGGCCCGCGTCGAGCGAGTTGCGGTGTTCGATGCCCGCGAACCTGTCGCGCAGGTAGCCGTACTGGCCGAACACCATGAGGCGGTCGTCGATCCGGCGGCTGCCGCGCGCCCCGAAGAGGAACGACTCCGCGGTCTTGAGGTCCTCCGACTCGTTGCGGATGTAGGACGCCTTGAAGTCGACCTCCCACATCGGGTCCGGCCGGAGGATCAGCGTGCCGCCGACGCCGAGCGACATCGTCTCGGAGTTGCCGGAGGTGCCCACGAAGGCGAACTCCGCCGTCCCCTCGCGTGCCGGCTTCTCCTCGGCTGGCGCAGCCTGCGCCGTCACCAGGCTGCGCGCGGTCCGCGCGGCGGGCGTATTGGAGGGATCGATCCGGCGCTGCGCGGCCGCGGCCGTCGGGTGAGCGAGGCTGGCCGCGGCGACCGCGGCCAGCACGCACACGAAGAGCAGGGGAACACGGCGTGTCACTTCGGCGTCTCCGTCTTCACCGGCGGGGCCGGACGCGGTGGAATCCCGACGGTGCGGCCCTGGAGCTGCTTCATCAGTTCCTCGACGGCCCGCTCGAGCTGCGGATCGCGGCCGGCGAGGACCGAGCGGGGATCGTTGTCGACGTCGATGTCCGGATCGACGCCGTAGCCCTCGATGACCCACTCGGGCGTCGTGTCGGCGAAGCCGAACTCGGGCACGCTCACGCTGCCGCCGTCGATGAGCGGTCCGCGATTGGTGATGCCGACGACCCCGCCCCACGAGCGCTTGCCCACGAGGGGTCCGAGTCCCGCCTTCTTGAACATGTAGGGGAAGATGTCGCCGTCCGACGCCGAGTTGCGATCGAGGATGGCGATCTTCGGACCGAGGAACGTCCCGTCGGGATACGTCGTGCCGACGTCATCGGTCCGCGAGTAGCCGTAGCTCAGTGGCGTGCGGCGCAGCCGCTCGATGATCATCCGCGACACGTTGCCGCCGCCGTTGGCCCGCACGTCGACCACGAGGCCTTCCTTGTCGAGCTGCGGGTAGTACCACTTGATGAACTCGCGGATCCCGTTGGCCCCCATGTCGGGTATGTGCAGGTAGGCGAGCCGGCCGCCCGACAACTCGTCGACGCGCTTCCGGTTCCCCAGCACCCATTCGAGATAGAGAAGGTCGTCCTCGCTCGTGACCGGGTTGAAGGTGATGGTGCGGGCACCGGTCGCCGACGGGGTGGCGTTCACCGTGAGCGTGACGGGGCGGTCGCCCTTGTGGCGGAGCAGGCGATACGGGTTGTCCTTCGTGGTGAGATCGACCCCGTCGATGGCCAGGATGTAGTCGCCCTCGCGCGCGTCGACCCCTACCTCGGTGAGCGGCGAGCGGTAGGTCGCCTCCTCGTTCTGCCCGGGCAGGATGCGCGCGATGCGATAGCGGCCCGACGCGGCGTCGGCCTCGAACCGCGCGCCCGGCAGCGCCACGCGCGGGCGCGCCGGCATCGCCATGTCGCCGCCCTCGATGTAGGCGTGCTGCACGGTGAGCTCGGCGATCATCTCCGAGATGACGTAGTTCAGATCGGAGCGGTGCGCCACGTGCGCCAGCCACGGCGTGTACTGCTTCCGCAGCGCCTCCCAGTCGTAGCCGTGCATGTTGGGCACGTAGAACCAGTCGCGGTAGCGCCGCCAGACCTCGTTGAAGATCTGCGTCCACTCCTCGGTGGGGACGCGGTCGACGACCAGACCCGCGGTCGAGACCGCCTTCTTCGAGTTCGCCCCCGTCGGCGTGGCGTCGAACAGGTTGAAGCCGGGACCTTGCCGCACGAGCACCTTCGAGCCGTCGCGCGAGAGCGCATAGCCCTGGATGTCGTCGACGAGCGTCGTCTCCTTCCGATCCTTGAGCGAGTAGATCCGCAGGGCCGTGCGCCTGTCGCTCTGGCGGCCGTAGTAGAACCCGCCGCCGACCGCGTACACGAGGTGTCCCTTCTTCGCCGACAGGGCGCCGTAGTTGTCGGCGTCCAGCGGCACGCGTGTGGCACGCCCTTCGAGTCCGTCGAAGTCGATGAGCGGCGAGGCGGGCGCTTCCTTCTTCGCCGCCGTGTCGCCGCCCTTCTTCGCGGCGGCCTCGGCGGCTGTCTTGCCGTTGGCCGGAGGCGCCCCGGCCGGCTTGGTGTCGGGCGCGGCACTCTCGGCAGACCCGCCGACGGTGACCTCGTCGCTCTGGGGCGGGAACGGGTGCGCGACGTCCTTCCTGAGCGGCAGGGCGTAGAGGAGCGTCGAACGCGCGCTGGCGAAGTTGAACTCCACCTGGGAGATCTGCGGCGCGAACTCGCGCGTGCTCGTGAAGAAGAGATAGTGGCCGTCGGGATCCCACGCCGGGCTGGCGGCGTTGAAGAGCGGATCGGTCACGCGGCGTACGCGGCCGTCGCCCTCGCTCCAGATGTAGATGGACGAGACGCCGTTCCTGCCGCCCGTGCTGAACGCCAGGTGGCGTTCGCGCGGCGCCCACGTGTAGTCGCGGATCTGACCGCGCACGGCGTCGTACACCTCGGTCACCTTCTTCGAGGCGACGTCGATGACGTGGATCCGGCCGTCCTTGTCGCCAACGGCGAGGCGCGAGCCGTCGGGCGACCACTCGGGGGCGTAGAGCATCACCTTCATGCCGGTGGTGAGCCGTTCGGCCGGGCCCGAGCCGTCCTGCGGCACGACCCACACCTCCTCCTCGCCGGTGCGATCCGAGATGAACGCGATGCGCGATCCGTCGGGCGACCAGCGCGGCCACTTGTCGTGCGCGCCGGAGCTCATCGTGAGGTTCCGCGCCGCCCCCTTCTCGATGGGGAGCGTGAAGATGTCGCCGCGCGCCGCGACGAGGGCGCGTTCGCCTTTTGGCGAGAGCTCGAAGTCGGAGATCTGACCGGCGGCCGAGACGCGCGACGGCCGCTTCCACAGCCCGTCGTCGGGCACCGTGATCGAGATGGGGGTCGAGCGGCCCGACGCGACGTCGAGCACCTGCAGCCCGCCGTTCACCTCGTAGACGATGCGGCCCGTGCCGTCGGCGCTCGGCCACCGCACGTCCCACTGGCGGCCGGTGGTCACGGCCGTGGTCTGGCGCGAACCGAGGTCGTACGCGTACAGGTTGAACGTGCCGTCGCGGTCCGACGTGAAGTAGATCCGCGAGCCGACCCACATCGGGTCGCGATCGGCGCGGACGTGGTCGGCCACGACGGTCGTCTCGTTCGTCTTCAGGTCGAAGATGTAGAGATCGTTGGCCTGTCCGCCTCCATACCGCTTCTCGGAACGGAAGTCGCGCGACTGCGGCGAGTAGACCATCTTCGTGCCGTCCGGCGAGTACGCGCCGGAGCCGGCCTCGGGCATCGGCAGCGGTGCGGGAAGGCCGCCGTCGACCGGCACGACGTAGAGGCGCGCGACGGGCAACGTCCACGAGTCCCGCAGCGAGCGGAAGACGACGCCCTTGCCGTCGGGCGTCCAGCCGAAGACCTGGTTGTCGTATCCCCAGCGCGGGGCGAGCGGCCCTCGCGCCGGGTAGAACGTGAGCTGGCGCGGCTCGCCGCCCCCGGCGGGCATCACGTAGACCTGTTCGTCACCGTCGTATTGCCCGGTGAAGGCAATCCACTGGCCGTCGGGCGAGAAGCGGGCGAAGGCCTCGACCCCGGGGTGCGCCGTGAGGCGCGTGGCGGTGCCGCCGCTGGCGGGCGCGGCCCAGAGGTCGCCGCCGTACGTGAAGGCCACGCGATCGGCGTGGATGGCGGGGAAGCGCAGCAACCGCGTCTCGGCTCGGGCGGTAACCGCGGTGGCGACGACAAGAACGAGGAGAGCGAGCAGGACGAAACGTCGGTTCACAGGCGACCTCCGGGGTAACAGTTTACAATCGCAGCCATGAGTGCCGTGCAGTCCACCGATGACATCCGCCGGGCCTTCCCGGCGCTCGAACGCCGCCACGAGGGCCGGTCCGTGGCCTACTTCGATGGCCCCGGCGGGACGCAGGTGCCCCGGGCCGTGGTCGAGGCCATGGCCGATTACCTCGTTCACCACAACGCGAACACCCATTGGCGGTTCCCGACGAGCGTCGAGACCGACGCGGCGCTGGCCGCGGCCCGGGCGGCCGTGGCCGACTTCCTGAACGCCACCCCCGCGGAGGTCGCCTTCGGGCAGAACATGACCTCGCTCACCTTCCACCTCGCCAGGGCGCTCGCGCGCGACTGGCGCGAAGGCGACGAGGTGATCGTGACCGAACTCGATCATCACGCGAACGTCGATCCCTGGCGGGCGCTCACCCGCGACCGCGGCATCCTCGTGCGTACCGCACGAGTCGATCCCGCGTCGGCCGGGATCGACTGGCCGCACCTCGAATCGCTCTTCACGCCGAGGACCCGGCTGCTCGCCATCGGGGCGGCGTCGAATGCCGTCGGCACGGTCAACGACGTGGCGCGCGCGGCCGCCCTCGCCCACGATCGCGGCGCGCTCCTCTTCGTGGATGCCGTGCACTACGCCCCGCACGCCCTCGTCGACGTCCGCGCGATCGACTGCGACTTCCTGGCGTGTTCCGCCTACAAGTTCTACGGTCCCCACGTCGGCGTTCTGTATGGGAAGCGCCCCTTGCTCGAGGCGCTCGACGTGCCGAAGCTCGCGCCGGCACCCGACGCCGCGCCCGAGCGGCTCGAGACCGGCACGCAGAACCACGAGGGCATTGTCGGCACGGCGGCGGCCATCGACGTGCTGGCCGGGTTCGCCGGCGAGGCCGGCACACGGCGCGACGCGCTCGCCCGAACCTTCGACGCGCTCCATGTCCGGAGCAGGGGACTCGTCGAGCGGCTGTGGTCAGGGCTCACGGCGATGCCGGGCGTCACCGTGTACGGACCGCCGCCCGACGCGCCCCGCACGCCCACGATCGCCTGCGCGGTGCGCGGGCTTCCGGCCGACGAGGTCGCCGAGCGTCTCACCCCGCACGGGCTCTTCGTGTCGAGCGGCGACTTCTACGCGACGACGCTCGTCGAGCGGCTCGGGCATGGCACGGACGGCCTCGTTCGCATCGGCTGCGCGTGCTACACGACCGAGGACGAGGTGACCCGGCTCCTCGACGCCATGCGAACGCTGGTGTGAGGGGCGGCGCCCGGAAACGGAGCAGAGTGACATCATGGACAAGCCGCTCGTCCCGGAAGTGCCGCTCACCGCGCACGCGACGAGCCGGAAGGCGTCGGCCGTCGCGGGCCTGATGCTGCTGGGGACGCTCGCGGCGCTCGTCAGCTACTGGCCCCTTCCTTCCACGCCGTTGCCCGACTCGCCGGCCTCCCTCGCACGCAGTCCGCTCCCGCGGGGCGCGCACGTCGAGCCGCCCTCGCCCATGGCGCTGGCCTGGTGGCCCGAGCCCCGCGCGCACCCTCGTGCCGTCCGCGCCGGACGTACCCCCGGTGCGCCCACCGCACGGCCGGTCGCCCACGGAACCAGGGAGGGCGGTGTCGTTCTGACGGCGTCCTGGACACCGGGCCCCGCGTCCCTGCCCATGCCGCCCGCCCCCTGGAGTCTGCCGGAGCACCGGCGCGCCCCCTTCGAGCATGTCGGCGCCACCCTGGCTCGCGGCGCCGCCGAGGCAGGCCACGCCTTCTCGCGGTCCGGGAGGGCCATCCGGGATGTGTTCCGATGAGCGGATGGCGGCGGAGCGTCCTCATCGCGTGCGCTTCGATCCTCGCCGGGCTGGCCGTCGGGGCCCTCGTCTCGAGGTTCAGACCTCAGGAGGCAGCACGCCCCCCGGCGATCGCGTCGGCCTCCGATCTGGCCTTCGCGCTTGCCGAGATCGCGTGGCATTTCACCGAGGAGCACGGCGAGCACGTCGACCTGGTGTTCGGATCGTCGGGCACGCTGGCGCGGCAGGCGCGCGACGGCGCGCCGTTTCAGATGTTCCTCTCGGCCGACGAACAGTTCATCTTCGGCCTGCACGAGGCAGGGCTCACGCGCGATCGCGGCATGCTTTACGCGGTGGGGCGCCTCGTGCTGTTCGCGCCCCAGGGGTCTCCGCTCGTGCCCGACGAAGGCTTCGAGGGACTCACCCGCCTGCTGGCGGCCGGCAAGGTCTCGCGCTTTGCCATCGCCAACCCGGCGCACGCGCCCTACGGGCGGGCGGCCGAGGCCGCCCTCAGGGCGCACGGCTTGTGGGACCGGATTCAGCCGGCGCTCGTCGTGGGTGAGAACGTGTCGCAGGCCGCGCAGTTTGCCGCAAGCGGCGACGCGGCAGGAGGGCTGATCGCGCACTCGATCGCGCTGGCGCCCTCGATGCGGGGGCGAGGCAGCTTCGCGCTCGTGCCGGAGGGCGACCATCCCCCGCTGCGCCAACGCATGGTCCTCATGAAGTCGGCCGGCCCGGTGGCCGAACACTTCTACGCGTACGTGCAGACGCCTGGCGCACGGGCCGTGCTGCGGCGCTACGGCTTCGCGGTGGCGGAGTAGCGGCGGGGCGGCTGGTGGAGTGGCAGGCCCTCTCCGTCTCGCTGTGGCTCGGTGCCGGGACCCTCGCGGTGCTGTTGCCGCCCGGCATTGCGCTCGGCCACCTGCTGGCCGTGCGCACCTTCCCCGGCAAGAGCCTCGTCGAGGCGCTCGTCGCCGTGCCCCTGGTGCTTCCCCCCACGGTGCTCGGCTACTACCTGCTCACGTCCTTCGGCGCGCGCTCGCCGCTGGGCGCCGCCTTCGATCACCTGCTCGGCCAGACGCTGGCGTTCTCGTTTCCCGGCCTGCTCGCGGCGTCGGCCATCGCGAACCTGCCGTTCGTCGTGCAGCCCATCCAGCGCGGCTTCGAGGCCGTGCCTCCGGATGTGCGCGAGGCGGCCGCCTGCTGCGGACTCGACCCGTGGCGCCGTTTCCTCCGGATCGATCTGCCCCTCGCCTGGCCCGGCATCGTGACGGCGGCCATTCTCGCCTTCGCGCACACCCTCGGAGAATTCGGCGTGGTGCTCATGGTGGGCGGCAACATTCCGGGCGAGACGCGAACGCTCAGCATCGCGATCTACGACCGGGTACAGGCCTTCGACGATCGAGGGGCCGGCCAGATGGCGGCGGTCCTGCTGGTGCTGGCCGTGGCGGCACTCGCGCTGGTCACGGTGCTCGGCCGCCGCGTGGGGCGTCGCCGTGGCTGAGCGGCGGCTGACCGTCGCCCTCGAGCAGGACGGCCCCATTCCGCTCGCCGTCGCCTTCGACTGCGCCCCCGGTGCCGTGCTGGGCATCTTCGGCCCGTCGGGGAGCGGCAAGACGACGATCCTGCGATCGATTGCGGGCCTCTACGCCCCACGCACGGCCAGCATCGCGATCGGCGGCGAGGTCTGGGTCGACACCGCCTCGGGGCGCTTCGTGCCGCCGCACCGGCGGCCCGTGGGGATGGTCTTCCAGGAGTACGCCCTCTTCCCGCACATGACCGCGCTCGGCAACGTGATGACGGCGATCGGCGTACGGCCCCGCGGTGAGCGGCGCGAGCGTGCCGAACACCTCCTCGAGCGGGTGCATCTGGCCGGGCGCCGTCATCGCCGGCCCGCGGAACTCTCCGGCGGCGAGCGCCAGCGCGTCGCGCTCGCGCGGGCCCTCGCGCGCGAGCCGGCCGTGCTGTTGCTCGACGAGCCGTTCTCGGCCGTCGATCGCGCCGTGCGACGCCGCCTGCAGGACGAGATCGACGACCTGCGGCGCTCGTTCGACGTGCCGCTCGTGCTCGTGACGCACGACTTCGACGACATCATCCGGCTCGCGAGTCATCTCCTGGTGCTGGAGCACGGACGGGCCGTGGCGTCCGGGCCGCTCGGCGACCTCACGAGCCGCCCCGATTCCGGCTGGCTCGGCGAGGCGGTCGGCCCAGGAGCGGTGCTCGAGGCCGTGGTCGCCCGCGTCGATCGCGCGGGCGGGCTGGCAGACCTGGCGTTCGAGGGTGGCACCCTCGTGTCGGGCGACACGGGGTTGAGCAAGGGGATGCCCGTGCGGGTCCGCGTCCCGGCGCGCGACGTCGTCCTCGCCGGCCGCGAGCCGTCGAACGTCAGCCTGCACAACGTGCTGGCCGCCACCGTCGTGGCCCTCGCGCCTGAACCGGTGCGCGGACACGTCATCGTGCAGCTGGCCGTGGGGCGCGAGCGGCTGCTCGCCGAGGTGACGCGCGACGCGATTGCCCGCCTCCACATCGAGCCGGGGCGCGACCTCTTCGCGCTCGTGAAGTCGGTGTCGCTCGAGGTGCTGCCGCTTCGAACCCGGCTCACTTGAAGTGAGCGCTGGGGCTCGAACCGTGGAGCCATGATCCACATCAAGGTTCGCGCGGAGGCTTCGGGATAGGATCGCCGGATGGAACCTTCGACCCAGCCCACGCCGGCCTGCCTCGCCTGCGGCACCGATAGCCGCAGCGTTCCGCTCCTCCGCCTGGAGTACCTCGAGTCGGCCTACTACATCTGCCCGCAGCACTTGCCGCTGCTCATCCACGACCCGGGCCGGTTGGCCGGGCTGATCCCGGGGGCCGAGCGCTTCCAGGCGTCGGAACACCACGACTAGCCGCACCGTCGACGTGCCGCGGCGCGTCACGGGAGGCGGATTGGTGCATCCTTAGTGCGGATGCTCCGCCTTCCCGCGCGACTGCTCGAGGTTCCCGTCGCGGTCGTCGCCGCGCTGCTGCTGGCCGCACTGCTCGCGGTCGCCTGGTTCGATTACAACGCCGCGAGCCGCGAGCTGATGGTGCTCTCGCGGGCCCACGCGGCGTCGATCCGCGACACCGTGACGGCGGCGGCCAGGGCCAACCGCGCGGCGGCACTCCAGGCCGAGTCGACGCTCACCGCCCGCCTGCTCGATCACGCGCGGCTGCTCACCGCCGTCGACCGGACCAGACGCCTCACGGCCCCGGTGCTCGAGGATATGGTCAAGGCGGCCCCGGGCCTGCGCGTGGCGACCCTCGACCGCGACGGACGCCGCGAACTGCTCGCGGGCGCACC
>JAHDVQ010000001.1:16419-18899 GCA_023384595.1 Vicinamibacteraceae bacterium | reverse complement strand
GGGCCTCGGCCTCGGTCCGGGATTCGGCGCGGGTCCAGGGACCGCCCTGCTCACCAGCCAGTTGCTGTCGGGCGAGCGCGCCGAGGTCGTGACCGACGTCCACACCGGTCGCTGGGGTGATGTGGCGCGGCTGGCGGCAGGCGTGCGACGCGCCGGCGGCGGGGCCATCCTCGTCAGCATCGATGCCGCGGGCCTCTCGGACCTGCAGGCGCAAGCCTCCATCGACCGGTTGCTCGGCGACCTCATCGCCGGCAATCCCGAGATCGCCTACCTCGTCTTCACGCATGGCGATGTGCGTTACGCCCATGGCGACGCGCCGGCGGCCGGCACGGCCGGAGCGTCCGAGGCAGGTGAGCGCGTGACCGGCGGCGGCGTGCAGGGCGTGCTCGACCTCACCGGGCCCATCGACGTGGGCGACGGCGTGCCCACCTCGCTCGCCGTCGGCGTGCGCCTCGACACGTTGCGCGGGACCGAGCGGCGGACCCTGCTGCGTCTGATGCTCTCCCTGTCGTCGGCGGTGGCCCTCGGCGTGGTCGCGCTCGGCTTCATCTGGCTCCGGCGCGCATACGGGTCGCTCAGCGAACGTCACGCTCGCGCCGAGCAGGCGCTGCGCCGCCGCGATCGTCTTGCGGCCATGGGCGAGATGGCGTCGACCGTCGCGCACGAGATCCGGAATCCGCTCAACGCCATCGCCATGAGCGCCCAGCGCCTGGCGCGCGAGTCGTTCAGTTCCGGCGACTCGACCGACGACGATGGGCGCGCCCTCGTGGGGGTCATCAGCGCCGAAGCGGCGCGGATCGACCGGCGCGTGCAGGAGTTCCTCGAGTTCGCGAGGGCCCCGCGGCTCGACGTGCGCCGCGTCGAGATCGAGCCGTGGGTCGACGGCCTCGCCGACTCGGCACGCGCCCTCGCGGCCGCGCACGACGTCGCGGTCGACATCACCTCGGACGCCCGCGGCTCGTTCGACGCCGATCCGGACCAGCTCCGCCAGGCCCTGGACAACATCGTCCGCAATGCCGTCGAGGCCACACCGGCCGGGGGGCACGTCGCCGTGATGTCACGCATCGACGGCGCCCACCTCGTCATCGAGGTCGCCGACACGGGTCCGGGCATCTCGCCCGACGACCTCCCGCGCATCTTCGATCTCTACTTCACGACCAAGGCCGACGGTACGGGCGTGGGCCTCGCGGTCGCCCACCAGGTCGTGGGGGCGCACGGCGGCACCATCGAGGTGGTAACGCCCGAGAGCGGCGGCGTCCGCATGGTGGTGCGCGTGCCGCTCGCCGCCGACGAGGCGACCCATGCCTGACGCACGGCTGCTCGTCGTCGACAACGAGCCCGCCCAGCGGACGGTGCTGGCCGGGTTCCTGCGCAAGCGCGGATACGCGGTCAACGAGGCGGGCAGTGTCGACGATGCGCTCGCCGTGGCCGGGCGGGAGCCGCTGGACCTCGTGCTGACCGACCTGCGGATGCCGGGACGCACGGGTCTCGATCTGCTGGAAGCGGTGCGGCAGGCCAACCCCGAGATCGCGGTCATCGTCATGACCGCCTTCGGCACGGTCGCGACGGCGGTCGATGCCATGAAGCGAGGGGCGTCCGACTACCTCACCAAGCCCATCGATCTCGACGAGCTCGACGTCCTCGTCACGCGCACGCTCGAGCGGCGCGCGCTCGAGTCCGAGAACCGCGAGCTGCGGCGGGTGGTCGAGTCCACCTACAGACTGTCCGGCCTCGAGACGGCCAACGCACGGATGGCCGATGCCATCAATACCGCCGCGCGCGTGGCCCCGAGCCGGGCGACCGTGCTCATCCGGGGCGAGAGCGGGACGGGCAAGGAACTGCTCGCCCGCGCCATTCACTACGCCAGCCCGCGCAGCCGCGGGCCCTTCGTGGCCGTCAACGTCGCGGCGCTGCCGGAGTCGCTCGTCGAGGCCGAACTGTTCGGGCACGAGCGCGGCGCCTTCACCGGGGCCGATCGCGAGCGCCGCGGGCGCTTCGAGATGGCCGACGGCGGGACACTGCTGCTCGACGAGGTCGGCGACCTGCCGCGAAGCGCGCAGGTCAAGCTGTTGCGGGTGCTCCAGGAACATACCGTGGAGCGGCTTGGCGGACAGCGGCCGCAGCCCGTGGACGTGCGCGTCCTGGCCGCGACCAACCGCCCGATGGAGGCGCTCGTCGACTCGGGCGAGTTCCGCGAAGACCTCTGGTACCGCTTGAACGTCGTCACCATCGAGCTGCCGCCCCTGCGGCAGCGGCGCGAGGACATTCCGCTGCTGGTCGAGCAGTTCCTCGAACGGTTTGCCGACGAAGGGAGCGGAGGGCGCAAACAGATCTCGCGCGAGGCGATGGACCTGCTGATGCGGTACGGCTTTCCCGGAAACGTGCGCGAGCTCGAGAACCTGGTGCATCGGGCCGTCGTGCTCGGCCGCGGCCCGCTCGTCACGACGCGCGACCTGCCCATGCACGTGCAGGGGCTCGCG
>JAHDVQ010000001.1:10706-16319 GCA_023384595.1 Vicinamibacteraceae bacterium | reverse complement strand
GATCCGGGCGAGCCTCGAGATCCGGGCGAGCTCTCCGAGTCGGCGGCTGCCATGGCAGACCACTCCGGCACGACGTTCGTCGAGCGCGTGAGCGCCTTCGAGCGACGGCTCATCGCCGACGCGCTTGCCAGGTCAGGCGGCGTGCAGACGCGCGCCGCCCGGTTGCTCGGGATGAGCGAGCGCCATCTCCGGTACAAGATGAAGAAGCACGGTCTCGAACCGGCCGCCGCGCACCACGACGCCGCCGTGGCCGATCCCCACGAATCCTCGTCCGGGAGCTGACGGCTCGACCATCTGGTCGAGCCGCTCGACGAGGTGGTCGACCTCTCCCGCAGCCCTCCGCGTCCCTGACCCCCGGCATTCATTGGTGACAATGCCATAAGTCGTTGCAGGAAAAAGCGTTAGATGGGGTCCAAGGTGATGCGAAGACTGCGCATCGCGGGCTCTCCGGGCTGGCACGCGTGATGCTGTGTCCCGGGGTGACCAGTCGCAAGGCCGGTCATCAGGGCTCGGACACTTCCAGCGCCGTCCGTGACCGCTCTATGGAGGACCACATGAAGCGCGCACTCGTTCTCGTCCCCGCGGCCATCCTCGTCTTCTCGGGCATGGCCTTCGCACAGCAGGCGCAGCAGGGCGCCGGCCCGGTGAAGGCCGCCGTCTCGGCCGGGCCGCAGGCCACGGGGCCCGTGAAGGCGGCCGTGTCGGCCGGACCCAACTTCGTCGACGCCAACGGTGACGGCATCTGCGACCTGTACCAGACCGGTCAGGGGGCGCGGGCCGGGAAGGGGCGCCGGATGGGGCCCGCCGACGGCACGGGCAACAAGGGGATCGGGCCGAGAGACGGCACGGGCTTCGGCGCCAGGGCCGGAGCGGGCGGCGGCAACGGCATCTGCGACGGCACCGGCAAGGGTCGCTCCGCCGGTGGCCGGCGCGGCGGCCGCCGCTGACCCGAGCCTCCTCTCCGACACCGGGGCCGCCCGCACGGCGGCCCCGGGCCTTACTAGCCACACGATTCTCCGCAAATCGGAGCAGGCGATGACCAGATCTGCCGCCCGCCGCGTCGTCGCATTCGCGACGCTGCTCCCCATGTGGCTCCTCCCGCACGCCACGGCCTCGGCCCAGCCCGGGGTGTCGCTCGATATCGGCCAGCAGTTCGACAACGTCTCTGGACTCGGCACGCTCGAGGACACGGCGCGACAGCTGGCGGTGTCGTTCGACGCGGAGCACGTCTTCGCCGCCGAACGCGCGCGGATCTTCTACGGCGTGGACGTGTCCGACTACGCGGTGGATGGCGACTGGCGGACCGTCAACCACGGCGTCGGCGGGACCTACCGCATCGATCTCGGGGCCCGGCAGCGCGCGAGTCTCTTCCTGGGCGGCGACGCCACGCTGCGCCGCAATGGTGACGCCTGGGCAGCGGCGAATTTCAACGGCGCCGGCGCGTTCGCCAATCTCGAACTGCGGCCGCGGCCCACCATGACCGTGCGCACGGGCTACCGGTTCGACGTGCGACGGTTCGACGAGTTGGGGGCGCTCGATCAGGACGAACACTCCGGGTTCGTGAGCCTCCTCGTGAACCTGCAGACGCGCACCACGATCATCGGAGAGGCGAGCGTAGGACGCCGCGCGTACGACGGCGTTCCGCCGACATCGTCGTGGATCGCGACGATCACGCCGGCAGCGCCGACCCCAGCTCCAGGACCTGGTGGCATGGGCAAGGGCGTCGGCGGTCCGGGTACCGGCCGCTTCATCGTCGGGCGCGAGATGGTGCTCGATCCCGGGAGTCCCGCCGCGCGGGCCACGCGCGTGACGCTCTTCGCACGTGTGGCGCAGTCGCTGGCCGACCGCGTCGCGGTCTCGGCCGACGTCAGCCGCCGCCTCACGGGAGGCGACGTGCCGCCCGCCGTGATCGAGACGCCCGCCCGCTTCTTCGACGACGGCATCTACGATGACGCCTACGCGAGCGACATGACCCTCGGCCGGCTCGGAGTGAGAGCCATGCTGGGCGCGGGCCTGCAGCTCGACGTCTCGGGATTTGCCGAAGAGAAGGACTACACGGCGACCGTCGCGCGCGACGCCGAGGGTCTGCCGCTCCCGGACGGCACGCCGAGGGCCGACACGGTCTATCAGGGTGTCGTGTCGCTGCGGATTCCGATCGTGCCCACCCGAACCGGCGGGTGGGAGGTGGCCGTCGTGACGCGGTACGACTACACGCGCTATCGCTCGACGGACGCCTTCTACCGGTACACGTCACACGCGGCCGGCGTCGGGCTCAGCCTGTCGTACTGATGTTCCCGTTGCCGATCCGGCTCTGAGGTAGGCGTGGGCGACGCGCGTGCGCGTGACGCGCGCCCTGACTCTACGTACGCGCGCGATCGACGCCGAGGGCCGGCGTCGTTCCCCCGCGCCGCGCTCGCCGTCGCTCGCGCCCCCGCCGCGCTGCCGCGCCAACGCGGGACGACCAGTCGAAGATCTCCCTGAGCCGCAGTCCTGGCAGGAGTTCGTGGCGGTCGACCGCCGTGAGCCCGGCCGAGGCGATGCAGCCGCACTGCTCGCAGTCGGGCCGGCCCCCCAACTGGCAGGGCGTGATGCGCGTCGACAGATCGGTCGTGAGGCACATCGTCGTGCGGGCGAACGTGCAGTCGTCGGGAGAGGTGGGCGGGCTCAGATACGCGCGGCTCACCGACTTCGGCATGTGCACCTTGGGATAGCGATCCTGCAGCACCAACAGCTCGCCGACGACACGCTGGCGATCCTCCGGCGTGAGCATCTCGTCCGAGACCTCGCCCACCTGTGGCGTGTAGAGGCTGAACCAGATGTTCCGCACGTTCGGGTTGGCCGACCACTGCGCCGCGAACCGATCCAGGTAGCCCTCCGTGCGGGTCTGCTGACGCGTCACCGTGCAGTGAATGGTGACGGAGTGGCCCTCGATGTGCTTGACGAGGCGGTCGTAGGTGGCTGGCGCGCGGCGGGCATCGTGTTCGGGCTGCAGTCCGTCGACCGACACCACGAGGTGCAAGCGGCGGAGCCCGGCCCACTCGCGCGGGATGGGCCTGACGGCGCTCGTCACTACCTGGGTGTAGATGCCGCGGGCGGCAATCTGCGGAAGCAACTGGTTCAGTTCGCGGTACCGCACCAGGGGCTCGCCGCCGATGATCGACAGATGCAGCGTGTGCTCGGCATCGACGAGCGCGAGGACCCCGTCGACGAGGTCCTGGCCCTTGTGGTCGCTCATATCGCGCAGACGCTGAGTTCCGCCGAGGTGCTCGTCTCCGTAGGCGTAGCAGCCGGGACAGCGCAGCGGGCACTCCTTCGTGATCTCGATGGACAGACTCGGTGAGTAGCCGCGGAGGATCAACCCCCAGGCCCGAATGATGCCCTTCATGGGAACTCCCTCTGCGTCACGGATGTGGCGGTGCTGCCACTATACCGTGTTTGACGAGGGAAGTCCGGCGGAGGTGCCGGCCGAGCTCACGCGGCGCGCCCTCGTTGGAGCGTCTGCTGGTAGCTCGTCTCGAGCCTCCGCTTGAGGTCGGCGAGGTACTTCTCCAGCGACCCGCGGGCCCGCCGCCGCACGAGTCCGCGGAAGAGTGCGCCCCGCAGGCCGAGCAGGTCGTCGCTGTGGGAACGGCTCGACAGCAGCAGATAGATCGCGCCGGGTGCCGAGGCATTGGCGCCCTGCCCCGACACGACGATGCCGCGAGAGGGGTCGGGCATCAGCAGCAGCACCTCGAGTCCGTCGCGAAGGTAGTGGCTCGCGAAGATGGTGCGCGACACGATGACGCGCGCCTCGTCGCCCAGCGTGGCGTCGGCCATGACGACGTGGTTGAGGCGCGCGATCGACTTCCGCGTGAACTTGAGGAGCGACCAGTAGACGAACTCCTCGGCAGGAAACGGCGCGCCGACGCGGTCGAGCCCGCCGAGATAGCTTTGGACGTGGCCGGCCGCGACTCGCAGCAGCGCGTCGGCTTCGACGAGCGACGTCGCATCCTCGAGATGCGAGCGCGTGGGCGTGCGGTGTCCGTAAGGAAACAGCGCCGCGTTGCCCCGCAGCCGGTAGGCGTTCACGTAGTGCACGGCCCACTCACGCACGAGCGCCTCGGCTCTCACGGGCGTGCCCTCGAGATCCCAGTCGAGCGTCTGCAGCGACTCGAGCAGCGCGCGATCGAGGTGAACGGAGCAGTCGCCAACGCGGCACGACTCGAGATCCGCAAGGTCGCCCGCCGGAAGCGTCAACTGCTCGACGTCGGCCGCCCGCGCCGGGACCGAGAAGGTGCCGGCGCCCAGCAGCCGCTGCGGCGGCTCGAAGCCGCGGACGTCGCGATACCGGGCCTCGAAGTACGACGCGGGGACCTCGATGCGAACCGCCCCGGCCACCGCGACCTCGTCGTGCCTCGTCGTTGGACGCGAATGGGCGACCGCGTGCCCGTCCCTTAGTGCGCCCACCTCGCGCGGCGACCCGCCAATCTGATGCAGGGCCTGGACGATGTCGCGGGGCAGCTCACGTGCGGAATCCGTCGTGGGCGCCGCTGGGAAAGGGGCCTCGCCGAGCGCCACGCCGCCGGCCATCACCGCCAGGAAGGCTCCAAGCTGAAGCCAGATCGTTGACTTCAAATGATTCATCCTGGGGCGATGCTGTTTCGTATCGCTACGCTTCTGTTGTTGTGGATTTCAGTGTAACGGATTCCGCTGTCCGGGCCAACCAGGTTGGGATGCACGCTACCGCTGCGGAATCAACGTCTTAGGGTGTGTCCCTCTGTCGGCGTCCAGCCTGGACGTCCTCGCTTCGCGATCCGGCACAGCCGTTGCCACTACCCCTCCTGATCGGCCGGTCGCAGTGACCGGCCTGCGGTTTTCCTGGATGGAGGCTCATGGAGATGAAGAAGTACGTGATCACCGGTATGGCTCTGGCGCTGTCGACCGCTCTCACGGTCGGCTGCTCGAATACAGCGGACGGTGCGAGGAAGGATGCCGAGATTGCCGCCGAAGAGGCGCGTCGGGCGAGCGAGCGTGCCGCCGAGGCGACGTCAGAGGCGGGTCGTGAAGCGGCCGCGGCGGCCGAGGCTGGTGCCGAGCGCGCCGTCGACGCGACCCGGCGTGCGGGCGAGGATGCGGCGCGCGCGACCGAAGGGGCAGTCGAGGCGACGGGCGAGGCCATGAACCGCGCCGGCGCCAAGGCCGATGCGGCGCAGCAGACCGCCGACATCAAGAGCGCGCTGATGGCCGACACGACCGTGGACTCGACGCGCATCGACGTCGACACCAACGCCGACACGATGACCGTGACGCTGAACGGGTCGGTGCCGACGGCCGCCCAGAAGACTCGCGCCGAGCAGATCGCGCGCGAAAAGGCCGCGGGCTACACGATCGTCAACCGGCTCAGCGTTCGCTGAAGGGGCTGAGAGGCACGTCCCGGTACGAGCCTCGCGCAGCAGGGGTCACGGGCTCATGAGCCCGTGACCTCGTGATATCCTCCCCCGCGTGTCGTTCGCACCACTCCCCCCGGTGCGCGTTCGAGCACGTCCGCTCTGGTTCCCACTGGTCCTCATCGCGTGGACGGCGATCGTGGCCCTCTCGTTCGCCTGGACGCTCGATCACACGCGCCGCTTCGTC
>JAHDVQ010000001.1:4166-10606 GCA_023384595.1 Vicinamibacteraceae bacterium | reverse complement strand
GCAGACGCTGCAACTCTGGTCCCTCGGCATCTGGATGATCGGCGTGGTGGTGGCGTCCGCCGCGTACCGCTTCGACGTCGGCCGCCAGCGTGAACGGCGGATGGCGGTGCAGGGGCTGCGCAAGCTCTCGAGCGCGCTCGAGCAGAGTCCCGTGTCGATCGTCATCACGGATGTCGCCGGCACCATCGAGTACGTGAACCCCAAGTTCACCAGCCGCACGGGCTACGGCTTCGAGGAAGCGGTGGGGCAGAACCCCCGCATCCTCAAGTCGGGATCGCGCAGCGCCGAGGAATACCGCGAGCTGTGGGCCACCATTTCATCGGGCCGCGAGTGGCGCGGGGAGTTCCTGAACAAGGCCAAGGACGGGAGCCTCTTCTGGGAGCACGCCGTCATCTCGCCCATCCGCGACGACAAGGGACGCATCACGCACTACGTGGCGGTGAAGGAGGATATCACCGACCGCAAGCAGCTCGAGGCGCAGCTGCTGCAGGCCATGAAGCTCGAGTCGGTGGGCCGTCTGGCGGGCGGCGTGGCGCACGACTTCAACAACATGCTCCAGGCCATCCTGGGTCACGCGCAGATTGCGCTCGGGACGCTGACCGTCGATCATCCCGTTTACAACGACCTCGTCGAGATCGAGAAGGCCGGCCTGCGGTCGGCCGATCTGACGCGCCAGCTCCTGGCGTTCGCGCGCCGTCAGCCGGCGCGCCTGCGGGTGGTCGACGTCAATCAGACCGTCGAGCAGACGCGCCGCATGCTGGAGCGCCTGATCGGCGAGGACATCGATCTCGTCTGCCGCCTGGGTGCCGGCGTGTGGCCGGTCCGCATCGACCCCTCGCACCTCGATCAGGTCATCACCAACCTCACCCTCAACTCGCGCGATGCCATCGTCGGCGGCGGCTCGATTACCATCGAGACGTCCAACCTCGTGATCAACGAGGTGACGGCACGTCAGTGGGCCGATGCACGGCCCGGCGAGTTCGTCCGGCTCGCGGTCCACGACACCGGCGCCGGCATGGACGCCGAGACGCTTTCCCAGGTCTTCGAGCCGTTCTTCACGACGAAGTCGATGGGGCGGGGGACAGGGCTCGGGCTCGCTACCGTGTACGGCGTCATCAAGCAGAACGACGGGTTCATCGCGGCGTCGAGCACGCCCGGCCGGGGATCGACGTTTGCCGTCTACCTGCCGCGCGCCGAAGAGTCGCGCGCGGACATGGAGGACGCCGACCCTCAGGCGCTGGCCACCGAAGGCTCCGAGCACGTGCTCGTCGTCGAGGACGATCCCGGGGTATTGAGGCTGGCGCGGACGTTCCTCGAGCAGCTGGGCTACACGGTGACGGCCTGTCTCTCGCCCGCCGAGGCGCTGGGGTTGACCGATCGCGACGCGTCGCGAATCGACCTGCTCATCACGGACGTCGTGATGCCGGGCCTCAACGGCGACGAGTTGAGCCGCCGCCTGCAGACGCGTTGGCCGCATCTGAAGGTGCTCTTCATGTCGGGCTATACCTCGGACGTCATCCTCGAGCGCGGAGGGCCCGACGACGGGGTGCGCTTGCTGCAGAAGCCGTTCACGAAAGAGGTGCTCGCGGCCAAGGTGAGGGGCCTGCTCGACGAGTCAGGCCGCGCCGACGAGCGAAGTGGTGAGCGAACCTGAACGCCAGGCCCGTGAGCACGCCGTAAGCGTGCCTCGAGCGTGAGGCGAGGCGGTGGTGCCGCCTCGCCTCGCTGATCGCTCCGCCTATCGGCCGTCGCGGTCGGCGTCACCCGGCAGCGCCCGCTCGACGCGGTGCCAGGCGTCGCGGGTCGCGTGCTTCGCGTCGGCCCACGCGAGGCGCGAGTTGGCCTTGGCTTTCTCCCAACCGTGTTCGAGGTCGTTCTCGACGTCGTCCCACCTGCGGTCGGCATACTGAGTGCGCGATTCCCACCCGTAGCGGTACGCGTCGCGGTAGTCGTCGTAGCTGCGGCCCGACTGGTAGTACGGCCGCGTCGTGTAGTTGTCGCGCCAATAGGCGTCCTCGACGGTCGGATCCACCGCCGCCGCAATGCCATGCCCGGCGAGCCCGCCAGCCACGGCGCCGACAGCGGCGCCGACCACCGCGCCCACCGGTCCGCCCACCACGCTGCCGGTCGCGAGACCCGCGACGGCACCCGTGCCAGCGCCCACGCTCGTCCCAACCGGATGTGACTCGTCCTTCTTGCGAATATCGTCAGCCATTTCTGCAGTTCTCCTTCTGATAGGGTGCCGCGCAACGTCGCCGCGGCAGTTGCAGGGAAGAGAGGCAACGCGTGTGCCAGCCGGCGTGGGCCGCGCGCGCACCGACCTGGCGTGCTGAGGCCCGCAACTGAACCGACGGGATTTCACTGGGCTTTTCGCTCGGCCTGGGTCGCGTCATCGTTCCTCTTCCAGCTGCGACCTGCCCGGTTCGCACGAGCCGTGCGCGAATCTTCGGCAAATGGCGGTGTTGTGCGGGTGAACAGCGTGTGCATTCGATCTGGACAGCGTCGTCCGTTGCCTGCGGGGCCGTTGTCGAGCGCGATCGGGCAGCGCGATTACGAGGCTGTCGCAGGCCAGGCCCCGTGGCCCTTGCCCAACGATGCGCGGAGCGCGTCGATGCGCCTGATCTGAGACGCGACCGACCGGCACGGATCCTGAAAGCCGCTCCGGCATGGGAGACGTGTGGAAGGGCACGCTCGCGGCGGTGGTGGTCCTCTGTGGAGCGTTCATTTCAGCGCAGCCAGGGCCGCCCGAGGTCAACGGCGCACCGGGGCAGCTGTTTCCTTCCAGCAACTGGTGGAACCTGGACGTCTCGCGCGCGCCGGTCGATCCCCAGTCGGCGGCGTTCATTGCCTGGATCAGCAACCGCACAGCCACCAATCCCACAGCCGTCCGGCGGCTGCATCCCGATTTCGGGCCACCGCCGTACGGCATGCCGTACGTCGTCGTCTCGGGCAGCCAGCCGCGGGTGCCCGTCGTGTTCGTCGACTACGGTGACGAGAGCGATCCCGGTGCGCCGGGCGAGCCGGGATACCCGATTCCCGACCACGCGCGCACGCTGCCGAACTACATCGAGGGCGGTGTGCCGGGCGGCGGCGACACCGGCGACAGGCACCTGCTCGTCGTCGATCGCGATCGGCGCCTCCTGTTCGAGACCTGGGCGACGCGGTGGAATGCCACGTTGTCGCGATGGGAGGCCGGGTCGGGCGCGGTCTTCGACCTCACGTCGAACGCGCGGCGGCCCGAGGGCTGGACGTCGGCCGATGCCGCGGGGCTCGCCGTGCTGCCGGGGCTCGTGCGATACGACGAGGTGAGCGGCGACGGTGAGATCGCGCACGCCTTTCGCGTCACGGTGCGGGCCACCAATGGCCACGTCTGGCCGGCGTCGCATTCGGCCGGGAGCCGGGCCGGCGCGCCGCCGCTCGGCATGCGTCTGCGCCTGAAGGCCGACACGGACCTGTCGCCCTATCCCCTGGCGGTGCAGCGCATCTTCCGCGCGATGCAGCGCTACGGCCTCATCGTCGCCGACAACGGGTCCGACATGTACGTGCAGGGCACGATGGACGCGCGGTGGAACAACGACGTGCTCAACCCGGCGTTCAGGAGCCTCACGGCAGACGACTTCGACGTCGTCGAGCTCGGGTGGGGGCGCGAGCCGGCGCCCGCAGCGCCCCGTAATCTCAGGTTCGTGCCCGACTGACCCCGGAACTCACGCGACTCGATGCTGGAGACGCGCCGGCGCCCGGCTGCCGGCGCTACTTTGGCGCGGCGACGGCTTCGCGGGACCGGCGGGCCTCGGCCGCGGCGCGTACGTCGGGGCGCAGCACGGCGGCGATGGTCTCGAAGCGGCCGTCGTTGGGCGCCGGCACGAGTTCGAGCGCGGCGGCCATGAGTTCGTACACGTCGACGGCGTCGATCGCGCGCAGACGGACGCCCGGTTCGATGCCGGGGCCGTGGGCGATGAAGATGCCGTGCATCGATCGCACGATGTTGTCGTAGCCGTGCGTGCCCAGGCTCGGCCAGCCCGGCTTGTCACCGGGTCGAGGGCGCCGCCCGATGTTCCAGCCCTCGTCGGCCACGGCCACGACGCCGGGCACGCGCGGGTGCGACTTGAAGTGCATCCGTTCTGGAAGGTCGCGCCGGCGATACACGGTGAGGTGCGGGTGCTTGCCGGCCAGTGCCACCACGAGCGCCTCGTCGTCGCCCGTCTTCGACCCGGCCAGGAGCACGGGTGACCAGTCGGTCACCGTGATCGTGTCGAGATCGACGTAGTCGTCGAGAAAGATCTTCTGCTCGGCCGGGGACTCGGCCATCCCGTGATCCGACACGACGACAATGGTCACGTGTGAGAAGAGGCCGCGAACCTCGAGTCCCGCGACGAGGCGGCCGAGGGCCCGATCCACACGCTCGATCGCCGAGTCGACGTGCACAGAGCCGGGCCCGTGGCGATGGCCCGCCACATCGGCATCGTCCATGTAGAACGAAAGGAAGGCGGGCCGTTCGGATGGGGGCAGGTCCAGCCAGCCCAGCAGCTCGTCGACACGCTGTTCGGCGGTGAACGCGTTGTCGAAGGGCCTCCAGTGGCGCGGGCGCACGCCGTCGATCTCGGCCTCGGAGCCGGGCCAGAACACCGGGGCGCTGGCCCTGCCCGCCTTTTCGACGGTGACCCAGATGGGCTCGCCGCCCCACCAGCGTCCGTCGCCCACCGCCTCGCGGTTCGACATCGAGAACCAGCTCCCGATCGCGTCGTCCCACATGGTGTTCGAGATGACGCCGTGGTGCTCGGCGTAGAGCCCTGTGGCGAGCGAGTAGTGGTTGGGGAACGTCTTGGTGGGGAAGATGGGCACGAGCGCGTCGGCCCTCGCGCCGCCGGCAGCCAGGCGATCGAGCGTTGGCGTGGGCACGCGTCCGACGTAGTCCCAGCGGAACCCGTCGAAGCCGACGAGGATGAGAATCGGGGCCGGTGCTGTGCGCGAGGCGTCCGGTGAGCCGGCCGTTGTCGGCGCCGGTGGCGCTGTCGGCGCGGTCGCGCACGCCGGCGCAATGAAGAGGAGCGCCGAGAGGAGGGCGGGGATCGGGAAGAGACGGAGGTGCCGGATGCGCCGGCCGACGGCAATCGCGCGTGTCACGAGGCGATTGTAGTCCGGTCGGGAGTATTCTCGGTTTCTGTGCAAGTACGCACAAACCGAAAATACTCCCGACCCCGTGTCGGGAAACCGTCCTACTTGTAGATTGGGAACTCGGGCCGCTGATGCGTCGGCGCGGGGTTCTTCTTCAGTTCCTCCATCAGATACGCCACGGCCCGCTCCAGTTGCGGATCGCGTCCCTCGCGCCACAGCTTCGGATCGAGGTCCACCTCGATGTCGGGCGCCACGCCGACGTTCTCGACCTCCCACGTGCCGTCGAGACCGAAGATGGCCGCGTCGGGTGCGGTCACCGCGCCGCCGTCCATCAACTGCGGCGCCGGGAACGAGGCCACCAGCCCGCCCCACGTGCGCTTGCCGATGAGCGGCCCGACCTTCATCTTGCGGAAGTACCAGGGCAGGGCGTCGCCGCCCGACCCCGCCAGCTCGTTGATGATCATCGCCTTCGGCCCGTAGATGGCGCCGAGCGGCGTGGGCAGCGCGACCCCGTCGCGGAAGTAGATGTAGTTGAGCAGTGGCCGCGTCAGGTACTCGACGATGTGATCGGCGAGCGCGCCGCCGCTGTTGAAGCGCTCGTCGATGACGGCGCCCGACTTGTGGGTCTGCGAGAAGAAGTAGCGGTTGAAGCTCGCATAGCCGGCACCGCTCGTGTTGGGCACGTAGACGTAGGCGAGGGTTCCCTTGCTCAGCTCGTCCACCTTGCGGCGGTTGCTCTCGACCCAGTCGCGGTGCCGCAGGCCCTCCTCGTCGCGAATCGGCACGACCACCACGTCGCGCGCGCCGTCGCCGTTCGCGTTGGGGCCCACGCGAATCGTGATCTGCTTGCCGGCCGTGTTCTCGAACCACGCGTAGACGTTGTCGCTGGCGGCGAGCGGGCGGCCGCCGACGGCCAGCAGGTAGTCGCCCTGCCGGACGTTCACGCCGGGCTCGGTGAGCGGGGCGCGCAGTTCAGGGTTCCAGTTCTCGCCGTTGTAGATCTTCGCGAAGCGGTAGCGGCCCTGGTCGATGGTGAAGTCGCAGCCGAGCAGCCCGCCAGGGACGGTGTCGGGCCGCGGCTGGTCGCCACCGAAGATGAACATGTGGCCCACCGTCAACTGGTTCAGCATCTCGGTGAAGAGGTGCGTGAGATCGCTGCGGTGCGCGACCGCCTTCACGTACGGCTCGTAGGTCGTCTGCAGCCGCTTCAGATCCTGGCCGTGCAGGTTGCGGTCGTAGAAGAAGTCGCGCTCGCCGCGCCAGACCTCCTTGAACATCTGCGGCCACTCGAGCGCCGGATCGACGAGCACCTGCAGCGAGTCGGT
>JAHDVQ010000001.1:0-4066 GCA_023384595.1 Vicinamibacteraceae bacterium | reverse complement strand
ACGAGCGCCTTCTCGCCGTTGGCCGAGACGACGAACGCGCTCACGCCCTCGATGGCCTTCTCGACCTTCCGCTTCTCGAGATCGAGCTTGTGCACCACATACGTGGGCGGACCCGGGGCCGCCCCAGGCCCGGCGACCGGCGACTCCACGGCGAACACACAGCCCTTCTTGCCCACCTGCACATCGACGTAGTCGAGCGACGGGAACGGCAGCGCGACGATGCGCTGGCCCAGCCCGTCGAAGTCGATGCGCACCGGCGTCACCTTGTCGGCGCCGGCCTTGTTGCCCGGCGCCCCCTCGCGCGCGCCGCCGCCCTTCGCGCCGCCCTTCGCGGCACTCGCGGCGCTGTCGGCAGTCTTGTCAGCAGCCTTGTCGCGGTCCGTCTCGCCGGACTTCGCGTCGGCTTCGCTCTTTGCGGGTTTCTCCTCGTCGCTTTCGGGCGCGAGCGGCGACGCGACGTCGTTCTGCAGGACGGCCGCATACACGTTGCGCGACGACAGGTACGGGAACGTCGACATCTCGGCGAAGCTGAAGCCGGGGCCGAGGTTCGTGCTCGCCGTGAAGAAGAGGTACTGGCCGCCCTTGTCGAATACCGGATGCCGCGCGTCGCTCAGCCCGTCGGTGACCTGGCGCGCCTCGCCGGACTCCACCGAGTACACGAAGATGGCGCGCAGGCGGTTGTCGAGCTGTCGCGCGTACGCAATCCAGCGGCTGTCGGGCGACCACGCGGGCGCCAGGACATCGTCGCGCAGGCCGATGGGATTCGTGTCGACCTTGACGGGCGTGCCGCCTGCCGCGTCGACCACCCAGAGCGTGAGGGCCTTGTCCATGAAGGCGAGCTTCCTGCTGTCGGGCGACCACACCGGCGTGTAGTAGAAGAGCGGCGGCAGCGCGATCGTGCGCACCTCGCCCGCGCCCTTCTGGTCGCGCACGTGCAGGGCGTACTCGCCGGATGCGTCGCTGAAGTAGGCAATCGACTGGCCGTCGGGCGACCAGGCCGGGTAGCGTTCCATCACGCCCGGCGTGTTGGTGAGGTTGCGGGCATCGCCCTTCTCCGCAGGCACGGTCACGATCTCGCCGCGGGCCTGGAACAGCGCGCGTGCGCCCGTGGGCGAGATGCCCGGCGCCTGCAGCTGGTCGCCGACCTTCTGGAACCTGGGGCGCAGCGTCGTCATGTCGCCCGTCGCGCGGATGTCGACCGCGCGCGATTGTCCCGACGCGATGTCGTACAGGTGGATCGTGCCGAACTGCTCGTAGACGATGGCCGGGCGGTCGCCGGCCCACCCGCTCGCCGACAGGATGTCGAAAGAGCCTGGCACGACGGCGGGCGTCACGGCGCGTGAGGCGGGATCGTAGGCATAGAGCGCCGTACGGCCGCCTTCGCGATCCGACAGGAAGTAGATGCGCTCGCCCACCCACATCGGGTAGCGGTCGGTCGAGTTCTCGCGAGGGATCTCCGTGACCGACGAATCCGAGAGCTGGGCGATCCAGATCTTGTCGGTCTGTCCGCCCCGGTAGCGCTTCCATCGCGGCTGCCACTGGTAGAGCGGCTCGTATGCGATGGCGCGCCCGTCGGGCGAGAACGCGCCGCGCTCGGCGATGGGCAAGGGCACCCGTTCGGGCAGACCGCCATCGAGGCCCACCGTGAAGAGCTGCGGGATGTTGCGGTGGCTGGCCCGCGGCGAGGCGAAGAGCACGCGCCGTCCGTCGGGCGACCAGCCGGCCACGTCGTCCGTGCCCGGGTGCCAGGTGAGGCGGGTCGGCACGCCGCCGGCGGCGTCGACGACGAAGACGTCGGTGTTGCCGTCGTACTGCCCGGTGAAGGCGATCTTCGTCCCGTCGGGTGAGAAGTAGGGGTCGCGTTCGATGCCCACGCCGCTCGTGAGGCGTGTCGCGTCGCCGCCGTCGCGTGAGACCCGCCACAGATCGCCCGCCCACGCGAAGACGATGTGCGTGGCGTTGGCGGTGGGCGTGCGGTAGAGGGTGGCCGGCTGGGCCGAGGCGGTGAGTGGAGAGCCGAGGCAGAGGGTGAGGCCGGCAGCGAGGCCGGCGGCGATACGTCGCACGTGAGCTCCTTGGGACAGGGCGTCGGTGCCCGGGCGGGATCATAAACCGGGGTCGGGAGTATTTTCAGTTTGTGCAACGGGGAAAATGGGGTCGGGAGTCATTTTCGCCGGACCGCTCGCGAAAATAACTCCCGACCCCATTTCCCCGATGAACCTGTACGCACAAACTGAAAATACTCCCGACCCCGTGTCAGCTTCCCGTCACGGCGACCGACAGCTCGCGGCGCTGCGGGCCGTCCAACTCGACGAGGAACACGCGCTGCCACCGCCCCAGTGCCAGCCGCCCCCGCTCGACTACGAGCGTCACCGCCGTCGGCAGGAGCATCGCCTGGCAGTGCGCGTGGCCGTTGCGCCGTTCCCGCGGCGTCAGATTCACCGTGCGACGGGCGGGATCGTCATGACCGTAGGCGGCCGACGCCGGCGCCACACGGTCGAGCATCGCCAGCGCATCCTCCAGAAGCAGCGGCTCGTGCTCGTTCACCACGACCGCCGTCGTCGTGTGACGGGTCTGCACGGTGAGCGTGCCGGTCGTCACGCCGGACCGCGACAGCACCATCTCGAGCTTCTCCGTGATGTCGATGAACCCGCGGGGGTCGGGCGTTGTCACCACGAACCGCGCCGACCGCGAACGGCGGCGGGTGGCAGGCGGCGGGCCCTTGACCGTCATGTGCATGATTCTCTCCTCTCCACTGTAACGCCGGCACGCCGCGACCGGAGACGGCTCCTCGAGACGTTCACCGATCCACCGGGGCGGCGAGCACACGGCCCGCTCCGCCCGGTGCCGCCGGCCCCTCGCCGAACACCACATCCCAGTCCACGCGTGCCGTCGTCTGCATCAGGACGAAAAGCGTGAGCACGGCCCCCACCGTCACCGTCAGCCCCGCGTACCCCTCGAAGAAGAACGCGTAGCTGAAGAGCACGAGGAAGACCGCCTGGGCCACGGCCGCATACCCGGCCATCCCCCTGGCGCCCGCTGCCACGCGCAGGTAGCTGACGACGAGCGCCACGCTCGTGGCGGCCGCCATGCCGAAGGCGACGTGGATGGAGACGTGGTCCACCAGGTAGGCCAGCAGCAGGTGGAACGCGAAGAAGGCCGCCGCCAGGAAGAAGTAGTGCATCGGATGCAGGCTCGGACCGCGGGTCACGCCGAGCATGACGAGCACCGTCAGGAAGAAGAGCAGCGAGACCGGCGCGAAGAACGTGATGCGCGACGCGAGCGGACCGGGATTGGGCCGATGAGGAAGTTCGACCCCGATGGGCAGGCCCGCCACCAGGTTCGCGAACGTCCAGTCGAGCGTCCAGCCGTCGCCGGCCCGTCGCTTGCTCGACGGCGACACCGTTCCGACGGGGAAGTCGATGTTCTCCACGTCGGTCGTCATCGTCAGGGCGAAGTCGCGCACTTGCGCCACCTGATCGCGCGCAAACGCATAGGTCCACGTGCCGAGTCCGCGGGATCGGTAGGCGACCTCGAGGCGCGCTTCTCCACCGGGGGCGACGTCGGCCGTCGTCGCGATGCCTTTCGAGAGATCGTTGCCGATGGCGACGTCTCGTCCATCGAGCTTCAGCGTCACGTCGTCGTAGACCCCGGTGGCGTTCGGCAGCGCGAAGCGCACCTCCATGGTCCGCGTCTCGGCATCGGGATTCCGGAAGGTGAAGTGCCCCTGGAAACGCACCGCGTAGGTTGCATACCAGAGCAGGCCCCGCTGCCGTTCGTCGAGCGCGAGGTCCACCGCGGCCCGCGTCGCGATGAGTGGCGCGTCCGCGTGCTCGACCGAGGTTCGTGTGACGCTGCGCTCGGCGACGGCCCGGCCCTGGGCGTCGGTGTCCGACACGTGCTCGGTCGTCGTGACGGGACGCGCCACCGTGGCCGTTGGCGCCACCTGCTGCTGCGGACCGCCCCACAGATGCGCCACCTCCTGTCCCAGCCGAGTGTCGTGCTCGCCGGTCCGGACGACCAGCGACGTGCCGAGCGCGAACCACGCGACGGCGGTCACCACGAA
>JAHDVQ010000409.1 GCA_023384595.1 Vicinamibacteraceae bacterium | reverse complement strand
TAACCCCTGAAATGCCCAGTGTACCACGCGCATCGCGCCAGCTGGCTCGGCCTTTAGGGACTAGCGCCTGCCGGCGCTGGGCCGCCTTCGCGCTTCGCGCTCCGGCGCCCAGGGCGTTGGGCGGTGGGCGTTGGGCGTTGGGCACTCGGCACTGGGCACTCGGCACTGGGCACTCGGCACTCGGCACTCGGCACTCGGCCCTCCGATCCGCCGATCGGCCGATCCGCCGATCCCCCGATCCCCCGTGATACATTCGCCCTCGTGTCGAACTCGACGGGGCGCCCGGCCGACGCGGCCTCGAGCCTGGATGCGCAGGGCCCGCCCGCGCCACCCCCCACGCGGCTGCCGCCCGCGGCCCCGACGAGGATGGCCACGCGCATTGCGTCGATCATCGAGATCATCCTCTGTTCCGGCGTCCCGACACAGCTCTTCTTCGGCCTCCTCCTGATGGCGGCCGGCATCGCGCCGCTCGCGCCCAACGGCGACCTCGCCTTCACGCACGTCGTGCTCGTGGCCCTCATCGACACGGCGGTCGTGACGTGGCTGGCGGCGTTCTTCCTGCGGCTGCGCGGCGAGTCCGCGCGCGAGGTGCTGCTCGGGCGCCGAGCCCGCCTTCGCGAGGCCGCGCTCGGACTCGCGCTCGTGCCGGTGGTCTTCGCCGTCGTCGCGGCCGCGGCCTACACGATTCAGACCTTCACCCCGTGGCTGCGGAACGTGCCCAGCAACCCGCTCGAGGCGCTGCTCTCGGATCCGTGGCGCGTGGCGATCATGCTCGTGGTGGTGTCTTTCGGCGGCGGCTTCCGAGAAGAAGTGCAACGCGCGTTCATCCTCCACCGCTTCGAGCAGCACCTCGGCGGCGCGATGGTGGGGCTCGTGGTCTTCAGCGTGGCCTTCGGCCTCGGACACCTGCTCCAGGGCTACGACGCGGCCATCCTGACGGGACTGCTCGGCATCCTGTGGGGCGTGGTGTACCTGCGCCGGCGCAGCATCGTCGCCCCGGTCGTGAGCCACGCCGTCTTCAACATCCTGCAGGTGCTCTTCCACGGATCGTGGGCATGAGGCGGACCGCGGCGGTGCTCGTGCTGCTGTTCGCGGCCAGCTGGCCCGCGATCACGGCCAGGCTCTACGCCTCCGACGAGGTGCAGTACTACGCGTACCTGCGCTCGATCTGGTTCGACCACGACGTGTCGTTCGAGAACGAGTACCGCTACTTCTACGATGGCGGCGTTGCGGCCACGCCCGGCTTCCACGAGACGTTCCTCGAGCGGACGACCGCCACCGGGCGCCGCATCAACTTCGGCACGATCGGGTCGGCGCTCCTCTGGAGCCCCTTCTTCGCCGCGGGCCACGTGGCCGCCGGGCTCGTCGGCGCCGCGCAGGACGGCTACTCGCAGCCCTACATCACGGCCGTCGCGGTCGGCTCGGCGGTCTACGGCTGGCTGACGCTATGGCTCGGGGTCGCGGCCGCCCGCCGCCTCGTGCCCGTGCCGACATGGACGGTGGTCGCCATCTGGCTCGGCACGCCGCTGCTCTTCTACATGTACGTCGCGCCCCCGAT
>JAHDVQ010000127.1:3554-11470 GCA_023384595.1 Vicinamibacteraceae bacterium | reverse complement strand
GCCAACAGCTCCGACAGCCCGCAGGTGGCGACCACCGGCAACCAGTGGGCCTCCTTCATGCTGGGCGCGCTCGACAACCAGTCGTCGGCGCGGCTCGTGCCCCTGCAGACGCCCAACCAGTGGGGGTACTCGGCCTACTTCCAGGACGACTGGCGCGTGAACGACCGGCTGACCCTGAACCTCGGCGTGCGCTGGGAGTACGAACCCGGGCCGACCGACAAGGACAACCGGATGTCGCGCTACCTCGACCTGACGCAGCCGATTCCGGAGATGCAGGCCACGCCGCCCAACATGCCGGCGCAGGCGGCGGCGCTCATGGCGGCGCAGGGGTACAGCTGGATCTACAACGGCGCGTGGCAGTTCACCACCGAGGACAACCCGAACGTGTGGGACACCACGTGGAAGTACTTCATGCCGCGCGTCGGCGTGAACTACCGGCTCGGCGACACCTCGGTCGTCCGCTTCGCGTACGCGCGGTTCAAGATGCCGAACAGCGCCGTCCGCGAGACGCTCGGCGCCTTCGTGGATCAGTACACCGGCTTTGCGCAGACCACCACGACGCTGGGGCTGCTGCAGGGCCGGCCGCAGCAGACGCTGGCCGATCCGTTCCCGGCCAACAACCCCGTCATCGAGCCCTACGGCCAGACGCTCGGCGCCTACACGGGGCTCGGCGGGGCGGTCAACTTCGATCAGTACGAGCTGCGTCCGCAGATCAACGACCGGTTCAACGTCTCGTACCAGCGCCAGATCTGGGGCGGGATGATCGTCGAAGCCGGCTACTTCTTCAACTGGGGGTCGCACGTCTCCTACACGAAGAACCTGAACATGCGGGATCCGGCGTTCAGCTACGAGTACGGCGCCCTGCTGAACCAGTCGGTGCCGAACCCGTTCCGCGGCTACCTCACGCCCGACAAGTTCCCCGGCTCGCTGCGCAACAACGCGAACGTGAGCCTGGGCAGCCTGCTCGTGCCCTACCCCCAGTACGGGGCCATCAATCAGACCAACACCACCGACGGCCGAAACTCGAAGACCCACTCGTTCGACGTCCGCGTCCAGCGGCCGTTCACCAACGGGGTGAGCTTCCTCGTGGCCTACGCGTTCGTGCGCGACCGCGTCGAGAACTGGCTGAGCGACATCGACCAGTACGAGGTCTACACGAGCAACGGCGAGAGTGGCTGGGAGTGGCAGCCGAACGTCACGCGCCCGACGCCCGAGCACCGCGTGACGGCGGCCTTCACCTGGCAGGTGCCCGTCGGCAGGAACCAGCGGTTCCTCTCCGACATGCCGACGGTGCTCGATTACGTCATCGGGGGATGGCAGTGGAGCGCGACAGCCCGCCTCTACTCGGGCATCCCGGTGCTGTTCACCAACGCGTACCAGGTGAGCGGCAACCCGAAGCTCGACAACCCGACGCGCGACCAGTGGTTCGACACGAGCAAGTTCGCGGCGCAGCCCGCCTTCACGCCGCGGACCAACCCCGTGTATTTCGATGGCCTCAACGGCCCCCGGAGCTGGTTCGCCGACATGACCCTCACCAAGGCGTTCCCGATTGGCCCGCGATACAAGATTGAAGCGCGCATCGAGGCGTACAACGTCTTCAACAGCATCGTGTGGGGGCAGCCCAACACCACGTTCGGCAACGCCAACTTCGGACGGGTGACGACCAAGGCCAACTCGGGCCTCGGCCGCGAGATCCAGGTCGGCCTCCGGTTCGTGTTCTGAAGCCGCCTGGAGCCCGGAGCCTGGAGCCGGAGCGATCAACGCCGGCGAGCCCGCAGGGGCCGCCGGCGTTTTCTTTGCCTGGAGCCTGCAGCCGGGAGCCTGAAGCCTGGAGCACCGCCGGAATGCCGGGCGCCGAATGCCTGTCGCGAGAGGTGTTACCACTTCATTCGATGTGCTCGCTTCCGTGGCGGGCGCGCCCCTGCGGGCCAGCACGACGCGTCAGGGACGAATTCGGCCGAATTCACCGTGCAATCCGTAACTCACGCCTATCCCATCGTGCGGTTTTCCAGATGCGGCCTCGGCGCCTGGCGGGACGCCGGCTTGACAAAGGGGTCGTATTGGTCTTTTCTGTTGCGCGGCGTTGCCGAAAAGTGGACAATCCACTGGTCCCGGCGTTACACGAGGGCTGACGGCAGCCTTCACACGGCGCCCTGGACGGGGATACGAGGAGGGTATCGGTCATGAAGAGGTTGGCAAGGAGCGTTGTGCTCGTCTGGGGGCTGTGCTGTGCGCTGGCCACACTGGCGTCGGCCCAGGACTATCGAGGGCGGGTGCAGGGCTCGGTGTTCGACGAGAGTCAGGGAGCGCTGCCAGGCGCCACGGTCACGCTGTTGAACGACGCGACGGGGGTCTCGTCGATGCGCGTGACGGAAGGTGACGGACGGTATCTGTTCGACTTCGTGGAACCGGGCATCTACACGCTGACGGCGGAACTGGACGGCTTCAAGAAGGCCGAGCAGAAGAACGTCCGCGTCCAGCAGCGCGGCGACGTGACCGTCGACCTGACGCTCTCGGTGGGCGGGCTCGAGGAAACGGTGACCGTCGAGGCGCCGCCCGTCGCGGTGCAGTTCAACTCGAGCAGCGCCAACCTCACGATGGAGCGGCAGCTGGTGGATCAGGCGCCCATCGGGGGCCGCAACCCCTACAACCTGGCGAATCTCGATCCCACCGTCATCGTGTCGCCCTCCACCAACGAGAACCGGCCCTATCACCACGCCTACGCCAACGACTACGACGCGGGCGGCGGCACGCGCCGCGCCAACGACGTGCTGCTCGACGGCGTGCCGCTCGGCGCGAGCTTCAAGACCTCCTACACGCCGGCCGTGGACGCGGTCGAGGAGGTCACGGTCTCGAAGAACAGCGTCGATGCCGAGAACGGCAACAGCCTCGGCGGCATCATCAGCCTGAACATGAAGTCGGGCACCAACGACTTCAAGGGCTCCGGCTACGCGTACTTCCGCGATCCGAGCATGAACGCGCGCACCGACCCGACGCTGGTCGTGCGGCCCGGCATCGACCCGCTGCGCGGCAGCACCCTCCGCATGTATGGCGGCACCTTCGGTGGCCCGATCCTGCGCAACAAGATCTTCTCGTTCACCTCGTTCGAGCAGTGGGACGACAGCCGCCCGCTGTCGATCGTGCGTACGGTCCCCACCGAGGCCGAGCGGCGCGGCGACTTCAGCCAGTCGTTGCTGGGCGGCAATGTCCGGACCATCTACGATCCGTTCTCGTCGGTGCGCGACCCGCAGACGGGCCTCGTCACGCGGACGCCGTTCGCCGGCAACGTCATCCCGAGCAACCGGTTCGACCCGGTCGCCGTGAAGATGCTCCAGAACATCCCCCTGCCGAACCTCCCCGGCAACGTGGACAACTGGCAGGGCAGCGTCGACGAGAAGGTCAACTACTGGAACCTGTCACAGCGCGTCGACATCAACTTCAGCGACACCTTCAAGGTCTTCGCCCGCTACGGGCAGTTCCAGGCCGACCTCTACCAGGAGAACCCGCTCGGCAGCGGCGCCGGCTTCTTCCCGCTCTCGGGCAGCAACCGCGACGGCCTCAGCATCGCGGGTGACGCCGTGTGGATCATCTCGAACAAGACCACGCTGAACGTGCGCGGCAGCTTCTACAACATGGTCGACGAGTTCTACAACCCGTCGCTGCTGCTCGGGGAGGACGGGCTGGCCAACTACTGGACGAACGCGTGGTACTCGTCGCTCTACAACAGCGGCTACGTCTACTACCCGGCGCTCGACGTGACGTCGGGCACGGGCACGAGCACCGCCAACCGCCTGGGCCGTCAGGGCCGCGAGTGGTACCAGCACCCCGACGCGTGGAACGTGTCGGTGCGCATGAACCGCTACCAGGGCGCGCACAGCATGAAGTGGGGCGGCGAGATGCGAGCCTACTACGGAGAAGCCGCGCGCTTCGAGCCCATCAACCTGGTGTTCAACTCGGCGCTCACCGCCAACAGCTCCGACAGCCCGCAGATCACGACGAGCGGCAACCAGTGGGCCACGTTCCTGCTGGGCGCGCTCGACCAGCAGACCTCCGCGCGGCTCGTGCCCCTGCAGACCACCGACCTGAGGGGCTACTCGGCCTACTTCCAGGACGACTGGCGCGTCAACGACCGGCTGACGCTCAACCTGGGCCTGCGGTGGGAGTACGAACCGGGCGCGACCGATCCGGACGACCGGCTGTCGCAGGGGCTCGACCTCACGCAGCCGATTCCCGAGATGCAGTCCACCCCGCCGAACATGCCCGCGCAGGCCGCCGAGCTCATGGCCAGCAAGGGCTACAGCTGGATCTACAACGGCGCCTGGCGGTTCGTCACCTCCGACGATCGCAGCGTGTGGGACACGACGTGGAAGAACTTCATGCCGCGCGTCGGCGTGAACTACCGCCTGGGCGACGACTCGGTCGTGCGCTTCGCCTACGCGCGGTTCATGATGCCGATCAGCAACGTGCGCGACACGCTGGGCGACTTCGTCAACCAGTACGCCGGTTACGCGCAGACGACCACGACGCTCGGGCTCGCCAACGGCCGCCCGCAGCAGACGCTGGCCGATCCGTTCCCGGCCAACAACCCGGTCATCGAGCCGTACGGCCAGTCCTACGGGCGCTACACGAACCTGGGCGGCGCGGTGAGCTTCGACCAGTACCAGCTGCGCCCGCAGATCAACGACCGCTTCAATTTGTCGTATCAGAAGCAGATCTGGTACGGCATCATCTTCGAAGCGGGCTACTTCTTCAACTACGGGACGCGCGTGCCCTACACGATCAACCTGAACATGCGCGACCCGTCGTTCTCGTACGAGTACAAGACGCTGCTCAACCAGCAGGTGCCGAACCCGTTCCGCAACTACCTGACGCCCGACAAGTTCCCGGGCTCGCTCAGGAACAACGCGAACATCGCGCTGGGCAACCTGCTGGTGCCGTACCCGCAGTACGGGGCCATCAACCAGACCAACACGAGCGACGGCCGCACGATGAAGACCCACAGCTTCGACGTGCGCGTGCAGCGGCCGTTCACCAACGGGGTGAGCTTCCTCGTCGCCTACGCCTTCCAGCGCGACCGCATCCAGAACTGGCTGAGCGACATCGACCAGTACGAGGTCCTCACCAGCAACGGTGACAGCGGGTGGGAATGGCAGCCGGTGAACCCGGCCCTGCCGGAGCACCGCGTGACGGCCGCCGTGACCTGGCAGCTGCCCGTCGGCCGCGACCAGCGCTTCCTGTCCGAGATGCCGACGGCGCTCGACTACGTCATCGGCGGATGGCAGTTCACCACGACCGGGCGGTACTATTCGGGCCGGCCGGTGCTGTTCGGCAACGCTTACCAGGTGAGCGGCAATCCGAAGCTCGACAACCCGACGCGCGACGAGTGGTTCGACACCAGCAAGTTCTCGGCGCAGCCGTCATTCACGCCGCGGACCAACCCGGTGTACTTCGACGGCCTCAATGGCCCGAGCGCCTGGTTCGTCGACATGACCATGACCAAGCAGTTCCGTCTGGGCCAGCGGTACCGCCTCGAGGCGCGCATCGAGGCCTACAACGCGTTCAACAACATCGTGTGGGATCAGCCCGAGGTGAACCTGGCCAGCTCCAACTTCGGCAAGGTCACCCGGAAGCGGACCGACGGCACGGGTCGCGAGATCCAGGTCGGCCTCCGGTTCGTGTTCTAGCGTCTGCCCGGGCGGGGCGGCGATCGCCGCCCCGCCCGCCTCCTCCTCCGGTCGCGGCGCCGGGGTCCTGAACGCCATGACCACGCGACTTCGCACCCTCCTCCCGCTCCTCGCTGCCGCTCTCCTCGCGCCGGGCTTCACGACGGCCGCAGCCGACGAGGCCCCGCGCCGCGTAACCACCCTCTCGGGGGCAGGCTGGACGCTCTGGCTCGACACGCAGGCACGATGGCAGGACGAAGCGCTCTTCCTGCCCGGCACCCCCTTGGCGGCAATCCCGGTGCGGCCGCCCACCGGGGGCTGGCCCGCGCTCGACGCGCGCCACCGCGCGGCGGCGCCCGCGGCCACCGCCGCGGCGTCGGCGCGCAACGGTCAGGTCGCCGTCGCGGTCTCGGTGCCGGGCACCGTCGAGGAGTACCTGCACCCCGGCAACGGACCCGAGGGCGACATCACGGGCGTCAGCTGGTGGGTGCGAACCGTTCGCATCCCGGCCTTCACCGGTCCCCACCGGGTCTCGCTGCACTTTGAAGCCGTGCGCGAACGGGCCGAGGTCTACCTCGACGATCGCCTCGTCGCCCACGACCTCGTGGGCAGCACGCCGTTCGACGTGGACATCACCGAGGCCGTGCGTCCGGGCGCCGAACACCGTCTGGCGGTGCGCGTCACCGATCCGGGGGGCAACTTCGACTGGCGCGACAGCGCGAGCATCACGTGGGGGAAGTACCGCATCCCGGGCAGCCACGGCTTCGGCGGCATCATCGGCCGCGTGCGCCTCGAGGTCCGGCCCACCGTGCACGTCGACGACATCTACGTTCAGAACACGCCCGCCCTCACCACCGTGAACGCCATCGTCACCCTGCGCAACACGACGGCCGCGCCCGTGACGAGGGGCGTGCTGGTGCGCATCCTCGAGGCGGGGGCACGCGGACGCGAGGTGTGGCAGACGCGGCTCGACCCGCTTTCCATCGAGCCCGGCGACCAGACCGTGACGGTGAAGGCCGAGGTCGAGGGGGCGCGCCCGTGGTCGCCCGACGCGCCGGCGCTCTATGTCTGCGAGGTGAGCCTGCTCGAGAAGGCACGCACGACCGACCTCACGACCCGTCGCTTCGGCTTCCGCTGGTTCAACGCCGAGGACATCGGCGACCGAGCGGTGTTCCGGTTGAACGGCAAGCGCATCGTGCTGCGGTCGGCCATCAACTGGGGCTTCTGGCCGACCAACGGCCTCTATGCGACGCCGGAGCTCGCGAGGCGCGAAATCGAGACGGCCAAGGCGCTGGGCCTCAACATGCTCAACGCCCACCGCACCATCGGGCAGCCGCTCATGACGGAGTACGCCGACGAGATCGGCCTGCTCGTGCACCAGGAGCCCGGCGCGTACGTGAGCGGCGAGGTCGACCTTGCCTTCACCAAGCGCCTGATGCGCGAGAAGTGGCTGCGGATGGTGACGCGCGATCGCAGCGCGCCAAGCGTGGTCATCCGCAACATGATCAACGAGGGCTGGGGCTCCGAGGAGCGGATGCGCGAGCAGCCGGACGTCTGGAACGCCCGCGTGCAGGACCTCCGCGACGCGCACGCGCTCGATCCGAGCCGGATCGTCACGCACACCTCGGCCTGGGCGCCCAGGCCGGGGCTCGAGCACGAGCACCCGACGAAGATGCACATGCGCCCCTTCGACGACACGCTCTACATGAGCGGGTGGTACGACGTGCACCACGCCGAGGGGCCCGACACCTGGAACGACGGCCTCTACACCTCGCCGGCCGACTTCTACCTGTATGTGGACAACCCGAAGGAGATCATCTTCTGGGGCGAAGAAGCGGCCATCTCCACGCCGATGCGCATCGGGAGCATTGCCGACGCCGTGGCCGGCCTGCCGACGCCGGGCTGGGACGGCCAGGTGTTCAGGGCGTGGAACGCCACGGTCCGAGACTTCATCGAGCGCAAGAACCTCGGGTCGTCGTTTCCCACCGTCGACGCGCTGACCACCGCGATGGCGGCGATCTCGCTGGAACACCAGGGCCGGAAGATCGAGCAGATCCGCATCCACGATCAGGCCGACGGCTACGTGGTGAACGGCTGGGAGGCGCAGATCACCGAGAACCACTCCGGCATCGTCGACGCCTTCCGCCATCCCAAGTCGGACCCCAGGCTGATGTCGCGCTACGGGCAGCCGCTCTACGTCGCGGTGAAGATGCGCAGTCAGGTCGTCGCGGCCGGCACGCCGCTCGTCGCCGA
>JAHDVQ010000127.1:0-3454 GCA_023384595.1 Vicinamibacteraceae bacterium | reverse complement strand
TCGCGGTGAAGATGCGCAGTCAGGTCGTCGCGGCCGGCACGCCGCTCGTCGCCGATCTCTACCTCGTGAACGAGCGTGACGTTCGCGGTCCGCACATGCTCCACGTGACGGCGCGCGACGCCGACGGCCTGGCCGGCGCCGTCGTGACCCGTGAGGTCGACGTGACGGGCGGCGAACGGTACGGCGAGCTGCTCGTCGAGGCCGCCTCGCTCGGGACGCGCGGGTGGAGGCCGGGACCGACGCGCGTCGAGGCGCGCCTGGTCGATCCGTCGGGCGGCGAGGTCGCGCGCGGCTACGACGACGTGCTGGTCGTCGACTGGCGCCGAACGGAGATCGCGGGAGTTGGTGCGATCTGGGAGACGGGGAACCCCCGCGTGCGCGGGTTCCTCGAAGGACAGCGCGGTCTGACGGTGCCGGCGTACGCCGACGCGCTGCCCCGCCTCGACTGGATCGTCGTGGCGCGCTCGCCGAACGAGGGTACGCCCGGGCTCATCCCGGCCGACCGTCTGCGGCAGCCCGATGGCCGGCCGGGAATGGCCGCGGTGTTCTATCGCGGGAGGAACTTCGAGACCGAGCTGCACCGGCGCGTCGACGCGACGGTGAACCTGGCGCACGAGGAGGGCGCGACGCCCGATCCGGCGGTGCCGCTCACGCAGGGCTACAGCGTGACGTGGAGCGGGCAGGTGCTGCCCGTGAACACCGGCACGCATGGGTTCGTCGTGGAGGGCAGCGGCGGCATTCGCCTCACCGTCAACGGCAAGGTCATCATCGACAACCTCGCCGAGTGGTTCCCGCGCGTGCACCAGGGCGTGGTCGATCTCGTGGCGGGCGAGCCCGCCACGATCCTCCTCGAGTTCTCGCAGCGAAGCGGCGCGAGCAGGGCACGGCTCCTCTGGTCGCAGCCCGAGACGGATCTTCCCGACATCGCGGCCATGATCGAGCGGGTCAGCCGCGACGGGACGACGCTCGTGCTCGTCGATCGGGCCGACACGTGGATGGAGACGCTGGCGAAGGCCACCGGAGTGTCCTACAAAGGCTCGTTCAAGCAAGGACGCAACTGGCTGGGCGGCGTGCACTTCGTGAAGGAGCACCCGTTGTTCGACGGGCTGCCGACCGGCGTCGGGATGAACTGGCCCTATCAGGCGGTCGTGCGCGACGGGCATGGGCGCATCGGACTCGAGCTCGAGGGCGAGGAGCTCGTGGCCGGCCTGTGGCACTCCTTTCCGATGCAGCTCGGCACCGCCGTCGGCGTCATCCGCCACGGCCGGGGGCGCATCATCGTCTCGACGCTCGACGTGTGCGACAACCTCAACGCCGCCGACGGGCCCTCGCACGTCGCGCGGCAGCTGCTCTCGAACTTCCTCGCGTTCGCGGGGAAGGACGACGGCGGCCGGTAGGGAGTCCGCGCATGCGAACTCCCGCGACCTGGCTCTGTGTGGCGGTCCTCATGGCTGCTGCTGGCGGGTCGGCGCCCCGCACGGCCTCGACGGCTGCGGAGGGCGCCGAGGGCCTGCGGTTGTGGTACACCGCCCCCGCCGCGAACTGGAACGAGGCACGCGCGTCGCAGATCCTCTTCGAGTAGCGCCCATGGGCACGAGCACGCCTCCGCACCGTCGATTCCGGATCACCGCTGGCGCGGCGATCTGCAGTGGGCTGACCCTTGCCGTCCTCCTTCCGGGTGTCGCGCTCGCGGAGCAGCAGGCGCGCGACGCGCGGGCCGTTCCTTCAGTGTCCGTGACGGCCGGCAGCGACGGCCGCCTCGTCTACGCTCGCGACGCCCGTGGCAACGCGGTGGTCGATTTCTCGCACGCCGGCTACCGCGGCGGCGGCGTCCCGTTGCCCGACCTCCCGGCACGCATTGTCGTGCCGCGCGAGGGTGAAGACGACCAGGCGCGGATTCAGACGGCCATCGACGTCGTGAGCGCCATGGCGCCCGATGCGCGCGGCCACCGCGGCGCCGTCCTCCTCGAACCGGGAACCTACGAGGTGGCGGGGTCCATCGAAGTGCGGACCAGCGGGGTGGTGCTCAGGGGCGCGGGATCGGGCGAGCCGGGCACGACCATTGTCGCAACGGGGACGTCACGGCGGCCCCTGCTCGTCGTCGAGGGGACGGGGACGCGCGCGATCCGCGAGGCGTCGAAGACGAAGGTCGCCGACGCCTACGTGCCGGCTGGCGCTCGGAGCATCCGGGTCGTCTCGGCGGCCGGTTTCAAGGCCGGCGACCGCATCGTCATTCATCGGCCCTCGACGGCGGAGTGGATTGGCCTGCTCGGGATGAACACCTTCCCCGGGTGGAGGCCCGAGAACCGGTTGCACTGGCAGGCCGGGTCGCGCGACGTCACGTGGGATCGTGTCGTGACGGGTGTCGAGGGCAACACCCTCACGGTGGACGCGCCGATCACGACGGCGCTCGAGGCCGAGTACGGCGGTGCCGAGATCGCGGGCTACGACTTCGATGGGCGCCTGCGCGAGGTAGGCATCGAGTCGCTGCGCCTGGTCTCGGCCTTCGACGCGACACGTCCGCACGACGAGGACCACTCGTGGGAGGCGCTGAGCCTCGACACGGTGGAGGACGCGTGGGTGCGCGACGTGGCCGCGCTGCACTTTGCCGGATTCGCGGTAAACGTGCAGGGGGAAGCGCGGCGCGTCACCGTGCTGGACGTGACGGCGCTCGACCCGGTGTCGGAGATCGGCGGCTGGCGCCGCCGCGTGTTCCACACCGCGGGGCAGCAGACGCTCTTCCATCGCTGCCTGAGTCGCGGCGGGAAGCACGACTTCGCGGTGGGGCATGCCGCGGCCGGACCGAACGTCGTGCTCGACAGCCGCGCCGAAGGGGCACACGATTTCAGCGGACCGCTCGGCAGCTGGTCGTCAGGCGTGCTCTTCGACAACGTCATCGTCCGCGGCAACGCCATCCGGTTCGTGAACCGCGGCACGGCCGACCACGGGGCGGGCTGGACGACGGCCAACTCGGTCATCTGGAACTCTGAGGCGACAGACATCGAGGTGCACAGTCCGCCTGGCGCCTTGAACCAGGCGTACGGCAGCAAGGGCGTGGTCACGGGTGACGGCATCGTGTACGACCCGCGCGTCATGCCGTATCGCGACTTCTACCGCGGCATGCCTGTGGAGCCACGCAGCCTCTATCGCGCGCAACTGCGAGAACGGCTCGGCGAGGCCGCGCTCGCCATTCTGGACGCTCATCGCCCGATCGCCACTGCGCCGGGCGAGGACGCGTCCCGTTCCGGAGGCGAAGCGCGGCGCCTCACCCGGGCCGACGTCGACGCGTGGCTCGCGTCGCGAGCCCGTGCCGCGACGCGCGGCGAGGCCGCGCGACTGACCGTGCGCGACGGGGCCTTCGAGATCGGCGGGGCACCGGCCTGGACGTCGGCCGGGTCCTACTCGTGGTTCCAGGCACAGATGCCGCGCGTGCTCGCCGAACGCTTCGGGCCCG
>JAHDVQ010000126.1:6498-11573 GCA_023384595.1 Vicinamibacteraceae bacterium | reverse complement strand
TGACGTTCAACGGCCGCAGCTCGGTGACGGTGGTGCCGGGGGCCCTGGTGTTGAGCGATCCCGTGGACCTCGCCGTGGGCCCGCTGACCGACGTGGCGATCTCGATCTACGTGCCGAAGAACACCGGCGCGCCAACGGTCCACCGGCACGCCATCCGCACGACGTACGTCACACAAGGCAACCATGTGGCGGCGACGGCGATGCCGGCCGACGCCTCCACGTTCGTCTCGTACTTCTGGCTGTCGAGCCTCGACGTCACCGCTTCGCCCGAGACGTACACGATCGCCACCCTTGGCGATTCCATCACTGACGGCTACGCCACGACGGTCGACGCGAACCGGGCGTGGCCCTCGCTGCTCGCCGAGCGTCTGCGCCGCGACGAGCGCACACAGCACGTCGGAGTCGTCAACCAGGGGATCTCGGGGAACCAGGTGCTTCGCAACGGCGCTGGCGTGAGCATGCTCGCGCGGTTCGACCGCGACATTCTGAGCCGTCCCGGGGTGCGCTGGCTCGTGCTGCTGGGCGGCATCAACGACATCAACTTCCGCGGCCGCTTCGGGACGCCCCCCTTGACGCCCGAGGAGCTCATCGGCGGTTACGAGCAGATCATCGAGCGGTGCCGCGCGCACGGCATTCGTGTCATCGGCGCCACCCTGACTCCGCAGGAAGGCCAAACGACAGCGACGGCGGAGGGCGAGGCCACCCGGCAGGCCGTCAACGCCTGGATTCGGACGAGTGGCCGTTTCGATGCCGTCGTCGATTTCGACGCCGCGCTCCGTGACCCGGCACGCCCGGCGCGCCTGAAGGCGGAGTTCGACCCTGGCGACTACATCCATCCCAACGATCGTGGAAACGAGGCGATGGCCGCCGCGTTCGACCTCGGGTGGTTCGCCCGCTGACCGGAGCCAGCACGGAGGCGACATGTCACTGCGTCGGATTGGGACGTTGTCGGTTGGTCTACTGTTGGCTGCGTACTCGAGCCTCGCGCTGGCGCAGGCACCGGCCGCCAGTCGAGCGGGTGAGCAGCCGGGGCCCCGCGCGACGCCTCGACGCATGCCCACGCCGGTCACGGCCCTGGCCTCGCCCGAGGTCCATGAGGACCGGCGCGTCACGCTGCGGTTCCGTGCGCCCGAGGCCACCGTCGTGCAGCTCGTGGGCGAGATCACGCAGCGACGCGGCCCGCTGCCCATGACAAAGGACGCCGACGGGCTGTGGACGATCACGGTGGGGCCGCTCGAGCCCGAGATCTGGAGCTACAACTTCCGCGTGCACGGGGTGGACGTCATCGATCCGTCGAATCCGGCGGTGAAGCCGACGCCTCCGGGCGCGGCGATGTCGAGCTTCGTGCAGGTGCCCGGTGACGCGCCCGCCTTCTACGACTCGCGTCCGGTACCGCATGGCGAGGTGCGCATGCTGCTCTACGAGTCGAAGGCGATGGGCGTCACGCGATGGCTGTGGATCTACACGCCGCCGGACTACGACAGGTCTGGTGACGCCTATCCGGTGCTGTACCTGCTGCACGGCAACGGCGAGGCGCAGAACGGCTGGGTGATGAACGGCCGTGCCAACATCATCCTCGACAACGGCATCGCCGAGGGCCGCGTCGCGCCGATGATCGTCGTGATGCCGCAGGGCCATGCCCTCCAAGGGGCGAACGTCGGGCCGCTCGTGCGCATCGCGGGGGAGACGTCGATGTTCTCTTCGCGCTTCCCAAAGGACCTTCTCGAGGATGTGATCCCGCTTGTCGAGGGCCGCTATCGCGTCAAGGCCGGCCCCCAGCACCGGGCCATCGCCGGTCTGTCCATGGGCGGCGGTCAGGCGCTCGGCATCGGTCTGACCCACCCCACCGTCTTCGGCTATGTGCTGGGATACAGTGCGGCGGTCGGCGGACAGTTCCTGAACATCGATGGCGAGTTCTCCGCCGAGTCGCTGAAGTCGCTCAGGCTGCTGTGGGTCTCGTGTGGCCGCCAGGACTTCCTGTTCCAGGCGAACAAGGACTTCGTCGAGTCGCTGCGTCAGCGTGGCATCGACGTGACCTACCGCGAGACCGAGGGCGCCCACGTGTGGAGCGTGTGGCGGCACAATCTGCGCGACACCCTTCCCCTGTTGTTCAAGTAATCCGCCTTGCGCCCTGGCTGGGGCTCCGCACGCGACGAGCGCACTGGACCAGAGGCGCCGAGGGGTCAGGTCGCATCTCGCCGACCCGGAGGAGGGAGGTGGCGCCCCCGGCCCAGTGTCGCGTGCCCAGGGCGCCGGCGGCCTCCGTGGGCGCCGGCGCCTGGGTGAACGGGTGGGTTACTGCGGCTTGGCCTGATCGATGAGGTCGAGCAGGCCATCGACGATCGCCGTCTCGGCGCATCCCGGCTTGAGGCGTGACGACAGCACCTCGAACACCTGGTAGCCGAACGCGGCGTCGTTGGGGATGTAGCCGGTCGTCGACCGGCCGTTGGTGACGGTCACCATCATGCTTCTCGCCATTGGCGACTCGCGCTTGAATCGCTGGGCGATGAGGTTGAAGACTTCGCCGTTGACGGCGCCGATGGCGATGTCGTCGAGAATCAGCAGGCTCAGGTGCATGCTCACGTCCGGGCCGTCGATGTAGGTCCCGGCAATGCCGCCGCGTCCCTTGTTCGTCCGTTCCCGCCCGGGACAGGTCACCGTCTTCTGGGCCGCGAAGATGCCGGCTGTCGGCGACTCGCGCTCGATGCCTCGCATGACGCGAAGCACTTCCTCACCGAGGAACTGGCCCATCGACGCCGACATCTGCTTCTGCTGGTTCATCAACCGCTTCACGGTGGGATCCTGCTTGTTCAGGCCCTGTCCGCCCGGAGGCATCGCGTTGCTGATGTCCTCGCCGCGCTTCGCGTAGTCCTTGATGCGGATCTCGCGCAGGTCATACGTCTGCTGGAAGTAGATCGGGTTCTGATCGCCCGCCGCGCCCGTCGACCACAGGGCGACAATCTTGTCGTCGAACGAGTCCTCGATGTACCGCGAGGCGGCGCCGGGAACGTCGCCGCTCACCTGGTCCAGCTGGCCCATGATCACGGCGTGCATCGCGTAGTTGTAGTACACGGCGATCGGCTGTCCATCAGTGCCCTTGAAGGTCACGACCGAGACGGTCTTGTCCGACGGTCCGTCGTAGTTCGGGCCTTCCCACCAGCCCCGCGTCTTCGGGTCGATGATGTTGCGGTTGATGTTGATGTAGGACACGCCCGTGCCGTAGCCGATGGTCGCGGGCCGAGCCGACTCCTTGGCCAGCTTCGCCGCCTGGAAGATCTTCTCGTCGAGGTCGCCGCCGCCAGGCCGCCGCGGTGACGAATGCGTGTGAGTGGCCGTGATCAGCACGTTCAGGGCCGGAATGCCAAGCTCCTTCTCGATACGTTGCGACAGGCTCTGCCACGACTCGTTGGAGATCCCCCCGACGTCGACCGTGATCAACGCGGCGCCCGTCGTCCCATTCTGCACGACGATGGCGCGCGCGTAGATCGGATCGTGGACGCCCTCGTAGGTCTTGGGAAGTTCGTTCGGCGCTGGCGTGATGTCGACTTTGGCGGCACCAGCCCTGAGTGCCGGGCCGTCGGCGGACTGGGCCAGGGCAGGTCCAGCCGCCATGGCGGCAAGCATGGTGACCATGACGATCAACTTACGCGTCTTCATACGTTCGACTCCCTGCGTGTCGGCCAGGCCGACGTCGATGTGGCACCGGTGCGTCACCGGTGCCGGTCGTTCAGGACGGCGATTCGGCGCCGGCGTACTCGGTCGAGTCCACCAGCGCCAGTCGTTCACGGGCCGGGTCGTACATCCAGTTCAGGAGCAGGCCGACAAACAGCACGCCGGCAAAGAAGGCGGCCAGAAAGAAGCCGTACCGCACGTGCCCGAAGGCATCGCTGACGGCGCCCATGGCGAGCGGGCCCAGGGCCGCCGCCCCGCACGTGAAGAACAGGATGACGCCGGCGATGGCCCCATGTTCGGCCTTGTGGAAGCAGCTGATGCCCTTCGAGTTGAGCGTGGGGTAGATCATCGACATGAACAGGCCCGAGAGCGGCAGCAGGACCGCCGCGTACGCCACGCCCCCGAGGATGCTGCCGACGAAGCAGACGAAGATGGCGAAGCTGAAGAGCGCCATGACGGACGTCCAGTTGTACCTGGCGAGCACCGCGGATCCAAGAAAGCGCCCGGCGGCCCGAAGGATGAAGAAGATCGAGATCGCGTAGGCCGCGAGCAAGGGGAACGAGCCCGCGTAGTCGGCCATCAGCGTGGGCATCCAGACGTAGATGGCGCACTCGACCGCGACATACATGAAGATGCCGAGCGAGAACCCCAGGGCATAGGGGCTCTTCGTCATCACGAACGTGCGTTTCAGATCGATGGGTTCCTCGGATTTCCGTGCGGTCTCCGGGTACTTGACGAGCGCCGCCGTGGCGATGAGCAGCACGCAGATCACGGCCGCGATGATGTACAGCCACTTCCAGGAGAGGCCGGCGGCGAGCAGGCGCGTCACGATCGCCGGCCCGATCACCGCGCCCACCGCGAAGAACCCCTCGACCGTGTTCATGGTGGCCGTGTGCTGCCGGGTGGAGGTCGAGATGTCGCCCACGAGCGCCAGCGCCCCGGTCTTGAAGATCCCGATCGCGCTGCCCGAGACGACGAGCAGCACGAGGAAGAACGCGAAGGAGTGCCCCGCCGCAAAGAGGAAGGAGCTCACCGCGAACAGCGTCAGCCCGAGGATGATCGTCGCCTTGCGTCCGAGGCGGTCCGCCAGGTGCCCCAGCAGGATGCCCGCGAAGGCGATCGCCGTCATGCTCGTGTAGTGGAAGGCTCCGCCCGCCGTCATGCTCAGGTCGAACTCCCTGATCACTTCCGGGATGATCACGCCCACCGAGTCGGTGGTCATCGCGAACATCATGAACATCAGGTAGGTCAGGACCCTGATCGCCGCGAGATTGCGGGAGTCCCTCTCCATGACCGTCATCCGTGCCTCGTCAGTTGACACGCGGTGCCGCAGCCGGGGCACCTGCGTCTGTGTGTACGGGAAACGTCTCGTCGCCTGTCGGGCGCGTGCACGTGATCCACGC
>JAHDVQ010000126.1:0-6398 GCA_023384595.1 Vicinamibacteraceae bacterium | reverse complement strand
CGATCGATGGCCTCCGGGTCGAGGAGGCCGGGTGTGCCCGCCGCGTCGGCCCCCACGTCGATCACGCCGATCCCGTCGTGCGTGTCGAGCACGGTCACCGCATTGCGCGGACTGATGGCCAGCCACCGTGCCAACGGCGCCACGTCTGAGGTGTAGAGAGCATGGAGCACCAGCGGGGGCAGGGCGAAGTCGTAGACGCAGTCGACCTGCCTGGCAATCTCGATCTGCTTCAGGTAGTGGCTGTGTATCTCGACGAGCACCTGCATCCCCAGCCGGTGCGCGCGCGTCGTCAACTCGGCGATGAACTCGAACGTCTCGGGGATCATGAAGCAGCTGGTGCCGGCCTTCTTGATCGCGTACCCGACGGCGTCGAGGCGGATCAAGCGAATGCCCGCCCCCGCGAACCGCCGCAGGATCGAGTCGAGGTACGCGTCCGCCCCGGCGTCGCGCACGTCGATGTCGACCTGCTGGGACGTGAACGTCGTCCACAGGAGCCGCTTCTCGCCCGATGCCAGCGTGGCCACGGTGAAGGGCAGCGACGGCCGCGGGCGGTAGATGGCGAGAAGCTCGGCCTCCGTCGCCCCCTGCGGGAACACGCGGTCGTAGGTGAGGAACATCCCCGCGTGTGGCGATGCTGCGCCGTGGGTCGAGAAGTCGAGGAACTGCGGCGAGCGGCTCGAGGCGTGGTTGACGATGAGATCCGCCACGAGGTCGACCGTGGCACCGATGGCCCGTACGTCATCCCAGGTGCCAAGGCGCGCGTCCACCTGCGTGTGGTCGATCGGGTCGAATCCCGCGTCGGCCCCGTCGATGGGGTCGAAGAAGGGGAGCAGGTGCGCGCCGCCGAACACGCCGGCGAGCCGGCCATCCAGGAGGGCCTGGAGGTCGCGAAATCCGCCCGACGTCAGCCGGTCGACGTAGGTGATCAGCTGTACCTGGTTCTTCACCTGGTTCTTCACGCACGGCCCTCCCGCGCACGCTGGCGCGAGGTGTTCCCAAGTCGTCGGATCGCTTCACCTCAAAGCGACCATCCCTTTCGGTATTGGTGCTGGACGAACTCGTTCGCCTCCGGCACGTTGGTGATGCGCATGTTCGGAGCATCCCATTCGAGCCGCTGGCCCGGGAAGCGGGGCGCCACGTTGCCGAGCAAGATGGTCTCGGTGAACGGTCCGGCGTAGTCGAAGTCGTCGGGCGGCGGGATCTTGCCCTTGATGGCATCGACCCACGCCTGCTGGTGGCTCGTCGTGATGCGAGGAATGGTCTTCTCGGGCCGCTCGTAGGCCTGCATGGCCGCCTCCGGGATGAGGCGTGGGCTGCCCGAGTACGTGTCGCACATCAGTTTGCCCTTGTCGCCGACGAAGATCGTCCCACCTCCGGGCATCCTCCGCTCGGGCTCGAGCTCGTCGGGGCGGGGCGGCTCCATTCCGCCGTCGTACCACGTCAGCTTCACCGGGGGAAGATCGCCGCGGGCCGGGAACGTGTAGTGGACGATCGTGGCCGGCGGGAAGCTGTCGTCGTAGACGACGGGGGTCTCCTCGACGCTGCCATCGGGCTTCGGCACCTGCATGACCAGCTTCGAGGCGAAGCCGAGCACGCTCGAGGGCGCCCCGAGCTTCAGCGCCGCGTAGGCGGCGTCCATGACGTGGCACCCCATGTCGCCCAGCGAGCCGCAGCCGAAGTCATACCACGCACGCCAGCTGAACGGATGGTAGACACGGTGATAGGGCCGCCACTGGACGGGGCCAATCCAGAGGTCCCAATCGAGCCCCGCGGGCGCGGACGGCGTTTGCGACGGCCGGGGCATCCCCTGCGCCCAGATCGGCCGGTTGGTCCAGCAGTGGACCTCTCGGACCTTGCCGATCGCCCCGTCCGCGATCCACTCCTGGACGAGGCGGATGCCCTCCCCCGAGTGTCCCTGGTTCCCCATCTGCGAGACGACCTTGTAGCGGCGCGCGGCCTCGGTCAGGGCACGCGCTTCGGAGACGGTGCGGGTCATGGGCTTCTGCACGTGGACGTGCTTGCCCAGTTGCATGGCGGCCATCGCGATCACCGCGTGGCTGTGGTCGGGGGTGGCCACCACCACCGCATCGATGTCCTTCTGCTTCTCGAGCATCACGCGGAAGTCGCGGTAGCGGCGCGACGCCGGGAAGCTGTTCAGGAACGCGATCGTGTCGTCCCAGGTCGGCATCGGCGGCCGGACTGTCGGGGCGTCCGGACCAAGCGGTCGGCCTCCAGTGGCCGACGCGGTCGGCGCAGGACGCCGGGGGCGGGCTTCGAAGAGCGCCTTGAGGCGAGCCGCCCCGGCCGCGGTCTCGTCCACGTCGCAGAGCGCCACGATGTTGTTGCCGCCGGCGAGCAGCGCCCTCAGGTCGTGCACACCCATGCCGCCGACCGAATAGCCCACGATGGCGATGTTGAGCCGGTCGCTCGGCGCCTGGAAGCCCCTGCCGAGCACGTGGCGCGGCACGATGAGCATGCCAGCCGTCGTCGTCGCCATGTTCCGAATGAACGACCGACGCGACTCAGAACCCGTTTCTTGCGTTCCGGCCATGTACTTAACGTCCCCTCGGCTAACAGTGTAAAGCCTATCTGGATTGACAGCCAGACTATAGCTGTATACGTCCTACATCGCAACTTGATATTATGTCTCGCGGCGATGCCGCTCAAACGGCCGGGGGGCGATGAGGTGAAAGACATCGGGCTGATTGCCGGCGTGGAACTGGGCGGTACGAAGGTCGTGGCCGTCCTGTGGAACGACGGCGCCATCGTCGACGAGCTGCGCGTGCCCACGCGCGATCCCGACGCGACGCTCGACGACCTCGTGGAGGGGCTGGCCCGCTGGTGGGACGCCAACCCGTTCGCGGCGCTCGGCGTGGCCAGTTTCGGGCCGGTCACGCTCGACCCGGCGGCGACCGACTACGGGTGCCTCAGGACGACGCCCAAGCCGGGTTGGACCGGCGCCGCGGTCGTCCCGCGCCTGGCACGCCGGTTCACCTGCCCCATTGGCATCGACACCGACGTCAACTCGGCAGCGTTGGCTGAGTATCGGTGGGGCCGCGGACGCGGGGCCGACAGTCTGCTGTACCTGACCATCGGCACCGGCGTTGGCGGTGGTGTCCTGCAGGGAGGGCGCCCCCTCCACGGGCGGCTGCATCCGGAACTGGGCCACATTCTCCTGCGCCGGCAGCCCGGCGACGTCTTCGAGGGCAACTGCCGGTTCCACCGCGATTGCGCGGAGGGCCTGCTTTCGGGACCGGCCTTGCGGGCGCGCTTCGGCGCCACCCCGGCTGACGTCCCCGCCGACGACCCGCGCTGGGACATCGTCATCGCAGACCTGGCGCAGTTCCTGGCCGTGCTCGTGCACAGCTTCGCCCCGAACCGGATTCTGATCGGCGGAGGGGTGGGGATGGGCGCCCCGTGGATCATCGAGCGTGTCCCGTCAGTCCTCATGCCGCTGCTCGGCGGGTACTACCCGGAGCTCGACGAGCAGGCGCTCACCGCCATGATCACCTCCCCAGGCCTCGGTAAGACGGCGGGCCCGCTCGGAGCCATCGCGGTGGGCATGGCCACACTGGAGGATCTGATGGAGGAGGACATGGCTCGCCCTGTATCGGGAGCCGCTCCCCTCTGGATATCGCCGTGATGACGCCGGCCGCGACGGCTTGGCCGTCAGTCCTTGCGCGGGCCCGACGATTCCCGGACGACCAGGTGGAAGTTCAGCAGGATGTCTCGCGGGGGGAGCGTCGGGTTTCGCAGCCGCTCGACCATCGTGCTCACGGCCTGCGCGCCGATGTCTGCGCAGGGCTGGTGGATCGTGGTCAGCGGTACCGAGAGCAGGCTCGCGTACTTCACGTCGTCGATGCCGGCCATCCGCACTTCGCCGGGTACCGACACGCCAAGTCCGTCCAGGGTCTTCAGCAGATGCGCCGCCGTGAAGTCGTTCGCGCAGACGAACCCGTCCGGTTGCACGGTCTCCAGCACCTGGCGCACCGCCGCGGCATCGTCAGGCTCGATGCGACACACCTGCGGGGTGAACCCGGTGCCGGCCTCGGCCATGGCCTCCCTGTAGCCGCTGACGCGGGCGTCGACGGTGGGAGCGGAGCGTGGGCGGGCGAGGAACGCGACTCGGCGGCAGCCGGACCTCAGCAGATGCGCCGTGATGACGTGTCCGGCCCGACGATTGTCGATCCCCACCAGGTCGTAGCGGCTCCTCTCGGGATACGACACCAGGTCGCGGTCGAGCAGCACCACCGCAATGCCTGCCTTGTCGAACTGTGCGGCGATCCGCTGGTTGATGGCGTCCTTCCCGCTCGTCAATTCGACCGGCGCGAAGAACACCCCCGACACCTTCTTCGAAATCAACTGGCGGCAGGCCAGCGACGCCTGCTCCTCGATGTCCGACGACGCGCCCAGGGAACTGCCCCAGAGGAGCACGTGATGGCTGTCGTGCTGCGCCTCGGCCATTCCGCGGCAGATGGGCTCGAAGATCTCCGTGCGGCCCAGCTCGGGAATCAGCAAACCGAACACGTGCCCTCGCGCCACCGCGTCGGCCTTGACGTAGCTTCCGGCGCCGGCGCGCCGCTCGATGACCCCGGCGAGCTGCAGGTCGCGCAAGGCCCGGTTGACGGTCGGCCTGGAAGCCCCGAACGTCCTGACCAGTTCGGATTCACTGGGGAGACGCTGGCCCACCTGGTATTGACCAGACGCAATGGCTTCGATGAGGGTTTGCCGAATTCTGTCGTGTTTGGAGACAGTCCCCTTGGTTTCCACAGACCTGATAATACAGGTCTCGTCGGCTTCTGGCCACAGGAATCGTGTCATTCCGAGGAGACGTGACGACCCATGAGACCATCCATCGCCGCGTTGTCGTTCGCCTTCTTTTCCGCCATGGCCGTCGTCAGTCACGCCCAGGTTGCGCAGCCCGGCCCGCTGCGTGTGGGCGCGGCCAAGGTGGACGTCACCCCCGAGCCCGGAAATCTCCCCAAGCAGTATCTGGGCGTGCTCGACCGCATCTATTCGAGGGCAATCGTCGTCGATAACGGGTCGACGAGCGCTGCGCTCGTGACGGTGGACGTCATCTTTCTGTCGGAGGCGATCGCGGCCCGTGTGAACGACCGGATCGCGTCGGACCTTGGCATCCCCGTCCGCAACATCGTCCTGGCCGGCACGGGCACGCACAGCGCTCCCACCAGCGCCGGACCGCCACGGCGGGATGCGGAGCCCGTGCGCAATGCCGTCTTCGAAGACAAGATCTTCGCTTCCGTGAAGCAGGCGCAGGAGAGGCTCCAACCCGCGCGCATGCGCTATGGCACCAGCGTGTCGTACATCAACGTGAACCGGCACAACATCGACCGCAAGACCAACGGGTGGTGGGAAGGCCCCAACTACGACGGCGTGTCCGACAAGTCGGTCCGCGTCCTCGAGTTCGTCTCGCTCAATGGCGACCCCATCGCCGTGTACTACAACTACGCCGTCTTCAACGTGATCGCCGGCGTGCTCGACCTCGTCAGCGGCGACATCACAGGCGCGGCCTCCCGTTACATCGAGGAGTCTCACGACGATACCGTGGTCGCGGCGCTCTCGCTCGGGGCGCACGGCGATCAGAATCCGATCTACTTCCAGCAGACGTACGACCTGCGCGAGATCCGCATCAGAGACTATGCCAAGCGTGGCGAAGACATCAGCAACGCGATGCCGCCGCCGGGAGGCATGGGGCTGGACCGGAGCAATCCCACCGTCGCCACGCTGATGAACCAGCAGAAGCAGATGGTGCTCTCGATGGGGCAGATGCTGGGCGAAGCGGTCCTTCACGCCATGAGGGGCGACTCACGGGAGCTGTCGGACGTCCGCATCTTCGGAAGCCGCAAGTCGGTGACGTGCCCGGGACGCCGCCGTACCAACGTGGGACGCAGCGGTGTGGCCGGTGAATACGTGGACGCCGAACCGGTCGAGCTGCGGCTGGGCGTTCTGGTGGTGGGCGACGTGGCGATCGCGCAGGTGAATGCGATACCCTACGCGGCGATTGGCCTGCGGTTGAAGAAGGAATCGCCCTACGCCAAGACGATGCTGACGACGAGGGCCAACGGGATGTCACGGGCGGGCTACGTCCCTGACGACGCGTCGTATGCGCATCAGATTTTTTCCGTGCTCAATTCACCGGTAAAGCCCGGCTGTGGCGAGACGGCCATCGTCGACGGCATCCTGGATCTGCTGCCGCCGCTTGTTGACCACTGAAGATGCCGCTGGTGTTACTGAGCCCCTGATCCCCTGTATAATCTCCATTCACGCCCTGCGTGCGCCCGTAGCTCAGCTGGATAGAGCGTCGGCCTCCGGAGCCGAAGGTCACAGGTTCGAATCCTGTCGGGCGTACCACCCCACACAGGCATCAGGCTACCGGC
>JAHDVQ010000408.1 GCA_023384595.1 Vicinamibacteraceae bacterium | reverse complement strand
GAAGCGGGGCGCATCTCGTCGGGCACTCCTACGGCGGTCTCGGCGTCCTGTTTGCCGCCGCCCGGCGTCCCGACGCCACCCTCTCGCTCACGCTGCTCGAGCCCGCCGCGTTCTCGCCAGGGCAACAGCATCCCGCGGCGCGCAGCCTGGTGGAGGAGGTCCGCAGGGTGTGGGCGCAGGACCTCCAGGACGCCGACTGGGCCGTGCGCTTCCTGACGGCGGTGGGCAGCGACCCCGACACCCTGACTCCGGAGCTCATCGAATCGGCCATCTCCCTCGTGCCCGTGTTGCGGCGCGGCCGGCCGGCGTGGCAGTCGGAACTCCCGTTCGACGAGCTGGCGCGGGTGGCGTGTCCGAAGCTGATCGTCTCTGGCGGACACAGCGCGGGGTTCGACGCCATGTGCGACGACCTCGCCGCCCGCATCGGCGCGGACCGGGCGGTGGTGAAGGGCGCGGGTCACGAGATCCAGTTCACGGGCCCGCCCATCAACGAGGCGCTGCTGGCCCTGTGGCGGAGCGTGCCATCCTCGACGTGATGTCCTTTGCCGGCCTCGACGCGTGTGTTCGCGATCTGCGCGACGACATCGTCGCGTTCACGAGCGAGCTGGTGTCGATCGCGTCCGAGAACCCGCCGGGCCGCGGCTACGCCGAGTGCGTGCGGCTCATCGCGTCGAGGCTGCGGGCGCTCGACCTGCCGTGCGAGCTCGTCGCGTATCGTCCGCCCCGCGGCGCGCGCGACGATTCGGGAGCGGCCATCGTCACGAGCCACGTCGGCACCGGCCGCCGCACGCTCTACTTCTCCGGTCACTACGACGTGGTGCCCGAGACGACGCCGGGACAGTGCAGGCCCGTGCTCGAGGGCAGCACGCTGTACGGACGCGGCACCGCCGACATGAAGGGCGGTCTCGCGTCCATGCTGTACGCCGCCGTGGCGCTGCAGCGCCTGCGCGTCCCGCTCGACGGGCGCGTCGCCCTCGTCTTCGTGCCCGACGAGGAGACGGGAGGTCGGCGCGGCTCGCGCTTCCTGGCCGCCCGCAGGCGCCTGGGGACGCACGGGATCGGGATGCTGACCCCGGAACCTACGAGCGGCGTCATCTGGAACGCGAACCGCGGGGCCATCACGCTGCGCGCGACGGTGCACGGGCGCGAGGCGCACGTCGGGTTGATGCACCAGGGGCGGAACGCGTTCGAGAACGCTGTGCTCCTCGTTTCCAGGCTCCAGCGGCTGGCGCGACGCGTCGGGCGCCGACGCACCCGCTTTCGCGTGAAGCCGGACGCCGCCCGTCGTTCGCTGATGCTCATTGGCGGCGAGGTGCAGGCGGGCTCGAACTTCAACGTGGTCCCAGGCCGCTGCGTGTTCACCGTCGATCGCCGCATGAACCCCGAGGAGGACTTCGAGGCCGAGCGGCGGGCGCTGCTCGCTGTGTTCGAGGAGGCGCGGCGCGAGGGCGTGAAGGTGGACGTCGAGGTGTTCCAGGAAGGGCACCCGTCCGGTTCGCCGGAGACGACGCCGCTCGCGCAGGCGCTCGCCACGCACGTCCGCGCCGTCGCCGGCAAGACGCCCCGTTTCGAGATG
>JAHDVQ010000407.1 GCA_023384595.1 Vicinamibacteraceae bacterium | reverse complement strand
GTCGTCGTCGAGGCGCGGGTCGGGCGCACCGTCGGCCCAGTCGAAGCGCACCTCGGGATCGACGCGCGTGAAGAGCGGGGCGCCCTCGAAGAACCCGTCGTAGTAGCTGCCCCTCAATCCAGGCGTCCGCGCGCTCCCGCTGCCGTTGAACAATGCCGAGGCCGGGACCGGTCGCAACCGGCGCACGCCGGCGGCGAGGGGTCCGCCCTCGACGTGTACGACGCGGGTGGCCGAGCCGGCCGCGGCGCGGATGCCGTCGAGGACGCTCACGGGATCGATCGCCGTGCCGCTGTAGTTGCCTTTCAGCACCTCGGTGGCGGCGGCGTTCGGGCCGATGACGGCGATGGTCCCGAGTCCGCGCCGGAGCGGCAGCGCCGCGCCATCGTTCTTGAGCAGCACGATGGACTTCCGCGCGGCTTCGAGCGCGAGCGCCCGGTGCGCGGGTGAGTTGACGATGGCCTCGCGGGTGTAGCCGCTCCACGGCACGCGGGCGGGCGGGTCGTAGACGCCGAGGCGGAACTGCGCGTGAAGGAGGCGCCGGAGCGCCTGGTCGATGTCCGCCTCTCGCACCAGCCCCTGCGCGACCGCGTCGGTGAGGCTCGCAAACGCATCGGGCGAGCCGGCCGCCCACGACCCGCTGCCGCACTCGAGGTCGGTGCCCGCGCGAAGCGCCATGGCCGCTCCCTCCGCGGCGGTCTTCCGCACCCGGTGCTCGAGGTAGATGTCCTGCACGGCGCCGCAATCCGACACGACGTAGCCCCGGAAGCCCCAGTGCGAGCGGAGGATGGTGTCGAGCAGCTCCGGACTTCCACACGCCGGCAGTCCGCTGACGGCGTTGTAGGCGCACATCACCGACGCGGCCTGCGCGTCGACGACCAGCGTCCGGAACGCCGGCAGGTAGGTGTCCCACAGGTCGGCGTCAGTGATCTCGGCGTCGAAGCGATGGCGCAGCGGCTCGGGCCCGCTGTGCACCGCGAAGTGCTTGGCGGTCGCCACGGTCTTGAGCAGGCGCGCATCGTCGCCCTGCATGCCCTTGACGAAGGCGGCGCCCATCACGCCGGTCAGGAAGGGATCCTCGCCGTAGGTTTCGTGCCCGCGTCCCCAGCGCGGGTCGCGGACGATGTTGATGTTCGGCGACCAGAACACGAGGCCCTGGTAGAGATGGCGTTTGCCGCGCCGCGCGGCGTCGTTGTGCATCGCGCGCGCCTCGTCGGAGATGGCGGTCGCGACGCGCTGCATGAGGGCGGGATCCCACGTCGCCGCGAGCCCAATGGCCTGCGGGAAGACCGTGGCCCGGCCCGCGCGCGCCACGCCGTGGAGCGCCTCGTTCCACCAGGGGAAGGCAGGGATGCCGAGACGCGGGATTGGCGAGCCGCGCTCGACCATCAGCGACACCTTCTCGTCGAGCGTGAGCCGTCCGATGAGGTCGTCGATGCGCCGCTCGATGGGCAGCTCGGGATCGCGGAATGGCGGGTCGGGCGGCGTCTCCGCGCGCGGAGCAGGTGACGAGAGGGCGCCCACGACGAGCGCGAGAGCAATCAGCAGCGAGACACGACGTGAAGACATCGGGCGACCCCCGGCAGAGCATAGCGCAGCGA
>JAHDVQ010000125.1:9746-11845 GCA_023384595.1 Vicinamibacteraceae bacterium | reverse complement strand
CCCGAGATGCAGGCGGCGATGCGCGACGGGCGGGTCACCTCGCGCGAGCTGGTGATGCAGCACCTGGCGCGAATCGCCACCTACGAGTCCGTGCTGAACGCGGCGATCGCCGTGAACCCGCACGCGCTGGCCGAGGCCGACGCGCTCGACCGCGAGCGGGCCGAGGGCCGCGTCCGCGGCCCGCTGCACGGCATTCCCGTGGCGGTGAAGGACAACGTCCACACGCGCACGATGCCCACGACGGGCGGGGCGCTGGCCTTCGCCGGCTTCGTCCCTCCCTACGAGGCGACGCTCGTCGTTAACCTGCGCGCGGCCGGCGCCGTCATCATCGCGAAGACCGCGATGACGGAACTGGCCAACTGGATTGCGGGGGCGCCCACGCCCATGCCGAACAACTACAGCGCCGTCGGCGGCTACGCCATGAACGCGTACGATCCGCGGCGCGATCCCCGCGAGGCGACCTTCGACGGACGGCCGGTGCTCAACACGGGCGGATCGAGCGGCGGCGGGGGCACCGCGGCGAGCTTCTGGGCGGCGAGCGTCGGCACCGAGACCTCGGGATCGATTCTGAGCCCGTCGAATCAGCAGATGCTCGTGGCGGTCAAGCCCACGGTAGGACGCATCAGCCGCTACGGCATCATCCCGATTACCGCCGACCAGGACACGGCCGGGCCGATGGCGCGCACGGTGACGGACGCCGCCATCCTGCTCGGCGCTCTCGAAGGCACGGCGCCGGATCCGCACGATCCGGCCACCGATGCGTGTCCGCGGCCGGCGGGCGGCGACTACACCGCCGCGCTCGACGGCAAGGCGCTCGCGGGCGCGCGCATCGGCATCCCGCGCGCCTTCTTCTACGAGAAGACCCAGGCGGGCGGGGCCAAGGAGCCGAGGGGTGGGCTGAACGAGGCCCAGGCGGCGGTGATGGCCGAGGCCATCGCGGTCCTGCGCGCGCAGGGCGCCGTCATCGTCGATCCGGCGGACCTGCCGAGCGTCGTCGACGAGAGCCGCGACGGGAACGTGCTGAACTGGACGGTGTGTGGCGGCGCCCAGGGCAAGGGCCGCGACGCCGGCTGCTCGGTGGTCTTCAAGTACGGGATGAAGCGCGACTTCAACGCGTGGCTCGCCACGCTTGGCGAGGCCGCGCCCGTCGCCTCGCTCTCCGCGCTGCGGATCTGGAACATCACGCACACCCGTGCGGGCGCGATCCGCTATGGGCAGTCGCTGCTCGACGTGTCGGACGAGATGGACGTCGAACGCGATCGGGCGCGCTACGACGCCGATCGGAAGAAGGATCTCGAGTTGACGGCCACGCGCGGACTCGATGCCGCGCTCGCGGCCCATCGTCTCGACGCGCTGCTCTTTCCTGGACCGATGGGTGCGGCCGTGGCTGCCAAGCCGGGCTACCCGACGGTCATCGTGCCGTTCGGCCGCGTGCCGAACGCGCCGACCCCGGCGCTGCCTGAGGACTTCGACGCGGCGGCCGCGCCCTTTGGCGTGAGCTTCACCGGTGGCCGCTGCAGCGAGCCGCGTCTGCTCGCCCTCGCCTACGCCTTCGAGCAGGCGACGAAGCGGCGGGTGCCGCCGCCGGCCTTTCCGCCTCTCCCGCGCTGACCCGGCGCGGAGGGCACCCGCGCGTCTTCAGGCAGCGAGCGCCGGACCGCGGCAGGACGTCACGGCCCCGCCGGGCCTCCTGGGCGGTGCTCGTCGAGCAGTCTGAGCAGGCCCGACGTTCCGAGGTAGGACACCCGGTCGAGGACCGCCCCGTCGGCGTCGAGGACGAGGAGCGTCGGGATGGCGCGCACCTTGTAGCGGCCCGATGTGTGCGGGTCGCGATCGACGTCGATGGCCACCGGCACGAAGCCCCGCGCCAGCGCCTCGCCCACGGCGGGGTCGGGCCACACGTCGTGCTGCATCGTGATGCACGGGGGGCACCATGCGGCCTGGAAGTCCACGAACACGAGGCGTCCGCTCGCGCGCGCGTCGGCGAGCGCGGCATCCAGGTCTGTCCGCCACTCGAACGAGGGAGGAGGCGGGGGAGCGGGACGCGATCGGTAGTACCACCCCTTGAGCATCGGCCACTGCATGAAGAGCACGAGGCC
>JAHDVQ010000125.1:6152-9646 GCA_023384595.1 Vicinamibacteraceae bacterium | reverse complement strand
GATGAGCTCTGCTTCGATGCGCTCGCGGTACGGCTCGAGCCACGGCGGCAGCACGAGCGTCTCACCGAGCGAGTCGTGCGGCTCGTCGGCCGTGAAGCCAGGGCCGTCGGTGGCCAGCTCGAAGAGCGTGCCTCCCGGCTCGCGGAAGTACACCGAGGTGAACCAGAAGCGATCGATGAGGTCGGTGGGGCGAAGTCCCGCCTCGGCCACCCGCGCGCGCACGGCCCGCGCGGCGGTGGTATCGTCGACGCGCCACGCCACGTGGTGGACCCCGCCGGTGCCCCAGCGGCCCACGCGTCCGCCCTCCACCTCCTGCACTTCGAGATACTCACCCGATCGGCCCGAGCCCAGGCCGTAGGCGTGCCAGCCGTCGCGTTCGCCGAGCTCGCGGAAGCCGAGCACGTCCACGAGGAAGCGGGCCGTGGAGTCGAGACGGCGCTCCCACAGCCTCACCGCGTGCAGGCCGCGCACCTGCCGCTCGGCCGGAACGGGACTCTTGCGCCACGGCGTGAAGAGACGCGGCGCCGCCGTCTCGACGAGCACGAGCGGCAGGCCGTGCGGGTCGCGGAAGGCCAGTCCGTGCTCGTCGCGCCGCACGATGTCGTCGACCACCGCCACGCCGTGCGCGTCCAGACGATCGCGCCAGTAGGGGAGGCTGCCGGGGGGCACGGCCAGGGCGACCTCGTTGGCGAGCCCCGTTCCCGGCTGCGCGGCAGGCATGTTGGGCCAGGGAAAGAACGTGAGGTCGGTGCCCGGGTGCCCGTCGGCGTCGGCGAAGAACAGGTGGTAGGTATCGGGCGCGTCCTGGTTGACGCTCTTCTTCACCAGCCGCATGCCCAGCGCGCCCGTATAGAACGTGAGGTTCTCCTGGGGGTCGCCGGCAATACAGGTCACGTGATGCAATCCTGACAGCGTCGCCATGGGCAGGGTCCTCGCCATTCATTCTACGCGCCGGCGGATGACCGTCCCGCGGCGGGCCTGTCGAGAATCTCGCGGACCCGGCGCGCGAGATGCTCGGGCGCGAACGGCTTGTGAAGGAAGTCGAGTCCGGCATCGAGCACACCCCGGTGCAGGATGGCGTCCTCGGTGTGGCCCGACATGAAGAGCACGCGGAGGCCCGGGCGCGTCACCCGCAGGCGCGCGGCGAGTTCGCGGCCGTCGATGCCGGGCATCACCACGTCGGTGAGCAGCAGGTCCACGGCGGCTTCGGTGGCGGCCAGTTCGATCGCGTCGCGGCCGTCACTCGCCTCGAGCACGCGGTAGCCGTGCGCGACAAGGCTGAGCGCCGCCAGTCGCCGCACCGCGGCCTCGTCCTCGACCACCAGAATCGTCTCGTCTCCGCCCCTCAGCGGCTCGGCACGCTCGTCGCGCCCGCGGTCCGTGTCGCCCGACGCGCGCGGCAGGCGCACGCGGATCGACGTGCCCTTCCCCACTTCGCTCTGCACGTCGATGTGACCGCCGCTCTGACTCACGATGCCGTGGCACGTCGCCAGACCGAGGCCGGTTCCCTTGCCCTGCGGCTTGGTCGTGAAGAACGGCTCGAACAGGTGGGCGCGCACCTCCGGCGTCATGCCCTCGCCGGTGTCCGTGACGGCCATCTCGACGAAGTCGATGGCCGTCGTCCGCGCCAGGTCGCCGCCCTTGGGCACGTCGACGACACGCCGCGTCTCGATGGTCACCGTCCCGCCGCTGGGCATGGCGTCGCGCGCGTTGACGACCAGGTTGACGAGCACCTGCTGCAGCTGTCCGGCGTCGGCGCGCACCGCGCCGACGTCGGACTCGAGCACCGTCTCGATCGCCACGTCCTCGCCGACCAGGCGCTGCAGCATCTTCTGCGCGTCGTGCACGAGGGCGTTCACGTCGATGACGCGCGGCTCGATGACCTGGCGCCGCGCGAAGGCCAGCAACTGCGTCGTCAGCGCGCTCGCGCGGCTCCCGGCCTTCGTGATCTCCTCCGTGTAGGAGCGCAGCGTCGGATCGTGCAACTCCGTCGAGAGCAGCTCCGCATACCCCATGATGGCCGTGAGCAGGTTGTTGAAATCGTGCGCGACGCCTCCCGCGAGGCGGCCGATGCCTTCCATCTTCTGCGCCTGCAGGAACTGCGCCTGCAGCCGCCGCTGCTCCGTCATGTCACGGATCACGGCGACGTAGAGCGTCTCGCCGTCGAGCTCGACCCGGCGCGAGCTCACCTGCACGGGCACCTCGCGGCCGCCGGCGGCCTCATGCGTCGTCTCGTACAGCATGGCGTCGGCGTCCAGGGCGGCGCCGGCCTCTCCCTGGCGCGGGCGCGCGCGCCGCTCCGGGCGGTGCGGCCCGCCCACGACGCCGCCCATCAGCTCGTGCGGCTCGCGTCCGTAGAACTCCGGCGCGCGGCGGTTGAACTCGCGGACGCGGCCGTCCTCGTCGACCACGAGGATGGGGTCGGCGGCATAGTCGATGAGGAGCGAGAGGCGGGCGCGCTCCCGGGCGCGGGCGAACTGGTGGGCCCGCTCACGCTCGCGCCACGATGCGAGCACCATGGCGGCCACCGCGAGAAAGCTGGCCGTCCACATCGCGGCGGTGCGCGCCAGGTCGTCGCGAATCGCGGCGTCGACCGACTGGGCAGGGACCTTGGCGACCACGTCCCAGGGTTCGCTGCGCAGCCGCGCCCCCGTCGCGTACGTGACCCGCCCGTTGTGGTCGCGATGCCGCAGCGCGCTGCCAAGGTCGCCCGCCGCGGTCCGCGAAGCCGGTGAGACGTAATCGAGCACGGTCACGAAAGGGTCGTGCGGCGCCTCGTCGGCGGTGTGCGGGTCGCAGATGTAGAGCCGGCGTTCGCCGGCGTGCGCCGACAGCGTGGCGGTCATGCCGTCGGCCTGGTGCACGGCGGCGAGCAGGCCCCGGCACAGGCGCCGGTCGGCCCGGTACTCGCCGACGACGGCTCCCCGTGCGAGGCCTCCCTCGTCGACGATGGGCACGGCTACCGCCACGCGCAGCTGACCCGTGTCGACGTGCGGGACCACCACGCTGCGGGCCGTTCGAATCGCGTCGAATCCGGGCTCGCGGCAGGAGGCGGGCACGGGTCCCGTCCCCGTCGCCACGCGCACTCCGCCTTCGGCGCCGACGATGGTGATCCGGTCGAACGCCTGACGGGCCGCGAAGCTCTCGAAGATGCGCTCGAGGTGCCGCGGCCCGCCGATGCCCTCCTGATCGGCGGGCGCGCTGCTCACGAGGGCAATGGCCGAGGGAAATGCGGCCACCGTGTCGAGGTCGGCCCGGTCCTCGGCCAATGTCGTCTCGATGACGTCGCGCAGGTCGTCGACCCGCAGCGCCAGCTCCCGATCGAGCTGCTCGAGGGCCTGCTGGCGCACGCGCGGCGCGTGGGCGAGCACGAAGTACAACACCCCGGCAATCCCGACGAGGCCAACCACGACCGGGACGGTGAAGCGCCAGCGCCACTTTCGAGGGTGGGCGGCGTCGCCGGAAAGAAGACGCGACGTCGTCATGAGGGCGAG
>JAHDVQ010000125.1:0-6052 GCA_023384595.1 Vicinamibacteraceae bacterium | reverse complement strand
GCCGCACCTTCGCGCACCGCCCCCGCGGGCCGTGGCTTGGCACGCGGCGCCGGCTGGTCCTATACTCGAGCCACCCTCGTCACACCGCAGCACGTCTGGAAGAGGTCCGCCATGGCCGTCTGGGTCCCTTCGGGTCCGCAGAAGCAGCGCCTGCGCCAGGCGCTCCTCGCGGCGTTCGACCAGCAGGAACTGACCCTGCTCGTCTCGGACTATTTCGCGCCCGAGGCGTTTCCCGCCATCGCCACCGAGGGCTCGTTGCCGTTTCGCGTCCACACGCTCATCGAGTACGCGCGGATGCACGACTGGCTACTCGATCTGCTGGCGGCGGCCCGCGAACGCCGGCCTCGCAACGCGGCGCTCGCGGCGCTCGCCGACGAAACCGGCCTCGCGGCGACCGGCGCGCGCCTCGACAACGCGACAGGGCGCACGCTCGAAGAAATCGTCCGGACCCACGCGACGTTCATCAACCCGGCGGCGTTCCGAGAGACCATGGCCGCGCTCGAGGGCCGGGTGTGCTGGGTGGACGTGCCCGGCGGGGGCGGAACCGGCTTTCTCGTCGGCCCCGACCTCGTACTCACCAACGAGCACGTGATCCGCCGCCTCACCAACGGCCTCGCCTCATGGCGCGATACGGCCTGCGTGTTCGACTTCAAGGAGGGGGCCGGGGGCGAGACGGTCGACCGGAAGAAGCTCACACGCGTCGCCCTCGAACCGCAGGGCCAGTGGCTGGTCAGCGCCAAACCGCCGAGCGCGTTCGACGAACAGCCGGACCTCGGCGATCCCTCGCCAGACGAGGTCGACTACGCGATCCTCCGGCTCGCGGAGAAGGTCGGCGAGCTGCCCGTCGGCGGCGACACGCCCGACGTCAAGGCCGAGCCGCGCGGCTGGATTCCAGTGCCGTCGCCGCCTCCCACGCTGCAGGCCGGCCAGCAGGTCTTCCTCCTCCAGCACCCGAAGGGCGAACCCTTGCGCCTGTCGGTGGGCGCCATCACGACGTTCAACGCGGGCGGTACGCGCCTGCGGTACGACGCCAACAGCCGCGACGGCTCGTCGGGCTCTCCGGTGCTCGATGCCGACCTGCGGCTGGTCGCCCTGCACCACGCCCGCGATCCCAAGGACCCGCCTGCGTACAACCAGGCCATCCCCGTGTCCGCGCTGCTGCCGGTGTGGCAGGCCGAGCACGTGACGCTCGGCTGAGGAGGCTCGCGTGCTGCTGTCCGGTGCCGAGGTGGTGCGCCTCTCGCGGGAAGTCGAGCGGCAGCTGGCCCTCGATGCGCTCACCATCCAGTTGTCGAACATCGGGCTGGACCTCGGCGCCATCGCTCCGGGCGGCAGCCTGTACGAACGCGCCTACGCGATGCTGGTGCACGTGCAGCAACTGCGGCCGCCGCGCACGCGCGAGCTGCTCCGCGCCATGCAGACCTGGGGGAACGCCGCGATCGCCGCGGTGGCCACCGAGCTGCTGACGCCGCCCTACTTCTCGCCGACCGACGACCCGATCGACGCGACGCTCATCGGCCGCGCGGCCTTCGTGAACCGCCGCGACCTGCGTGAGGCCGCGCGCACCTTCGCCCTGCACGCCGCTGGCGGGTCGCACGTGCTCGTCGTGCGCGGGACCCGGCCGTGCGGCAAGTCCTACACCTGGCAGTACCTCAGTCATCTGGCCGTCAGCCGTGCCGGCGCACGGCCCCAGCGCGTCCAGCTCGCGAAGAGGCCGTTCACGCCCCGCTCCCTCGTCGAGCACGTGGCCCTGCTGCTCGACCTTCCGCTCCGGGATCTGCCGCCGCTCTCGGACGATCCGCAGCTGGCGCGCATCGACTCGCTCATCGCGTGGTTCAAGGGGAAGATCCCCGGACTGGCCACCCCCTACTGGCTGGTCATCGACGACCTGAACGACGAGCGCGTCGAACCGGCCATCCGCGACACGGCCTTCGCACTGGCGTTCGCCGTCGAGGAGACCAAGCCGCCGAATCTGTGGGTCGTGCTCCTCGGCTACAACGATCCGCTCAGCGACCCCGAGCTGCGCTACGTCGAGCAGGAGCAGGCGCAGTTTCCGACAACGGCCGACGTGAGCGCGCACCTGGAGGCGCTCGCCACGAGCGTCCAGCAGCCGCTGGCACCGGGGTTCGCGGACGCGCTCGCCGCGCGTCTGTGCGCGCCGGTCATCGCATTGGCAGAGGACGCGCCGCCGGCCACGGTCAAGGCGGCCATGCTCGCGGTCACGGTCAACATCGAGCGGGCCGGCGAGAAGATCCGACAGGGCGTGCACCCATGAGCGAGGGACGTCAGCCGCTGACCCTCGACGACCTCGACCTGTTCCTCGACACGACGGAGCCGGCCGGAGGAGAGATCGCCACGGCGGGGAGCCCCGACGCGTACGTGCGGGCGGCCGCCGTGCTCGACGTCTTCGATCCGGCGACGCTCTCGCCGGCGGGACGGCGCGCGGTGGTCGAACCCACGGCGCGCGTGCTCGATCGGCTGCTTCCGCTGTCGGAGCCGGCGGCCACGGGCGAGCCGGGCATCTGGTCGCTCGCACTCGGGCCGCGACGGAGCGCACTCGCGGCGCTTCGCACGCGCGAGGCGATGCGCAAGGCCCTCGCGGCCAATCCCACCCGGCGGCCGACGCCGGTGCAGCGGCTCTTCGAGGCCGTGCTCGCCGGCGACGCCCTCGACGTCGCCCGGCTGACGCGCGGCGACCTCGCGGCCCTCCTCACCGTCCTCGACTGGCTCGAAGGGATCGTGGCCCCGCTGCCGGGCCGCCAGGCCGTCCGCGACGCGCTCGATCGGGCGGATGCGCTGGCGCCCATGGAGCGGCTCGTGGCCGGCGGGTTCGTCAACCGGGAAGCGCAGCTCGCGCAGTTGCACGACTACGTCATGCGATCCGGCAGCGCGGTGCCGCTCGTGGTGTTCGGTCCGGGCGGCATGGGGAAGTCGACGCTGCTGGCGCGCGCCATCCTCGATCACGTGGAGGCCGGACGGGGCGCGTTCGCCTACCTCGACATCGATCGGCCCGCCATCCGTCCGGAGTACCCGCTGACGTTCCTGCTTGGCGCGCTGGCCCAGCTCCGGGATCAGCTTCGGCTCGAACCGTCCGCCGTGGCGTCGCTCGAGAACGAAATCATGTCCACCATGGCCCGGCACGAGGCGGGCCGCTACCTCGAGTCGTTCAACGCCAACCAGCCGCTCGACTGGCACCTCGCCGGCTTCTGCGAGCTCCTCACCCGTCACCTGGCCTCCACCCCCGACGCGCGCGTGCTCTTCATCGTCGACACCTTCGAGGAAGCGCAGTTCATGGGGGGCGAAATCGTCGAGTCGTCGCTGACGCTGCTGCGGGGGCTCGCCGAGCGGCTGCCCGCTCTGCGCGTCGTCATCGTCGGGCGCGCGCTGCCCGGGGCCTGGACCGTCGGCGAGGACGGGACGGTGACGCTGGACGGCGTGGTGCTGTCGGCCGGCCAGCCGCAATTCGACCGGCCCATCGACCTGGCGCCCCTCGACGAACCCTTCGCGCTGGAGTTGCTCGAGCTCGAGCTGGCCCGGCTGGGCGCGCCGCCGGTCGAGCAGGAGCAGGCGCGCACGGTGCTGCGGCTCGTGAGCACGAACCCGATGTGTGTGAAGCTGGCGGCTCGCGTCATCCATGCCGAGGGCGGCTCCGAGGCCCTCACACGCGCGGGCGAACGCGAGTCGCTCTTCGCGCGGCTGAGGACCGAGAAGATCCAGGCGTTGCTCTATGGACGCGTGCTCTACCACATTCACGACGAAGACGTCCGCAAGGTGGCGTATCCAGGCCTCGTCGTGCGGCGGCTGGACCCCGGCGTCATTCGTGACGTGCTCGCCGAGCCCTGCGGTCTCGACCTCGCGGCGCGATCCGAGTCCTCGATCTTCGGTGCGCTCGCGCGCGAGACGGCGCTCGTCGAGCCGGCCGGCGACGGGAGCCTCAGGCACCGGCCCGACGTGCGGCGTACGATGCTCGAGGATCTCACCGACCACGTGGACCCGGCCGTCGTCGCCCGCATCGACCGCCGCGCGGTGACCTACTACGCCCGATTCGATGACGATGTGTCGCGGGCCGAGGAGTTGTACCACCGGCTTCGCCTCGGGCAGGCGCGCGCCACGCTCGAGCGACGCTGGCGCGATGGGGCCGGCCGCTACCTGCGCGGCGCGGGCGAGGAGCTGGCGTCTCGCGAGCGGTTGTGGCTGAGCGAGAAGCAGGGCGCGACGCTCGACGCGTCGGTGCGTGCCGAGGCCGATCAGGACGCGTGGGAAGCGCAGGCGGCCCGGGCGGCCGAACGGCACCTGCGCCAGGGGCGCGCGCGCGAGGCGCTTGAGGTGCTCGGCGAGCGCCCCGAGCGCCGGCCGCGCAGCCGCCTCTACGCCCTCGAGGTCGAGGCCCATCGGTTCCTTGGCAAGCCGCAGGCGGCGGCCGCCGCCGCGCGGCGCGGCGTCGAAGCCATGAGTGCCGACGGTGCCATCGACCAGGCGCTGCAGTTGCAGCTCACATGGGCGAGCATCGAGGAAGCGCGCCGGGCCTACAGCACGGCGCTGTCGCTGCTCGAGACGGCCGGCTCGATGAGCCGCAGCACGCGCGACGACGTGCTGCGCGTGCGGACGGCCGCGGCGCTCGTGCGCGTGCATCGGCATGCGAGACCGGCAGCGATGGACGAACGCCGTCGCCTGCGCGCTGCGCTCCAGGCGCTCGTCACCGACGAGATGCTCGTGAAGCTGCGGCAGCACCCCGTGCTGCTGCGCGAGGTGGCCGCGGAGCTGGCGGAGGACGATGCGCGCGTGGCCAAGGCGGCCATCGACACGCTCGGCATCGAGGTGCAGAGCCAGGGTCAGGCCGAGGCGTTCGCCGAGACGCTGGCGAGCCTCGCCGAAGAAGAGGCCGACCGCGTGTCGCACGACAAGGTGTTCGTCGACCTCTCCGAGCGCGTGCGGCCCGGGAAGGTCGACGCCAAGGTCGTCCGCGAGCAGGTGGCGAAGACGCTCTCGGACACCGACGTGAAGAAGGTCGCCAACTGGCTCGGCAAGGCCGCCAACACCTCGCGCACGCTGCGCGTCGCGCGCGAGTACTTCCGGGCCGGCGTCGAGCAGGCGCTGCGCGGGAAGGAGTAGCCGCTCACCAGGCCCCGTGCACGTATTCGCGGATGAACCGGTCGTAGACCTCGCGCACCGCCGCCATCGTCTCGGGATCGAGGTCCGGAAGCCCGGCTGCCGCGGTGTTGTCCGAGGCTTGCCCGGGGTTCTTCGCGCCCGGAATGGCCGTGGTCACCGCCTCGTGCATGAGGATCCAGCGCAGCGCGAACTGCCCGAGCGTGGCCCCCGTGGGTACGAGCGGAGCGAGTGCGTCGGCCGCCGCCAGGCCCACCTCGAACGGCACTCCCGAGAAGGTCTCGCCCTTGTCGAACGCCGCGCCGTCGCGGTTGAAGTGCCGGTGGTCGTCGGGCGCGAACCGGGAGGTTCGCGTGAACTTGCCCGTGAGCAGTCCGCTCGCGAGCGGGACGCGCGCGATGATGCCGACGTGATTGGCGAGCGCCGCGGGGAACAGCTGCTCGATGGGCTTCTGGCGAAAGGCGTTGAAGATGACTTGAATGCTCTGGACGCCGGGATGGCGCATCGCGCGAAGCGCCTCGTCGACGGTCTGGACGCTCACGCCGTAGTAGCGGATCCGGCCGTCGGCGACCAGATCGTCGAGCAGGCCGAACAGCTCGGGCCGATCGTAGGCCAGCGTGTGCGGGCAGTGCAGCTGCAGCAGGTCGATGGCGTCCACCTCGAGGTTCTTCAGGCTGCGGCCCACCCACTCGTCGAGCTGCTCGCGTGTGTACCCCTCGGGCTTCTGCTCGAGGATGCGGCGTCCCGCCTTGGTCGCCACCCAGAGCGTCTCGCCCGGCCGCTCGCGCCGAAGCTGCGCGATGAGCCGCTCGCTCCGGCCGTCGCCGTACACGTCGGCCGTGTCGAAGAAGTTCACGCCGGCGTCGGCCGCGGCGTGCAACGCGCGCATCGACTCGCGATCGTCGACCTCGCCCCAGGCGCTCCCGATGGCCCAGGCACCAAA
>JAHDVQ010000406.1 GCA_023384595.1 Vicinamibacteraceae bacterium | reverse complement strand
CTCGTCGGGATCGGCGAGGAAGTGGGCGAGCGCGTCGACGACGGGTTCGCCGTAGCCGACGAGGACCTCGCGCGCGGCGCCCTTGAGCCTGCGGTTGCGGAGGAGCGAGACGAGCGTCGGCACGAAGATGGAACTCGACGTGCCGAGCCGCCGGACGCTCCGCATCGCCTCCTCGGCGACGCCGGGGTCGGCGTCGTAGAGCAGGGGGATGAGCAGCACGTGGAAGCGCTCGCGCCCGATCTGCCCGATGGCGGCCGCGACGTCGCGCCTGGCTGCCGCGTTGGCGTCGCTCGAGTCGGCGGCGAGCCGCGCCAGCGCGGCTTCGGCGCGGTCGACGTCGTCGTCGCGCTCGCTTCGGGCGAGCACCGTGGCGGCGGTCGACTGGATGCGCGGGTCGTCGTCGTCGAGGTGTGGCCTGACGAGGTCGAAGACGGTCGCCTCGTTGATGTTCGAGAGCGCGCTCACCGCGGCGGCGCGCACGCGCCGGTCGGGGTCCGAGAGCATGCGTTCGATGCTCGGCAGCCAGCGCCGGGCGATCTCGGGGCGGGCCTCGGCCATGGCCTCGAGCGCGCGGGCCCGCACGCGCGGCGACTCGTGGTAGAGCAGCAGCGGCGTCACCAGGTTGCGCTTCTCCAGCGACTCGAGGATGTCGATCGCGTAGAGCACCCGCTGCTCGTCGGGGTTGGCGAGCTCCTCGACGAGCGTCTCGACGGTCGAGAGGTCGGCCACATCGAGCCTGACCTCGGCCGCCCGCACGTCACGCCGCTCGATGCTGCGGCGGAACGCCGCCAGGTACCCCCGCTTGGCCGCAATCGCCGCGACGAACCAGAGGGCCATCAGCGCGAGGCTGGCGTACGACAACTGGACCCAGTCGAAGTTCAGGCCCCAGTCCTTGATGAGGACGAGCGTGATGAGCGCGCCGATCCCCTTGGCGAAGCGATCGACGGTGACGTCGACGAACGGCTTGGCCTGGTACTTGATGTCGGTCGGCAGCGGGAGGAAGAGGATCTCCCGCGTCGTCTTGTCGACCGTGTACCGCAGCGACGTATCGAACACGCGCGCCATCATCGGCGCCCAGAGCGCGCCGGTCGCGAGAATGACGAGGCCGGTCGAGCCGAGGGCGACCGGCAGGAGGAGGAGCGCGAAGCCCACGCCCAGGTTCCGCTGGATCTTGCTCGTGAGCCAGACCTGGATGACGAACCCGCTGATCGAGAGGTAGAGCTGCACCTGGCCGAGCAGCGCCGTGATCGCGTCGGTGTTCTCCTGCCCGCGGGCCGCCTCGGCGGCCATGTTCAGCTGCTGCTCGATGATCTGCGCGCCGATGGCCGCAAAGCCGATCACGAGCGCGATGATCTGCAGGTGCTTCGACTCGCGAATCAGCCGGAAGGCCTCGCCGCCCGACACGCCCTTCTCCTCGGCCGCCGCGCCGAGATCCGAAAGTTCGACGTCGCGGCGCTGGCGGAGGATGGCGGCGACGACGAAGATGCAGACGGCGAGGATCGCCGCGCTCACGAGCAGGAGGTTGTTCGTGCCGACCTGCTGGGCGAACTGCAGGATCGACGAGCCCATGATGCCGCCGAGGCTCGCGCCGCCGCCGATGA
>JAHDVQ010000405.1 GCA_023384595.1 Vicinamibacteraceae bacterium | reverse complement strand
GCCCGCCTGCCATGCGCCCACCTTTACACCCGCTCTTTCGACATGTTGGGGGTCGGTTTTATTTTCCTTTTCTGGGCGTGGGGTCGCAGAAACTGAAAATACTCCCGACCCCGTGTCAGGATCCCGACCTTACACCAGGTGGCCGCGCTCGCTGTCGCCCATCTCCACGCCCCCCTGCGGGAAGTACTCCTTCCACCGGGCCGTCACCAGGGCCGCTGTCGAGGGGTCGCAGCTGACCTCCGCCGGATACCACGGCTTCATCCGCGCGTCGATGACGACGGGCGCCGTGAACGCGAGGTGGTGCCGCACGACCCGCGTCCCCGCCGCAGCGATATCGGCCGCCGGTTCGAACCGGGTGAAGGTCGTCCACAGGAAGTTCATCGGGCTGGCCACCGCCCGCTGCGGGTCGTCGGAGAGCACGACCAGCGGCCAGTCGGCGAAGGCCGGGTGCGCCGCCACGCGGCTGCCCACGTCGGGCGCCGTCGTATGGGGGGGCACGCCGACGACAACACACCCCGGGCAGAACACGTGGACCTCTGACACCTCGCCCGGCAGATCGGCCGCGCGGAAGGCGGCGGGCAGGGTCCGGACCGGGTCGCCCAGCCCCAGCCACACGCCCTTCGACCCCTCGTTCACCTTCGGACCCGTGTAGTCCAGCGTGTCCATCGAGACGTTCGAGAACACGAAGAGATCCGTCTCCGGATTGGTGCGCGCGAGCACGTGCGCCAGCGTCTCGCGAATGTCGCGCAGGTCGACCGGCTGGTCGGTGACGAGCACGAACTTCGTCAGCGACAGCTGCCCTTCCCCCAGGATGCGGAAGGCCGACGCCATCGCTTCGCGCGCGTAGCGCTGCCGGACGATTGCCGCGGCGAGCGAGTGATACCCCGTCTCGCCGTACGACCACAGCTCGACGATGTTCGGCATCACCAGCGGGAAGAGCGGCGAGAGCAGCTCCTGAAGCAGGTCCCCGATGTAGAAGTCCTCCTGGCGAGGCTTCCCCACCACGGTCGCCGGGAAGATCGCATCGTGCCGATGCGCCATCCGATCGATCTCGAGGATCGGGTAGTCGTGCCGCAGCGAGTAGTAGCCATAGTGGTCGCCGAACGGGCCCTCCGGCCGGCGCACGCGCGGCGGCACCCGGCCCATCAGGGCGAATTCCGCGTTGGCGACCAACGGATGCCGGCCGTGTCCTTCGACCAGCTTCAGGCGCTCGCCGGCGATGAGAGAGGCCAGCAGCAGTTCGGGCACGTTCTCGGGCAGCGGAGCGATGGCCGCCAGCATGAGTGCCGGAGGCCCTCCCAGGAAGACCGTCGCGGGCAGCGCCTCGCCCCGCGCCTCGGCGACGGCGTAGTGAAAGCCGCCGCCCTTGCCAATCTGCCAATGCATGCCGGTAGTGCGCGCGTCATGGATCTGGAGCCGGTACATGCCGAGGTTGTGTCCCGGGCGCGCGGGATGCTCGGTGTAGACCAGGGGCAGCGTGATGAACGGTCCGCCGTCGTCGGGCCACGTGGTGAGCGCCGGGAGCCGGTCGAGCCGCACGTCGGTGGTCACGATGTCCGTGACCGGCCCGCGGGCCCCGCGCGAGAGCCCGATGCGAAGCAGTTC
>JAHDVQ010000124.1:4458-11922 GCA_023384595.1 Vicinamibacteraceae bacterium | reverse complement strand
AGGATCGGAGTTCATTTACTTCCAGTTCTAGCAGGCATCCGCCATCCGGCTACCGACGTCCGGCGTGCGGCCCCGGCGGTGACCTAGCCCAGAAGCCGGGAGCCGTGTAGCCTATGTAGCCTGTGTAGCCCCCTCCGCAGCCTATGTAGCCCCCGCAGCCTGTTTTCGAGGACCGCATGACTGACCAGTCCACCACCACTTCACGCCGCGGCTTCCCGGCGACCTTCTGGGTCGCCAACGTCATGGAGCTCTTCGAGCGGGCGGCCTACTACGGCATGAACTCCGTGCTGGCCGTCTACCTCACGCGCTCAGTGGCCGAGGGCGGTCTGGGGTTCACCGAAGACAGCGTCGGCTTCCTCCAGAGCATCGTCTACGCGGCGACCTACGTCATCCCGATTCTCGGCGGCGCGCTGGCCGACCGCTACGGCTACCGGCGCATGCTCATGGTGGCCTTCTCGCTGCTCTCGGCGGGCTACTTCGCGGCGGGCTACACCTCGACCTACGCCATGGTGTTCCTGGCGCTGCTCGTCATGGGCGTCGGCTCGGGCCTCTTCAAGCCGATCATCTCGGGCACCATCGCGCGGACGACCGACGAGTCGAACTCGGCGTTCGGCTTCGGCATCTACTATTGGATGATCAACCTCGGCGCGTTCCTCGCACCGCTGGTGGTGAGTGTCCTCAAGGGGTTCTCGTGGCAGTACGTGTTTGCCGCGTCGGCGGCCTACACGGGCCTGATGCTGCTGCCGACGGTGTTCCTCTACAGGGATCCGCCGCGGCCCGAGAGCACGAAGACCATTGGCGAGGTCCTGTCGGGCGCCGCCGAGGTCCTCGCCGACTCGCGCTTCATGCTCATGATCGTCGTCTACTCGGGGTTCTGGATTCTCTACTTCCAGAACTTCGGGTCGGTGCTCTGGTACCTGCGCGACTTCATCGACCGGTCGCCGGTGAGCGCGGCGGTCACCTCGTGGCTCGGCGCCCTCGGCCTCGACTGGCAGTTCGTCTTCGACGCCGAGCACGTCACCGTCATCAACGCCGGCACCATCATCCTGCTGCAGGTCATCGTCTCGCGCATCGTCAAGAAGTGGCCCCCGCTGCCGACGATGGTGACGGGCATGGCGCTGGGGGCGGTGGGCTTCCTGCTGCTCGCGCTGTCGCAGAACCCGTGGATCTTCATCACCGGCATCGCGGTGTTCTCGATTGGCGAGATGACGGCGCACCCGAAGTACTACAGCTTCGTTGGCCTAGTCGCGCCCGCCGATCGCAAGGCCGTCTACATGGGCTACGCGTTCCTGTACGGCGTGGTCGGCTCGCTGCTCGGCTCGAGCCTCGGCGCCTTTCTCTACACCCGCGTTATGCGCCCCGTCGTCGGCACGGCCGACGCGGCCGGCACGGCGGGGATGTTCTGGGGATTCTTCGCGGTGCTCGACGTCATCGCGGCGCTAGGCCTCATCTGGTTCTCGCGGGCGTTCGGCGCCGACACTCCCGACACACGCCGCCGCGCGCGCACCGTGATGCGCGTGGTCTACGCGCTCATCATGCTGATTGGCGTCGCGTTCCTGTTTGTGGCGTTCTCGTCCACGCCCGTGCAGTACCGCGTAGCCGTGAACTCGCTGCTGTTCCTGGCGCTGGGCGCCTTCGGGTTGATGATGAGCCGCGGGGAACGCGGGGCGTAGGGCAGTGGTGAGTTGTGAGTTGTGAGTCGGTAGTCAGTGAACAGCGATCAGTCATCAGTCATCGTTCGTCAGTCGGGCTCACGGCGGCATCGGGTTTTCGACAAGCCCCGATCCCCTGATCCCCTGATCCGCCGATGAGCTGAGAGTGTCACCATGGACTTCACCCTCGACATCGATGACCGCGGCCACCTGGTCTGCCATCTCTCCGCTGACGATGTGGAGGTGATGGCGGGGGCGGCTGACGCGCCGGCGGCGGGCGATGCGCTCGTGGGCGCCGCCGAGGATGCGCTCGGCGCGGACGGCTACGGCGAGTGCGAGTGGCTGGTGCCCGGCGGCGAGTACCGGTGGATGCTGCGGCGCGAGGGGCCGGTGCTCACCGTGGCGGTGATGTGGAGCAGCGGCACGTGCACGGGCTACCAGCACGTGTTCCGCAGCGAGTGCGACGCGGCGTGGTTCCTCGAGCGGGTGCGCGTCGAGGTCGCGCGGGCGTCGATGCAGGCGCTCTAGGCAGGCATCCGGCTACCGATGTCCGGCGACCGGCCTGGTCTGGGCTACAGGCATCCGGCCTCCGGCGTCCGGCCTTGTCCGGGCGGCAGGGTGGGATGCCCAGGGGCGGCGGCGGCACGACCGCCCCCGCGGTCCGCGGGGGCCAATGTCGATGACTCTCTTCGTTGCGAAATAGACACTCGCGTTGCTCGTGGCCCTCGGCGGAGCCTTACATACCTGCGGCCCGACGCGGCCGGAGGTCGGATGCCGGACGCCGGAGGCCAGTCAGCGTCAGTTCCGTGTCGCGGAGGGGAACCGGGGCATCTTCGACACCTACCTGGCGTTCCTCAACGTGCATACCGTGCCGGTGAATTACGGCTTCCGGCCTCCGACATCCGGCCACCGTTCGACTACGCTCACGGTTGCCCTGAGCGACGTCGAGGGGCCACCGGCGGTGTCCTGGCTGGGGCCTCTGGCCTGAGCATGCCGGAGGTCGGAGGTCTGATGCCGGAGGCCGCGCGACACCGATCGGCCGGCGTGATGCAGTGATGCAGTCATGGTATGATCGCGCATCATGCGCACAACAGTCAGCTTGGACGAGCGACTGGTTGCCCAGCTGAAGCGCCGCGCGGCCGAACAAGGCACCTCCGTGAGCAAGCTCGTGGAACAGGCCGTCCGGCTGTTCGTGCGCACGCCGCGGACGCCAACAGCACCGCACGTGTTCGAGCTCGTCACGTTTGGGAAGGGCGGGCACTTCTCGCGGCACAACATCGATAAGACGTCGGCGCTCGTCGAAGCCGACGATCTTGAGCGCTTCGCGTCCGGCAGGTAGCCGATGCAGCTCCCGGACGTCAACGTCCTCATCTATGCGCACCGCGAGGACGCGCCCGAGCATGAGCGCTATGCGACGTGGCTCGAGGCGCTGACGAACTCGGATGAACCGTTCGGCCTGTCGGACGTCATCCTCGCGGGATTCCTGCGCATAGTGACCAATCCGCGCATCTTCGATCCAGCGACGCCGATGGAGACGGCCCTCTCCTTCTGCCAGCGTCTCGTCGAGTGGCCTCGTGCCTCGCTCATCACGCCGGGTCGACGGCACTGGGAGCTCTTCGCTCGCCTCTGTCGCGATATCAAGGGCCCCTTGGTGGCGGATGCCTACATCGCGGCGCTGGCCATCGAGCACGGGTGCGAGCTCGTCACGACTGACAGCGACTTCGCGCGCTTTGCTGGTCTGCGGTGGCGCCACCCTCTCGCCGCCACGTAGCGAGCGCGCTTCGGGAGGAAGGTCAGTAGTTCCGGATGCCGGATGCCGGATGCCGGATGCCGGAGGCCGGAAGCCGGACGCCTTTTTTACCGTGAGTCTCCCGGCTCCGTGACCTCGATGTCCAGCCCCAGCTCGCGCTCGATGGCCCGCAGCGCCTTCAGCTCGTCGGGCGCCGCCAGCGTCACCGCCGTGCCCGCCACGCCCGCGCGCGCCGTGCGCCCCACGCGGTGCACGTAGGTGTCGGTCACCGTCGGCACCTCGTAGTTCACCACGTGATCGATCTGGTCGATGTCGAGGCCGCGCGCCGCGATGTCGGTCGCGACGAGCGTCGCGCGCCGGCTGGTGCGGAACGCCTCGACCGCCGCGCTCCGCTCCTTCTGCGTCCGGTCGGCGTGCAGCGCCGCGCACCGCACCCCCGCCGCGCGCAGCCGGCTCGCGAGCCGGTCGGCCCCGCGCTTGGTGCGCACGAACACCAGACTCCGCCCGTGCGTCTCGCGCAGGAAGCGCATCAGCCACGTGGCCTTCTCGTCGGACCGCACCACGTGACCGAGGTGCGTGATGGTCTTCGACAGGCCGGTCTCGCCAATCTGGATACGGCGCGGGTTCCGCATGATCTGCGCCGCCGACCGCAGCACCTCGTCCGACATCGTCGCCGAGAAGAGCAGCGTCTGGCGATTCTCGGGGAGCGACGACACGATGCGCCGCACGCTGGGCCAGAAGCCCATGTCGAGCATGCGGTCGGCCTCGTCGAGCACCAGGGCCTGCAGGTTCGTGAACTGCGGGGCGCCGCTGTTCATGTGATCCATCAGCCGCCCCGGCGTGGCGACGACGATGTCGGCGCTGCCGCGCAGGCCGCGGTCCTGACTGCCGGCCCCCACCCCACCGTAGACGGCGATGCTGCTGAGACCGGTGTGGTAGGAGAGCCCCTGGAAGTCGTCCTCGATCTGGACGGCCAGCTCGCGCGTCGGCGCGAGGATGAGGACGGAGGTGCCGGCGGGCACGTCGGGCTGCTCGCGGCGGCGGCGCAGGATGCGCTCGAGGAGTGGCAACAGGAAGCCCACCGTTTTTCCCGAGCCGGTCGCAGCGCAGCCCACGAGGTCGTGACCCTCGACGGCGAGCGGGAAGACGGCGCCCTGGATGGGCGTCGTGCGCGTGAAGCCGAGGTCCTCGATGCCGTCGAGGAGCCGCGCGTCGAGGTCGAGGCTGGCGAAGTCGACCGGCGTCGGATCGTGCGCGGCCAGCTCGAAGCCCGGCACGGGTTCCGGGGCACGGCGTGCGGGCACGACAGCGGCACCGGTCTCGGGCCTGCGCGGCTTGCGACGCGGACGCCGGCGACGGGTTGACGAAGCGGGTGTGGTGGTGGAGTCCTTGGTGGTCCCAGTTGGATTCAAGACGACTGACCTTCCGGCCGGCCTCTGCCGGCATGGGCGCTGGGACGCGCCCAGCGGCTGTGAGCGCCCGCTCGCGCGGGCGTGCGAAGCGCTGCGTCAGTGCAGCGCGAGAAAACTGATGCCCGGGTTCTGACGCTCGGTGTACTGGAGCTCCCAATCCGACTCGAACAGCAGCACCGGCGTCTCCTGCCGATCCACGGCACGGAAGACGCCCGTCATGGGCAGTTTCAGATCGTGCCCGTCGGCGCCGGCATCCACCCAGCGCGCGTGCGCGTAGGGCAGGCGGTCCACTCGACAGGGCACGTTGTACTCGGCGCGCATCCGCGCCTCGATGACGTCGAACTGCAGCGCGCCGACGACGCCGACGATGGGCTCGCGCCGGCCGGCGAGGGGGAAGACGACCTGCATGAGGCCTTCCTCCTCGAGCTGGCGCACGCCCTCGTCGAACTGCTTGTGCCGCGTGCCCTCGAGCCGCAGCGCGCCGAAATGCTCGGCGGCAAAGCGCGGCACCGGCGGGAACTCCACGGGCGTGCCGGCATACAGCGTGTCGCCGATGGTGAACTTCCCGGGGTTCACGAGGCCGACGACGTCGCCGGCGTAGGCCACGTCGACCGTCTCGCGCTCGCGCCCGAAGAAGCGGTGGGGACGTGAGAGCCGCACCGTGCCGCCGAGGCGCGCGTTGGTCGCGACCATGTCCTTCGTCAGCTCGCCCGAACACACGCGCAGGAACGCGATGCGATCGCGGTGCCGCGGGTTCATGTTCGCCTGGATCTTGAAGACGAAGCCGCTGAAGCCGGGCGACGCGGGATCGACGAGCGCGCCGGTCGTCGTCGGCCGCGGGGCGGGCGAGGGCGCCAGCTCCACGAGCGCGCGCAGGAACGGCTCGAGGCCGAAGTTCATGAGCGCGCTGCCGAAGAAGGTCGGCGTCTGGCGCGCGGCGCGGTAGGCCTCGAGGTCGAACGGCGCGCCGGCCCCGGCGAGCATGTCGGCCACTTCCTGCAGCTCGAGGTGCGCGTCGACGCCGAGTTCGTCGGCGAGCGTCGGGTCGTCGAGTCCGGCCACGTGCACCGGCGCGCGGCGCTGCCCTCCCTGCACGCGGTCGTAGAGGAGCAGCGCATGCTGCTGGAGGTCGTACACGCCCTTGAAGCGGTCGCCGGTGCCGACCGGCCAGTTCATCGGCACCGCGTGGATGCCGAGCACGCGCTCGATCTCGTCGAGCAGCTCCAGGGGATCCCGCGCGGGGTGATCGAGCTTGTTGACGAAGGTCAGGATCGGCAGGTCGCGCGAGCGGCACACCTCGAAGAGCTTCCGCGTCTGCGGCTCGATGCCCTTCGCCGCGTCGATGACCATCACGACGCTGTCCACGGCGAAGAGCGTCCTGTAGGTGTCCTCGCTGAAGTCCTTGTGGCCCGGCGTGTCGAGCAGCGTCAGCCTGCGGCCGTCGATCTCGAACTCGAGGGCGGCCGAGGTGATCGAGATGCCGCGCTCGCGCTCGACGTCCATCCAGTCGGAGACGGCGGCGCGCTGGTTCTTCCGGCCGCGCACGGCGCCGGCCAGCTCGATGGCCCCGGCATAGAGCAGCGTCTTCTCGGTGAGCGTCGTCTTTCCCGCGTCGGGGTGCGAAATGATGGCGAAGGTCCGGCGTCGCGAGACCTCGCGCGCCAGCGACTCGTGGACCGGTCGCGTCGAATCAGGAGAAGCGGGGGCGGTCATCAAGGGGAAATGCCCGCTGCGGCGAACGCGGAACGGGCAGTCGCGCTGGCAGGTCGGATCCGATAACGCGTCAGTATATCGCGAACTGACGCGGAACAGGTAATCGGGGATCGGCGGCCAACGCCCAGCGCCCAACGCCCAACGCCGGCAGGGATCACACGATCCCGCTACACTTCCCCCATGCCCGACCGCGCCGTCTACTGCCTGCTCGACGAACTCGGCATCGCCTATGAGCGCGTCGATCATCCCCCGGTCGCCACCGTGGAGGAGGCCGAGGCCCACTGGGCCACGATCGACGCCTTCCACGCCAAGAACCTCTTCCTGCGCAACAAGAAGGGCGACCGCCACTACCTCGTCGTCGCCGGACATCGGACGCCGGTGGACCTGAAGCGGCTGGCAGGCCTGGTGGGCGACGACCGCCTCAGCTTCGGCTCGCCCGAGCGGCTGCTGGCCCACCTCGGGCTCACGCCAGGCGCCGTCTCCCCGTTTGGCCTGATCAACGACCGCGACCACCGCGTCCGCGTCGTCATCGATGCCGCCCTGCGCGAGGCCGAGCGTGTCGCGTTCCACCCGAACGTCAACACCGCGACGCTCGTCCTCGCCCGCGAGGACTTCGAGAGGTTCCTGGCGTGGTCGGGGCACGGGGTGAGGTATCTGACGCTTGCATAGGTCCGCCTACCGGCATCCGGCTACCGGCGGTGTCCGGCATCCGGCATCCGACATCCGGCTATCCGGCGGCGTCCGGAGCGGCGTCCGGCCCGTGGGCCGAGTGCCCAGGGCCGAGTGCCCAGTGCCGGCAGCGTTGTGTCGCTACCGCCGACCGCGCGGAACGCGCGCGCCGAGCCGCTCCCGCGCCGCCACGAAGACGGCGTCCAGCATCGGCGGCGTGAGCCGCCCTGTCTGCGTGTTCTGGCGGCTCGGGTGGTACGACTCGACG
>JAHDVQ010000124.1:1322-4358 GCA_023384595.1 Vicinamibacteraceae bacterium | reverse complement strand
CGGCGTGAGCCGCCCTGTCTGCGTGTTCTGGCGGCTCGGGTGGTACGACTCGACGAGCGTCGGGAGATCGGGCCGGCCGGGAGGCTCGAAGACGCGGAGGTGGCCGAACAGAGGGCGCGGCCGCACGAGCAGTCCTCGTGCTGCGAGCCAGCGGTAGTAGGTGTCGGACGCGATCCGGCCGAGCGCGACGACGACGCGGATGTCGGGGAGCGCCGCCAGCTCGCGGACGAGGTGCGCGAAGCACGTGCGCTGCTCGTCCGGTGTCGGCTTGTTGTCGGGCGGCGCGCACCGCACCGGCGCCGTCACGAAGGCATCCCGCAGCGTCAGCCCGTCGTCTCGATGCCGCGACGTGGGCTGGCTCGCGAACCCCGTGCGGTGCATCGCGCTGAAGAGGAAGTCGCCCGAGCCGCCGGCGCCGTCGCCGGTGAACATGCGGCCCGTGCGGTTGGCGCCGTGCGCGGCGGGCGCCAGGCCGAGCACGAGCAGCCGTGCACGCGGATCGCCGAACCCGGGGACCGGCCGCGCCCAGTACGTCTCGTGGCGATAGGCGGCGCGCTTCTCGCGCGCGATGCGCTCGCAGTATTCGCGGAGGCGCGGGCAGGCCTCGCACGCGATGACGTCGCGCCACACCGCCTCGAGACGTGCCGGCGTGTCGGCGGTCTCGCGAGCGCCTGGAAGGTCCTGAGCGGGAATTGTCGCGGTCGTGCGCACCACCGCGGAGGCGTCAGCCGCGGGCGGCCGCGAACGCATCGGCCTGTTCGTGGGCGTGGTAGGACGAGCGCACGAGCGGCCCGGACTCCACGTGGCCGAAGCCCATGTCGAGCGCGATCCGCCGCAACTCGGCGAACTCGGCGGGCGTGTAGTACCGCGCCATGGGGAGATGCTGCTCGGTCGGACGCAGGTACTGCCCGATGGTCAGGATCTCGACGCCCACCCCTCGCAGGTCGCGGAGCACCTGCAGGATCTCGTCCCACTCCTCGCCGAGGCCCACCATGATGCCCGACTTGGTCGGGATGTGCGGGGCGTAGGTGCGCGCGCGCTCGAGCAGCTCCAGCGTGCGCGGGTAGCGGCCGCCGGAACGCGCGACGCGATAGAGGCGCGGGACCGTCTCGGTGTTGTGGTTCAGGACGTCGGGACCCGCGTCGAGCACGGCCTGGAGCGGGTCGGCCTTCCCCTGGAAGTCGGGGATGAGCACCTCGATGCGCACGCCGTCGCGCCGCGCCCGGATCTGGCGAATGGTCTCGGCGAAAATGAACGCCCCGCCGTCGGCGAGGTCGTCGCGATCGACCGACGTGATGACGACGTATTTGAGTTCGAGCGTCTCGACGGCGTGCGCGACCCGCGCGGGCTCCTCGAGGTCGTACACCGGCGGCTTCCCGTGCGCGATGGCGCAGTAGGCGCACGCGCGCGTGCAGACGTCGCCGAGGATCATGAAGGTGGCCGTGCCGTGGTGCCAGCACTCGCCGATGTTCGGACAGCGCGCCTCCTCGCACACCGTGTTCAGCTTCAGGCCCCGCATCAACCCCTTGAGCCGCAGGTAGTTGTCCGAGCCGGGGGCCTTCACCTTCAGCCACTCGGGCTTGGGCGCGCGGGCCTTCAGCGCCGCGACGGGAATGACGGTCGACATCAAGGTGATGCTATCACGCAGGCCTTGGGCCTTGGGCCTTGGGCCTTGGCGTAGGGGCCGGCTTAAGCCGGCCCCTACACCTCACCAGGGGGCGGCGTCCGATGCCGCCGGAACCCGCCCCCGATCGGTGGATCGGCCGATCGGCCGATCCGCCGATCCGCCGATGACCCGGTTCCTCCAGAGCCAATCGCCGAGAGCCTCGGGCAGGGGGTGCCACCATCGCGTCAACAACAGGGCGAGACCGAGGTAGGCGGGCATGAGCGGCCAGGTGAGCTCCGGATGCCGGCCGAACAAGACGAGCCACGTGCCGGTCACGAATCGCAGGAAGTCCTGGACGACGAGCAGCGACAACGAGTGGCGACCCGTCCAGACGAGGAGCGCCTGCAGCGGCGCCACGCGTCCGGCGAGCGCTGCCACGTTCCACAGCGCCGGCAGCGACAGCGCCAGCGGCGTGAGCGCACCCAGGACACCGAGCCACGTGCCGGGCCTGTTCATGTGCACGCTGAGCCACGTGGCGGCCAGGATCGCGAACAGCGCAAAGGGGAATGCGGCGACCAGCGCCGTGGCACGCGCAGGCGGCTGCATCCGTTCCGCCCAGCGCGCGGCGACCATACCCGCAGCAGGCGCCAGCAGCCTGAACGGAATGAACGACACCACGGTCTGGTTGGCGTCGAAGGCGCCAAACGGCGCGTGCTCGAAGGCGAAGGCTCGCGCGGAGAACGTGACGACGGCCGCCAGGGCGAGAAACCACGACGGACCGAGCCGGTCCATGATCGCCCGCAGCGGCGGAAACACCAGGTAGAACTGCACCAGCAGGATGACGTACCAGAGGGAGGGCGCGACCACCTGCATGGCCCGGGGGCTTTCGAGACGGCCGAGGACCGACAGCGACCGCAACGGATCGAGCCATTCGACCCGATACCCGGCACCCGCGAGGACGGACCCCTCGTGCAGTTGGGCGAGAAACGGTGCATCGATCCACGCGCTCCGCAGCCACGCCAGCATCGCGATGAGCGCGAGGGCCGCCACGCTCCCCAGCCAGTAGTTGGGAAGGATGGCTCGCGCGCGGCGTCGATAGAGGGCTCGTGCCGGCAGCGGACGTCCCAGCGAGAGCACCAGCCCCGTCACGAAGAGCAGCACGTCGAGGCGGAACCCCGGGATCCCGATGAGGGCGCGGGCGGCTACGGCGAACGCCGTAGCCGGGTCGAAGCCGGCGAGGGCCGCGAAGAACGCGCCGGGCCCGGCATCGGCGCGCGGGACCCCCCTCGTGTCGACGTAGAAGTGCAGAAGCGTGATCCAGAGAATCGTGAGACCGCGTACCGCGTCGAGCGGAGCCAGGCGTGCAGCCCGAGGTGTGGTGGTGTGGCCGGCGGTCATACGGGCCGCCATTTTACTGCCCGAGCTCATGC
>JAHDVQ010000124.1:0-1222 GCA_023384595.1 Vicinamibacteraceae bacterium | reverse complement strand
GAATGCCACAATCCATCGCGCAACCCCTGATCGGGTGCGAGACGCACCCGGACCGGTACCGCCATTGGCGCCTGTCGTTCGACGGGCGCGTGGCCGTGCTCGACATGGCCGTCGACGAGGAGGGCGGGCTCGTGCCGGGCTACGCGCTCAAGCTCAACTCGTACGACCTCGGCGTGGACATCGAGCTCGCCGACGCCGTCACGCGCCTCCGCTTCGAGCACCCCGAGGTCGGCGCCGTCGTCATCAGGAGCGCGCGCGAGCGCATCTTCTGCGCCGGCGCCAACATCTTCATGCTCGGCGGGTCGAGCCACGCCTTCAAGGTGAACTTCTGCAAGTTCACCAACGAGACGCGGCTGGCGATCGAGGACGCGAGCGCGCACTCGGGCATCACGTTCCTGTGCGCCGTCAACGGCGTCTGCGCCGGCGGCGGCTACGAGCTGGCCCTGGCCTGCGACGAGATCTACCTCGTGGACGATGGGACGGCGGCGGTGAGCTTGCCCGAGGCGCCGCTGCTCGGCGTGCTGCCGGGCACCGGCGGCCTGACGAGGCTCGTCGACAAGCGGAAGGTGCGGCGCGACCTCGCCGACCACTTCTGCACGCTCGTCGAGGGCGTACGCGGGCGTCGCGCGGTGGAGTGGCGGCTCGTGGACAAGGTCGTGCCGACCAGCCGGTTCCAGACGGCCGTCATGGCGAGGGCGCGCGAGCTGGCCGCGACGACCGACAGGCCCGCCGGCGCGAAAGGCATCGCGCTCGGCCCGCTCGACGGCGCCTGCGACGAGCACGGCGCGCGATTCTCGCACGTGACCCTCACGGTCGATCACGACCGTCGCGTGGGCGAGATCACGGTGCGTGGCCCGGCGGCGCCCGTGCCGGCGGATCTCGAGGCCATCCACGCGGCCGGCGAGACGTTCTGGCCGCTCAGGGTGTGGCGCGAGATCGACGCGGTGCTCCTGCACGCCCGGCTGAATCTGCCCGCCATCGGCACGCTGGTGATCCGCACCGAGGGCGATCCAGATCTCGTGAAGGCGGCCGACGAAGTGCTGCTGGCGCACGCCGGCGACTGGTTCGTGCGCGAGGTCATCCTCTTCATGAAGCGCACGCTGAAGCGGCTGGACCTCACGGCGCGGAGCCTCATCGCGCTCATCGAGCCGGGATCGGCCTTCGTCGGCTCGCTCTTCGAGCTGGCGCTCGCCGCCGACCGGTCGTACATGCTCGACGATCC
>JAHDVQ010000404.1 GCA_023384595.1 Vicinamibacteraceae bacterium | reverse complement strand
CGGGCTACAGGCTACAGGCGGCCCAGGGCCGGGCCCAAGGCCGGGGGGCCGGGGGGCCGGGGGGTCGGGGGGCCCCAAGGCCCAAGGTCCAAGGTCCAAGGCCCGAGGCCCACCGCCCACCGCCCACCGCCCACCGCCCACCGCCCACCGCCCACCGCCCACCGCCCAACGCCCAACGCCCAACGCCCAACGCCCAACGCCCAACGCCCAGTACAATGGTCCCATGGGTGCCACACCTCGGCGCGCGCTGGTGCGGGCCTCGGCGATTGGCGTCCTTGCCCTGACGATGGCGGCGGCCATGAACGAGGTTCCGCAGCCCACCGGCGCCACCGCCGACGACAGCCGGCGCCGCGCCTCGATGGTGGAGCGCCAGATCGTGGCGCGCGGCGTGTCCGATCCGGCGGTGCTGCGTGCCATGCGCGTCGTGCCGCGGCACCGCTTCGTCCCCGCGACCCTCGCCGACTACGCGTACGACGATTCGCCGCTCACCATCGGCCACGGGCAGACGATTTCGCAGCCCTACATCGTGGCCTACATGACCGAGTTGCTGCAGGTGCGCCGCGACCAGCGCGTCCTCGAGATCGGCACCGGCTCGGGCTACCAGGCGGCGGTGCTCGCCGAGGTGGCCGGCGAGGTCTACACGATCGAGATCGTGAAGGCCCTGGCCGACCGCGCGCGCGACACGCTGACCGCCCTCGGCTACAGCCGCGTCCACGTGCGCCACGGCGACGGGTACGCGGGCTGGCCCGAGCACGCGCCATTCGATCGCATCCTGCTCACGGCCGCGCCCGAGTCGATCCCCCAGCCGCTGCTCGACCAGCTCGCGGAAGGCGGCCGTCTCGTCGCCCCGGTCGGTAGCTGGGCGCAGGACATCGTCATCGCGACCAAACGCCAGGGCAAGATCCACACCGAGCGCACGATCGCCGTGCGGTTCGTGCCGTTCACGCGCACCGTGCGCGAGTGACACCCTCCGTCGCCTTTGTAGCCTTTGTAGCCTTTGTAGCCTTTGTAGCCTTTGTAGCCTTTGTAGCCTTTGTCGCCTTTGTCGCCTTTGTCGCCTTTGTCGCCTGCCTTTCGTGCGTACCCGTTTCGCACCCTCGCCCACCGGCCACCTGCACCTCGGTCACGTGCTGAACGCCGTGTACGTGTGGGATCTTGCGCGCGCCACAGGCGGGGTGGTCGTGCTACGCGTCGAGGATCACGACCGTGCGCGGTGCCGGCCCGAGTTCGAGCACTCGATCCTCGAGGATCTCGCGTGGCTGGGGTTCCTGCCCGACGAGGGGAATTTCGGCCCGGACGCGCCGCGGCCGAACCCTCACCGTCAGAGCGACAATGCCGAACGCTACGTCGAGGCCATCGACGAGCTCCGGCGCGTGACGACCGTCTATGCGTGCGACTGTTCGCGACGCGAGATTGCCCGCCGCTCGACAACGGGCGGGCGACACCCGACGTCCAACGCGGGCCCGGCGGGTCAGACCATGACCGCGCAGGCCGATGGTGAGGGCCACGAGATTCCCTACGACGGGTACTGCCGAACGCGCGGGCTGAGGCGGGGTCCGGGGCGTGGCCTGCGCGTGGTGCTGCCGGCCGGCGTCGAGCGCTTCGACGACC
>JAHDVQ010000403.1 GCA_023384595.1 Vicinamibacteraceae bacterium | reverse complement strand
TCACCGATCGAACGACTCGCGCCGGGCGGCGTCGCTGAGTGCGATCACGTAGTCGCCGGGGGCGGCCATGACCCGCTGCTGCAGGTCGGCGAGGCTCGACGCGCCGCCGTAGCTGATGGCCGAGCAGAGGTGCTTCAGCATGTCGTGCACGATGACGCGCACCGAGCCGCGCGCAGGAACGCTCACCTCGAGCCCTTCGGCGCCGAGCGCCTCGACGTCGGCGGCCTCCGCATCCTCGACGTCGAGCCGATCGACGATGGCCTGCAGCGAGGCCATGCCGCGAAACACCTTGAAGGGTACCTTCACCGTCTTGCCGGCCTCGGGCAGCAGCACCGGCTTCTGCACGATCTCGCCCGGCGTCTCGGCGGTGCCGGCAAAGGCGCTCCCGAGCATCACCGTGTCGCCGCCGAAGACCAGCGCCTGCACGAGCGCCCCGTCGCGGCGCACGCCGCCGTCGGCGATGATCGGCACCGCTCCGTCGGTGGCGAGCCTGCCCTCGACGAGGGCTTCGACCTGCGGCACCCCGAAGTTGGTGTGCAGCCGTGTCGTGCAGCCTCCGCCGGGCCCGATCCCGACCTTGATGGCGTCGACGCCCCGCTCGACGAGGAAGCGCGCACCCTCGGCCGTCGCGACGTTGCCCGCGACGAGCTCCACGTCGCCGAACCGCGCGCGAAACGCCTCGATGGCCCGCGCCATCACCGCCGAATGCCCGTGCGCGATGTCGATGACGAGGACGTCGGCGCCGGCCGCGATGAGCTCGGCGGCACGCTCGAGGTAATCGCCCTTCGCGCCGATGGCCGCCCCGACGCGCAGCCGTCCCTGCGCATCGCGCGTGGCAAACGGGTGCTCGCGCTGCTTGACGAGGTCGCGGGCGGTGAGCAACCCGACGAGCCCGTCGTGGTCGTCGACGAGCGGCAGCTTCTTGATCTTCCGCTCCCGCATCACGCGCTCGGCATCGAGCGCGTCGATCGGGCCGCGGTGCACGACGAGGCGGTCGCGCGGCGTCATGCGCCCGGCGACCGTCGTCGGTCCGCGCTCGTCCACGAAGCGGAGGTCGCGCGCGGTCAGCATCCCCGCGAGCCGGCCTTCGCGGTCGACGACCACCAGCGTCCCCACGCCCGACGTGCGCATCCGCTCGGCGGCGGCGGCCACCGGAGCGCCCGGCTCGATGGTGTAGGGCGCGGTGATCACGCCGTGCTGCGTGCGCTTGACGATGGTGACCTCGCGAACCTGGGGCTCGATGTCGCCGCGCCGGAAGCCGCGATCGATGACGCCCAGCCCGCCTTCCTCCGCGAGCGCGACGGCCATGGCCGCGCGGGTCACCGTGTCCATGTTGGCGGCCACCAGGGGCCGCTTCAGCATCACGCGGCGCGAGAAGCGCGCGCCGAGGTCGATGTGCGCGGGGTCGCGGCGCTCCACGACGCTGTACTTGGGCCGGAAGAGGAAGTCGTCGAACGTCTTGCCGCGCACGAGATCCAGGAGGGCGGCCGAGGCCGACGTCGAGGCACGCCGGGCGGCCGCTGCGCGCGCCTGCTCATCGGTACTCGACGCACCGAAGGGTGATGTCATGGATGGACTCCGTCAGGACAGTGTAGCGGGGATCGGGGGATC
>JAHDVQ010000402.1 GCA_023384595.1 Vicinamibacteraceae bacterium | reverse complement strand
ATCGCGACGCCGACGCCCGCCCAGAACAGCATCCGCGCCTTGCGCACGATGGCCATCGTGACGCCGAGACCCACGGGGAGTCCGAGTGTGCGCGTGAGGAGTTCCGTGCCGACCTCGTCCACGCCGAGCCGCAAGGGCACGAACTTGAAGACGACCGTGATGGTGCGGTTCACCGACTCGAGCACGAACGTCGAGAGCCAGGTGACCGCGGACGAATCGACCAGCAGCCACAGCACGAACCAGACCTCGGCGACGCCGAGCACGTGAAATGCGGCCTCGAGGGTGAAGATGCCCGGCAGGCGCGCCGCGTGGCGTCCCGTGAACCCGTAGATGGTGTCCTCGAGCGCACGCACCTTCTCGAGACGCGCGTGCAGCCACGCGGGGCCGACGCGCCGCCGCTCGAGCCACGACAGCGTGCGGCTCACGACCTTGACCTGCCACGCCAGCACGATGGTCCCCGCGACCACGACGGCCACCACCATCGCGAGGGCGAGCAGACTCGCCTGGCGGAGCACCGGCGGGACGTCGAAGAGGAAGAGGAGCGCGGCCGTGCCGGCCGCGATCACAACGGCCACGCTGAAGGTGTAGAACAGGTTCTCGAGCGCGACGCCCGCCAGGCCGTGCATGAGCGACACGCGATGCCGCACGAAGGCGGCCTTGGCCGGCTCGCTCGCAAACAGTCCGAGCGGCGTCAGGTTGCCGAGCGCGTCGCCCGCGAGCAGCGCCGGCATCGTGTCGGCGAGCGTCAGCCGCCCCGCGCCCGCGTCGGTGCAGAGCACCCACGCCCACGCGCGCACCAGGAAGCGCAGGCCCGCGAGCACGACGACGACGACGAACCCCGCGCCGACGCGGCGGATGCCCTCGACGACCGGGGTGGTGCCCGTCTCGTACAGCGTGAGGGCGAAGAGCACGAGCCCGGCGATGGCCGAAGCGACGCCCAGCAGCGAGAGGCGTCGTCGTGGCAGGCCGGGGCTGACGGTCATGGGGGCTCGGGTGCGATTAAGTACCGCGCTCGAGGACTTTGGCAAGTGCCGGAACCACCCCCGGCCGGTATAATCCCCCCCTATGCTGCCTGCGTCCTACCAGGTCCCGGCCGCCATCATCTTCGTCGCTGGCGGCCTGCTGGCGTGCTTCCTGGGCTATCGCATCTTCCGGATCGTCCTGGGGATTTACGGGTTCATCCTCGGCGCGCTGGCCGCCACGTCGATCGTGGCGCCGGTCGAGACGACGGCCACGCTGGTGACGGCGCTCGTGGGCGGGGCCATCGGCGCGGCGGTGCTCTACTTCGCCTACTTCATCGGCGTCGCTTTCGCAGGCGCGGCGCTGGCGGCGTTGCTCGTGCACGTGGCCTGGCGGCACTTCTTCCAGGGAGAGCCGCACGCGCTGGCCATTGTTGCGGCGTGCGTGGCGGGAGCGCTGGCCTCGGTGTCGCTCCAGCGCTACGTCATCATCCTCAGCTCGGCCTTTGGCGGCGCATGGACGCTCATCGTCGGCGGCCTGGCGCTGTACGGACAGCCGGCGGCCGCCGAGGCCGCCACGAAGGGCGACGTCTGGATGACGTACCCGTTGAATCCCGCGCCCGGCCACGCGTGGACGCTCATCGCCTGGCTCGT
>JAHDVQ010000401.1 GCA_023384595.1 Vicinamibacteraceae bacterium | reverse complement strand
TCGATGGTCCGGGCTGAGGTATGATTCGTCGCATGACGAATCGCACGTTCAAGGCCGGCGTGAGCCGGGAGCAGCCGAGTCTTCTGCCGCCGCGGGTGGAGGACTATGTCGGAGCGGACAATCCGGTGCGGGCGATCGAGGCGTATGTCGAAGCGCTCGATCTGGGGAAGCTCGGTTTCCGGCACGCCTTGTTTCGGGGCAACGGTGCGGGTCAGCCGGCTTATGATCCGGCGGACCTGTTGAAGCTTTATCTGTACGGCTACATCAACCGGGTGCGCTCGTCGCGCCGGCTGGAGCAGGAGGCGCAGCGCAATCTCGAGCTGATCTGGCTGTTGAAGGGGCTGACGCCCGGCTATCGGACGATCGCCAATTTCCGCAAGGACAACTGGGCGGCGCTCAAGGCGGCGAACCGCAGTTTCGTGCTGCTCGCCCGCGAACTGGGCCTCGTGGGCGGCACGCTGGTTGCGATCGACGGCGCGTTCTTCGACGGCAATGCCAGCAAGGGGAGCATCGCGACGCGCAAGCGGCTTGCGGCCGAGCTGGCGGCGATCGAGCGCGACATCGAGGCTTACGGCGCCGCCCTGGAGGCCACCGACGCCGCGGAGGCGAGCCCTCCGGGAGGGGACGACTGCGGCTCCGGCGGCAACGGCGACGTTGGACGGAAGATGGCGGAGCTGATGGCGAAGCGGGCGGACCTGAAGGCCGATCTCGACCGGCTTGCGCAGAGCGGCGAGACGCAGGTGTCGCGGACGGATGCCGATGCCCGGCTCTTGTCCAAGAAGGGCCATACGGTCGCCGGATACAACGTCCAGATCGCGGTTGACGAGAAGCACAAGCTGATCGTGGCGAGTGAGGTGGTCAATGACGGCAACGACACGGGCCAGCTCCACGCGATGGCGCAAGCCGCGCGGGAGGCGCTGGCGAGCGAGACGCTGACCGTGCTGGCCGACGCCGGCTATTCCAACGGCGCCACGCTGAAGCTCTGCGAGGAGGACGGGATCGTCGCCTACGTGCCGCCGGTCGAGCGTACCGGGCGTCTCGCGGCGCGGGGCTGCTTCAGCCACGCGGAGTTCGTCTACGACCCCGACGCGAACGTCTACCGCTGCCCGGCCGGCGCGGCGCTATGGCCGACGAAGATACCCAAGGGTGACGGCGACCGGCTCAAGGTCCGCTATGTGAGCCGCAAGCCGGTCTGCGACGCATGTTCGTTGCGGCCGCGCTGCATCACCACCAAATCCGGAACCCGCGAAGTTCTTCGCTGGGTCCACGAGGATGTCCTCGAGCGCCACCGCGCCCGGATGCAGGATGCCGGCCCGTTGATGCGTCGCCGCGCCGCCCTCGCCGAGCATCCGTTCGGCACGCTCAAGTGCCGCGCCGGCTATCGGCACTTCCTCGTGCGCGGCTTCAACAAGGTGCGTGGCGAATGGAGCTTGATGGCTCTGTGCTACAACTTCACCCGCGTGCTCAACCTCATCGGCCTCGATGCCTTCTTGGCCTGTCTGGCCGAAAGAGCCGACCAATTGTCGCTGGGCCCCATGCGACACGCCATCAGGGCCCTTCTCCGCGACCTCCGGCGATTCCGGGGCCGGTTCGTGACCGAAATCGCCCTCGAGCCCGGTC
>JAHDVQ010000123.1:9703-12082 GCA_023384595.1 Vicinamibacteraceae bacterium | reverse complement strand
CGCCCAACGCCCAACGCCCAGAGGAGGATGGCATGCCGAAGTCGCGTCGTTCGTCGTTACTGTGGATCACCACGGCCGCTGTGGCCTGCGCCGCAATGGTCCCCGCGCTCGTCGCCAACACGAGGGCGTTCGAAGAGCGCCGCCGCGAACTCTCGCGGCAGTGGGCCGAGGCGCAGCGCGCCGAGGGGCTGGCTGGATCGGCGAACCGGAAGGCCCTCTACGCGAAGTACCCGACCCCTGAAATCGGGCTGGTGAAGGCGGCCTCGCTCGCCCCGGGCCAGTCGGCTTCCATCAAGGTGCCCGGCCAGTTCGTCGAGGGAACGGTGTTCCTCGTCGAGAGCGACGCGGCGACGGTGTCGGGCGAGACGCAGGATGCGCGGTCCTTCTCGGCCACCATCGCCGCGCCCGCCGACGCGTTGCCGGGGTTCGTGCGGGTCTGGGCGTTCTCGCCGGTGAGCGGCGCCTGGAACCGGGTGTCGGTCGCCTTCGTCGGCCAGCCCCGCGAACACCGCTTCGCGGCCAGCAACGGCTGGACCGTGGTCCTGAGCCCTGAGGCCAAGGCCTTCGATGTGACGCAGAACGAGGCCAAGGCGCCTTACCGCGTCGAGTTCTTCAAACCTGGGGAGCCGAAGGCCTTCGAGACGCTCGGCATGATGATGCAGCTCGACGCCGATCGTCAGCCGACGACCGTGTCGGCCAGCCTGAATCGCGGCTCGTCGGGCGCGATGGCCGAGTACGAGAAGCTCGGGCGCGAAATGAGCGATCCCCAGAAGTTCATGAAGATGTCCGACAAGCAGCGCGACGCGTTCATGAAGAAGATGGAGAAGCTCATGGAACAGGTCCAGGCCGAGATGATGGCCTCCATGGCCACGCAGGAGACGTGGCAGAAGGAGTTCGGCTGCCACTACATCAACGTGCCGCTCGCTCCCGGCGGCACGGGCAACGTCTCGTGCGGCGAGGCCGTCGGAAATCTCACGCTGACACCAGCCCGCCAATAGGCGAAGATCCAGGGGTGCCGGAGGCTCTCCTCGCCACGCTCCCCGCACGGGCGATCGAGGCGCTGTACGACGCGAGCGGCGCCCGCCGCTGGGACATTGCCTTTGACGCGTTCGCCGAGGCGCTGGCGCGCAGCACGCGCCACCGCTTCGGCGGGGCGATGCCGCCGGCGCCGGTCGTCACGTCGTACCTCGAACGGCTGCACCTGGCCGACCTCGCGCTGGCGACGGCGTGCGCGAACGGACACGACGCGGCCTGGGAGCACTTCGTCGCGGCCTATCGCGCTCCCCTCCGGCGGGCCGCCGGCGCCATCGCCGGCCCCGCCGAGGCCGACGACCTTGCCGACGCCCTGTTCGCCGACCTCTTCGGGCTGACGGAGCGCGAGGGTGAACGGCGGACGCTCCTTCGTTACTACCACGGCCGAAGCACGCTCGCGACGTGGCTGCGCGCCGTGCTCGCGCAGCGGCACGTCGATGCCCTCCGCGCGAGGCGGAACTCGGTGCCGATCGAGGCGAACGGCGAGGGGCAGGAACTGGCCGTCGCCGCCGCGGCGGGCACGATCGAGCCGGTCGATCCGGATCGATCCCGCCTGGCGGCGCTCCTCTGCCGTGAGGTCGCCGACGAGGTCGAGCGCCTCGTGCCGCGCGACCGCCTGAGGCTCTCGTTCTACTACCGCCACGACCTCACGCTGGCGGCCATCGGGCGTCTGCTGGACGAACACGAATCGACGGTGTCGCGTCAGCTCGAGCGCACGCGCCGCCACATCCGCGCCGCGGTCGAGCGCGCGCTCGCCGAGCGTCATCGCTTGCGGCCGGCCGACATCGCCCTGGCGCTCGACGCCGCGATGGATGCCCCGGCCCTCGGCTTCGACGCGTTGCTGGGTGCAGGCGGCGCAGAGCCCGCCGCGCCCGACGTCCCGGCCCCGCCACGCGTCTCGACATCTCGCAAGATCCCGCCCGTCGATTCGTTCAACGGGAGAAGGGCGGAGCCCACGTCATGAGCGACGAACGCCACGACCGCGAGTTCGACGGACCGCTTCGCGCGGCGCTCAGGGGGCCGGACGCGGGTGCCGGCGCGGGCGAGGCCTGTCCCGATGCGGAGCGGCTGGCGCTGTACGCGGCGCGCGAGCTCGACGCCGGAGAGCGCGAGACCCTCGAGCCGCACCTGGCGCGCTGCGCGCGGTGCCAGGCGATCCTGGCCGTGCTCGTCACCACCGACGACCTCGCCGCCGGCGCCGTCGCGCCATCGCCGCTCCCGGCCGCGGCCACGCCCACCGTACCTGTACCCGGCGAACTGCTCGAACCCCAGACGACGCCCGGCGGGCGGGCGTCCGCCTTCGGACGAGGCTGGTGGCGGTGGGTGCTGCCGCTTCCAGCCGCGGCC
>JAHDVQ010000123.1:6801-9603 GCA_023384595.1 Vicinamibacteraceae bacterium | reverse complement strand
GTCCGCCTTCGGACGAGGCTGGTGGCGGTGGGTGCTGCCGCTTCCAGCCGCGGCCGTGGCCGCGGCCCTGTATTTCGCCGTGCGGCCCGCGCCCGCGCCGGCCCCGTCCTTCGAGATGGCGGCGCGGGACACGGCCCCGGCAGATCACGACACGGCACCGACAGGTCGCGACACGGCACCGGCAGGTCACGACACGGCGGCCGCAGGTCGCGACACGGCGGCCGCAGGTCGCGAGAAGGCCACGGCTTCACGCGATGAGGCCGTCGTGGCCCCCAGAGAGGAGGCCCGTCGCCAAGCCGCCACCGGCACCGGCGCCGCCGCGACGGAGCAGGAACTCGGCGAGGCCAAGGCCGAGGCCGCCCAGCCGGCGGAGGTGCGAGCCCCGGTGACGGAGGTGGCCGCTCCAGCGGCGAAGGCACGACCCCCGGCGGCCGCCGCACGAGCGAGCGCGGCCCCCGTGACGCTCGCGGCACAGGCCGAGGGCCGGATCATCGACCTCCCTTCCACCGGCGCGCCACGCTTCCGCATCGATGCCGCCGGCCGCTTGTGGACGCGTCCCGAGAGCGCGAACGAGGCCGCGGCCGGGTTCGACGCCCCGTCCGCGTGGCAGCCCGTGCCGCTTCCGTTGCCCGCCACGCTGCGGGCGGGCGCGTGCGAGTCCGCCAGCGTCTGCTGGGTCGCGGGACGCGACGGTCTCGTCTTCAGGACCGGCAACGGCCGGGACTGGGTCCGCGTGCCCTCGCCAACCACCACTGAAATCGTCGCCATCCTGGTCGTGCCGCCCGGCCGTGTCGTGCTGACGACGGTCGACGGCACCCGCTACGAGACCCGCGACAACGGCGTGACGTGGACGGCCCTGTAGAGGTTTGCGCGCTCGGATCGGGGTTGGAGCCGTAGGGTCCGGCTTAAGCCGGACCCTACGATCTACGATCGTGGCCGAGGCAAAGCGCCCGCGCCTCTGCAAGAACTGCACGCGTCCTCCGTTCGAAGGGCAGCGACGGCCCCTCAGTGCCGGGCCGGTCCACGACACGGAGGCTCACATGCGTGCTGGTGCCAGAAGACTCCCTCTGCTCGCTCTCCTCCTGGCCTCGGGTGCCGGCGGCGTGCTCGCCGTGCGCGCCGTCGTCGCCGCGGGGCCCGCCGACGCGACGCCGCCCATGACCTCGACGCTCGATGACCAGATCGATCTCGCGCTCACCGTCTACAACTCGAACATCGCGCTCGTCCGCGACGTCCGGCAACTGGCGTTCGACGCGACCGGGCCCATCGACCTGCACTTTGGCGACATCGCCGCCACGGTCAATCCGGCCACGGTGCACTTCCGCACGTTGGACAGCCCCGGCGCGGTGCGCGTCCTCGAGCAGAACTACCAGTACGACTTGCTCGAACCCGCGAAGCTCCTCGACAAGTACGTCGGCCGCGACGTGACGCTCGTGCGCCGCCGCGCCGAGAACGGCACGACGCACGAGGAGGTCGTCACGGCGCGCCTCGTGTCGAACAACGGCGGCCCTGTCTGGCGCATCGGCGACGAGATCGTCACGGGCCTCGCCGCCGATCACCTCCGCTTCCCGGAACTGCCGGCCAATCTGTTCGTGCGTCCGACGCTCGTCTGGACGCTCGATCGGCGCACGCCGGGCGCGCATCGCGTCGAGGCGTCGTATCTGGCGGGCGGCCTCGCCTGGTCGGCTGACTACGTGCTCACGGTGGGCCGCGACGAGGGGACGGCGGATCTGGACGGGTGGGTCACGCTCACGAACAACAGCGGCACGAGGTTCGAGCAGGCCCGGCTTCAACTGGTGGCGGGCGACCTCAATCGCGTCTCCCCCAAGCCGTCGGCCTCGCCGCAGGCGATGATGGCCGAGGCGCGCCTGGCCGCCGAGGCCGCCGACATGCGGCAGGAAGCGTTCGCGGAGTACCACCTCTACACGCTCGGGCGCCGCACGACGATCGCCAACAAGGAGACCAAGCAGGTCGCGTTGCTCAATGGCGCCGGCGTCCCGGTGCGCAAGCACTACGTCGTCACCGGTCAGCGGTTCTACTACCACAACCGGCACGCGCCGGGGTCGCCCATCAAGGACCCGGTGCAGGTGTTCTACCGGCTGCGCAACGATCAGGCGTCGAACCTCGGACAGCCGCTGCCGGCGGGTGTCGTCCGCGTCTACCAGGCCGACTCGCGGGGCAGCCTGCAGTTTGTCGGCGAGGACCGGATCGAGCACACGCCGAAAGACGAGGAGGTCGCCGTGAAGATCGGCCACGCCTTCGACGTGGTGGCGGAACGGCGGCAGACCGGGTTCGAGCGGATCGCGCCGGACATCTTCGAGGTGGAGCACGAGGTCGTGCTGCGCAATCACAAGGAGACGGCGATCGAGGTGCAGGTCGACGAACCCATCGGCGGCACGTGGCAGATGCTCCGTTCGTCGCACGCGTGGGAGAAGACCTCGGCGTGGGCCGCGCGCTTCACGGTGCCGGTGCCGGCGGGCGGGTCGGCGACGCTCGGATATCGGGTGAGGGTGGAGTACTGACGCCCACCGCCCACCGCCCACCGCCTGTATCGAACCCCTACACCCGTCCGACCCCGCAGGCTACAGTCGGGCCAGGTGTCTGGCCGTGTCGAGGCGTGGGGGAAAACCGGATCGAAAACGTGGCTGTCCCGCCGGATCGCGCGGTAGTCTTGGTGAAGACACTCGTTCGGCGGGCAGCCGCGGCGGTCGCGGCGCTGTTGGCATCGGGATTGATCCTCAGGATCTCTGGATCCACGGATCCCGGAGGCAGTATGTCCAACATCGAGACCACCAACCTGTT
>JAHDVQ010000123.1:4337-6701 GCA_023384595.1 Vicinamibacteraceae bacterium | reverse complement strand
CTGGATCCACGGATCCCGGAGGCAGTATGTCCAACATCGAGACCACCAACCTGTTCCTCGGCATCATGGCCGGGGTCAGTCTCGTGCAGTTGCTGATGCTCATCGCGGCCCTGGTCGTCGGCTTCAGGGCCTATCGCACGCTGTCGGCGCGCTTCGACGTGTTCGACGAGCAGCGTCTGGCGCCGCTCGCGCAGAAGGCGCAGGCCGTCGTGGAGGACGTGCAGCGGCTGACGTCGCAGGTCGCGACGCAGACCGAGCGCGTCGAGCACGCCATCAGCCAGACGGCCGAACGGTTCGAGGAGCGCGCCGAACGCGTCCGCGCCAATGTGCGGCGGCGCGTCGTGCCCATGGTGGCCGCGGTCCGCACGTTCCAGGAGACCCTGCGCCAGAACGGCACGACGCCTCACGATCCGGTGCTCGCACGCGAGACCGAGACGCGCCTCGCGGCAGCCGAGGCCGTCGAGCGCGGAGAGCCATGGCCGACGGAGGCCGAACCTTCCGCGAAGCAGCGCGGCGCGTACTGGTCGCCCGGCCTCTGAACCGGCCTAGCGCCGGGCGGTTTCGCCGATTGAGTACACGCGGAAGGTGCCGCTCCGAAACGCGACGGGAAACGGAAAGGTCCGGTCGGCCACGAGGTAGTCGAGGTCGTAGCGCTCGGCCAGCTGCACCACGCGCTCCGGCGTCAGGCGGCTGAAGTCGCCGATGGCGCGATCGCGCTCGAGCACGCGCAGGGCGACGGCGCGCGAATAGAGCCCCATGGCCGAGTCCTTGACGTGCTCGAGGAGCACGTCGCGTTCGCCGGCCACGCGGAAGCTGACGCCATAGCGCCAGGCGTGTCCCTGGTCCATCAAGAAGTGCGCGTCGAGCGGCGTGTGCGACTCGGCCCACTCGCCCGTCTCGAGCCACGCCGTGTCGGGCAGCTCGCGGCTCACGAGCGGCCGATTGTGCTCCACCTCGAGCACGTGGTAGCCACGCACCCCCGCCGCGATCAGCAACGCGATCGCCACTGCGGCCGGGCGACGGAAACTCGACACGGGGTCGGGAGTATTTTCATTTTTTGCCACCTCGGGCCCGCCCCGGGCTGATCTTCCTCGCGGCGCCCACTCACAGAGTGCCCACACCAGATACGCCGTCGCCAGGAACTCCACCGGCCACAGCACTCGCGACACCTGCAGTTGCACGGCCAGCGCCACCCGCGCCTCGATGAGCGGCAGGACCACGAGAAACAGCAGGAACAACGCGCCACAGCCGGCGACGACGGCCGCTTCCTCGCGGGTGACGAGCCCGGCGCGCCGGCGCACCAGGAAGAGCGCGCCCAGCACGACCGGAGCCAGGGCGTTCACGGCCCACGTCTCCAGACTCCAGTCCGACGGAAACAGGTAGTCCTTCGACGCCAGCGCCGCCATCCACTCGGCATCCATCGTCGTCAGCGACCCGGCCAGCGGCCCGCTCACCACCATCCACACGGCCACGCCCGCTCCGCCCGCCGCAAGCGTCAGGGCCGGGCGCCGCAGCCGCGGCACGCTGACGAACACCGCCGTGCCCACCCACAGCGCGAACCAGAGCGCGGTGGTGGGATGCACGAGGAACCCGGTCCCGACGAGCGCGCCGGCGAGCAGCCACCGCTGCCGCAGCACGGCGCCAATCGCGACCAGGCCAATCGCAAAGGTCAGCGTCCTCGGATGGAAGTAGCCCTCGAAGGTGTTCACGCCCGTTCCCGTGATGCGGTGCCGGAACGCGAGCGCCCCGAGCAGCGCCACGCCGGCCCACCGCGTCCGGTAGAGCGCCGTCGCCACGAGCCATGTCCCGCCGGCAAAGAGCACGACGGTCAGCAGGTATCCGAGCGCAAACAGCGCTGGCAGGTCGAGTCCCGTCGCCGCGGCCGTCCACGCCATCAGCTGGTCGGCCGCGAGCAGACGCGACTGCGCATCGACGAGCGCGGCGTCGCGGGGGAACAACCCGGGCGTGAGCGCCCGGCGGATGGCGGGGATGTAGAAAGCCTGGTCGGAGACGCCGAACCGGTACCCCGCCGAGTTCGACGTGACCAGCACCGCAAAGACCGCCGCCGAGATCAGGAACCAGCCGCCTTGTCGGACCACGAGCCACGCGGGTCTCATCATCACGCGACTCACGTCACTCGAGCGGCCCGAGCTCGACGTTCACCACGCGCGTGTACGGCACGGCCACACCCTTGCGCGTCGCCGGCCGATAGCGCCATCGCCGTGCGGCGTCGAGCAGCCGCACGTCGTAGACCGGATGGATGGAGGTCACAAGACGCACGGCCGAGACCATCCCGTTTGTGTCGATGTCGATCTCGATGGCGCCGCGATAGATCTGCCCGGCCGCGAGCCCGGGGAGCCGCTG
>JAHDVQ010000123.1:2795-4237 GCA_023384595.1 Vicinamibacteraceae bacterium | reverse complement strand
ACTGCGGACGTCCCGGGCGGGACTGCGGACGTCCCGGGCGCCACCGTGGACGTCCCCGGCGCGGCCGTCTCCGCAGGCTTCGCCGTCTCCCCTGCCTCGCCCGCGTTCCCCGTGCGCGCGTCCGCCGCCTCCGCCGCCCGGCGCTCTTCGGCCCCGAGCGCCTCGCGGCTCAAGTCGAGGAAGCCCTGCGCGAGATCGCGCAGTTCACCGAGCGCGGCCGCGTCCTCTCCCATCGTGGGCCGCACCGCATCGACGAGCGTGCAGACGGCCGCAAAGCCGGCCTCGGCCTGCGCGTATGCCTTGGCGGCCAGCGCCGCGCGCGCCGTGCCATACCGATTCTTGATCAGCGCCGGTACGTGCGCGCGCCGCACCTCGGCGAAGAAGTCGCGCACGCGGGGCGCGGCCGCCGACTCGTCGAGCACGAACAGGGGATCCGCCTCGACGGCGCGCTCGATCGCCTCGCGTGCGTCCGGCTCGCGCCCGAGCGCGAGCAGCGCCAACGCCCGCAGCACGTGGAGGTCGCGTGCGACCGGCACGGCCAGCGTGTCGGGCGCAATCTGCGCCAGCGCCGAGAGCGCGTCCTCGTACGCCGCCGCCTCGTACAACCTGCGCGCGTCCGCGAGGGGATCGCCCTGCGCCCCGAGTGAGATGGTCCCGGACAGCGCCGACGCCACCAGGATGGCAACGGCCCGGACGAACCGCGCGCCGGCAGGCATCATTGGCGCAGATCGACCGCGACGCGCGCCGTCCGGCCAGGGCCGACCACGGCCACGTGGCGCCGCTCGCCGAGTTCAGGATGGCGGAAGATGAATTCGTACTCACCGGCCGGCAGCGCGATGTTCGCCAACGGCGTGTCGCCAAGGCGGCGATCGCCGATCCACACGGTGGCCCAGGGCGTCGCGTTGACGTTCACGCGGCCCTCGGGCACGGTCACGTCGAGCGCCGTGTTCCGACCGGCCGCGATCTCGACCTGCTCGGTCGTCCGGAAGCCCACCGCGTCGTTGACCAACTCCACCGTGTGCCGCCCGGCCGGCATGGAGATGCGCCGCGCGCTGGAGCCGATGACGCGCGAGCCGATGCTGACCTGGAGGGCAATTGGCGCGCGCACGCTCAGCGAGCCTCGCTCGGGGGATGAAGCCCCGGCGGCAGCCGCCGTGGCCGGTGCGCCGAACGACACCGACAGCGTGGCCGTTCGCCCGGCGGTCACGGTGGCCCGCTCGAGACGCGAGCGCCCGCCCTGACTGACGAGGACCTCGTGAATGCCCGGGCCGAGCCCCGTGAGCGTCAGCGGCGTCCTGCCACGCGGCCGGCCCTCGACGACCACGCCCGCCCCTGCGGGATCCGAGACGATTTCGAGCGCGCCGGTGCCCGCCGCCGGTGAGCCCGCCACGGGCGCCGCGGGGACGTTCAGGTCGAAGACGTAGGTCGTCTCGCTGCCCGCC
>JAHDVQ010000123.1:0-2695 GCA_023384595.1 Vicinamibacteraceae bacterium | reverse complement strand
TCTTCGGGCGGCGGCCAGACGAGGCTCACCTCGGCCGCGTCCCCGGCGGCCGCGTCCTCCGCGGCGTGCGATTCGGCTGAGGCGTGCGCGTCAGCCGACGGCACAATCCTGTCCGGCGCATCCGAGAACGCCGCCTCTTCAGGCGCGTCCGGCTGCGGACCGGCCTCTGCCGTGGCACGTCGATCCACCTTGCCTCCGCCAGTCATCCCCGCTCGTTCCGGCCGGGTTGCGATCCGACTACGCTCCAGTTTCGTAGGTATGGTCGTGCACTATTGTAGACTGCATGGCACCGACTGATCTGCCAGGCGGCCGCGCGGCGCTCGCCCGCGCGGCGGCCGCGTTGCTGGTCGTCGCGCTCTTCGGCCTTCCCCTCTTCCACGGACTCGGCAACGCCGACCTCAAGGGCGACGAGCCCATCTACGCGTTTGCCGTCGATCGCATGCTCGAGAACGGCGATTGGCTGAGCCCCCGGTCGATCCCGTCCGACACGGTGACCTTTCTCGAGAAACCACCGCTCAAGTTCTGGATCGTCGCGCTCTCCATGCGCGCGGGTCTCATCCCCCACGACGAGTTCGGGCACCGGTTCTGGGACGCCGTCTTCGGACTCGTCACCTTCCTCTACGTGTTCGCCATCGGCAGACTGGCGGGCGGCTTCGTCTGCGGCTTCATCGCCGTCCTGGTGCTGTTCCTCCACCGGCCACTGCTCTTCGAGCACGGGTTGCGCAGCGCCAACATGGAGGCGCCCCTCGTGCTCGCGTACGCGGCGAGCCTGGCGCACGCGCTCTGGTGGGCGCGCACCGACGAGGGCTGGCGGCGCTGGTGGCACCCGCTTGCCTGCGGGCTGTGGTTCGTGCTGGGCTTCATGACGAAGTTCGCGGCGGCCATCTTCCTCCCGGCCGTGCTGATGCTCACCGCCCTCCTCGTTCCCGCGTGGCGTCGCCGTGCCTGGCGCGACCGTGGACCGTGGGCCGTCTCGGCGCTCGTGGCCATCGCGGCCATCGTACCGTGGTTCGTCTACCAGGCCGTGCGCGACCCTGACCTCTGGCGCATCATCCTTCGCGAACACGTCGTGCAGCGGATGACGTCGTACATCGACCCGGCGCACGTGCAACCCTGGTCCTTCTACTTCGTTGAACTGCGGGTGATGCTCGACGAGGCCCCAATCTGGGGCAGCACCCTCGTGCTCGTCCTCGCGGGGCTGCTGCTCGTCGCCATCCGGACGATCCGGACGCGCTGGGACGTCGGCACGCTCGTGCTCCTGTGGATCGTCGTGCCGCTGGCGGCGATCTCGCTCGGCAGCTCGAAGCTCTATCACTACCTCTATCCGTTCCTCCCGCCGCTGGCCCTGGCCGCCGGCTACTTCGTCGCGGTGCTGGTCGACCCGAACGGCCCCGTCCGCTCCCTGCTCACTCGCCTGGTCGACCGCCTCACGCATTCGCGACCGGTCCGGCGCATCGCCGAGGGCCCGCCGATGCTGCGCCTCCTGATGACCGGTCTCGGCGTGGCGGCGCTCGCCGCGGCCTTCGTGCGCGTGGTCTACGGACCCATCCGACTCCCGCTGGGCGTGGGGGTCCTGCGGGTCGGGGCGCTCAGCCGCCCCATCGCTGCCGGGGTCCTGCTGCTGACGCTGGCCGGACGCGGGGCGCTCGTGACGGGCCCGCTGCTCGTGCCTCTCGTGCTGCTGACGATGCCCGTGGCGCATTACCGCCAGACGGTGGCGAGTCTCGACGAAGGCGATCAGCGCCTGCGCGACATGGGACGTTGCCTCGTCGACGTGCAGGCCGCGGGCGCACCGCGCGGCGTGTACGCTCCCGCGGTGCCCGACCGTCCCTGGGGCTTCCTGTATTACTTCCGTGACGCGGGCTATCAGGACCTCGAGCCCGGCGAGGATGACCTGCCCGCATGGATTCTCGACCCGGCGAGCGAACGGCCCCTGCTGCTCAAGGAGCGGGCGCTGGCGGCCCACCGCACACGGTTGGAGACCAGCACGAGCGACGCCGATGCGGAGGCCGCCCGCCGCCTCGCGAGCGTGCCGGGCGTGCCCCTCGGCTACGGCGAGGTGCTGTTGCTGCCCGGACGCTACACGGCGTGTGCCGTGCGGTTCTCGGAGGTTCGGCATGACCGCTGAGCCGCGCGCCGACGCGACGCGCGTCAGCCTGTCGGTCGTCATCCCCGCCTTCAACGAGGCGGCACGGCTGCCTGGCACGCTCGTCCAGGTGACCTCGTACCTCACCTCGACGCCCTGGGACTGGGAAGTCCGCGTGGTCGACGATGGCTCGACCGACGCGACGGCAGATGCGGTGAAGGCCGTGACGCGGAGCGATCCGCGTGTCGTGCTGCAGCGCGAACCTCACCGGGGCAAGGGCGGGGCCGTACGAGCGGGGATGCTGGCCGCGCGCGCGCAGTACCGGTTCATCTGCGACGCGGACCTCTCGATGCCGATCCGCGAGATCGCGCGCTTCCTCCCGCCCGTCCTCCCGGGTACCGACGTGGCCATCGGCAGCCGAGAACTGCCCGGCGCGCGACGCGTCGGCGAACCCCTCCGGCGACACCTCGTCGGCCGCGCCTTCAACCGCGCGGTGAAGCTGCTCGTCTTCGACGGCATCGAGGACACGCAGTGCGGCTTCAAGATGTTCACCGGCGAGGCCGCCGAGGCCGTGTTCCCGCAGGCGACGCTCGACGGCTGGGCGTTCGA
>JAHDVQ010000400.1 GCA_023384595.1 Vicinamibacteraceae bacterium | reverse complement strand
CGCTCGTCGTCGCGCGACGGGCAGTCGTCGCGGTAGTGGCCGCCGCGGCTCTCGGTGCGCCGCCAGGCCGCGCGCGCCATGAGCCACGAGACGATGGCGGCGTTGCGCAGGGCTTCGACCTCGAGCGCCTCGGCGGCGTCGGGCGCCGGGCGCTCCGCCTCGACGCGTGCCACCAGGGCGCCGAGGCCCCGCGTGGCGGTCGCCAGGCTCTCGTAGGTGCGCAGCGGCCCCACGCGCTGCCACGTCATCTCGCGCAGCGCCGCGAGCGTCGCCGGCGCCTCGACCGCCGGCGTCCCCGGCAGCGGCGGCGAATCGCGCACCACCGACCCCGTGAGGCCGAAGGCCCACAGCGCGCCGCGGCCGCTCGCGGTGGCCTCGACCCACTCGGGCATGACACGTCCCGCGCGCGCGCCGAACACCAGCCCCTCGAGCAGCGAGTTGCTCGCGAGCCGGTTGGCGCCATGCACGCGCGTGCACGCGACCTCGCCCGCCGCATACAGCCCCGGCACCGACGTGCGGCCGTCGAGGTCGGTCTCGACGCCGCCCATCACATAGTGCGCCGCCGGGCCGACGGGCACCGGATCGACGGCGAGGTCGAGCCCGGCCTTCCCAATCGTCTCGGCGATCGTCGGAAACCGCGCCCGCACGGCCGCCGCGTCGAGGTGTGCGAGCGAGAGGAACACCGGCCCGCCCGTGCGCCGCTTCTCGCGCAGGATGGCGCGCGTCACGCGATCGCGCGGCGCAAGCTCGCCTGCCGGCTCGTAGCGGGTCATGAACCGCTCGCCGTCGCCGTTCACGAGCCACGCCCCCTCGCCGCGCAGCGCTTCCGACAGCAGGAAGCGCGGCTGGCCCGCGAGTTCGAGCGCCGTCGGATGGAACTGCACGAACTCGAGGTCGCTCACCCGCGCCCCGGCCCGCCACGCCATCGCGATGCCGTCGCCGCCGGCCACCGCGGGGTTGGTCGTGTCGGAGAACACCTGCCCCGCCCCGCCCGTCGCGAGCAGGACCGCCCGCGCGTGCACCGTGTGGCGCGCCCCGTCGGCATCCCGGTAGACGACGCCCGACACGCGCCCGTCCTCGACGACGAGGTCGGTCGCCGTGGCGTGCTCGATGACGAGGGGGCGCACGCGCTCGGCGACACGCGCCCAGAGCGCGCGCGCGATTTCGCGTCCCGTCGCGTCGGCCGCGTGCAGCACGCGGCGCACCGAATGCGCGGCCTCCCGCCCCATCGCGAGCGACCCGTCAGGATTCCGGTCGAAGGCGGTCCCCCACTCGGCGAGCTCACGGACGCCGGCCGCGCCTTCTTCCACGAGCACGCGCACCGACGCCTCGTCGCACAGCCCGTCGCCCGCTGCGAGCGTGTCGGCCACGTGCAGCTCGAGCGAATCGCCGGGGCCCATCGCGGCCGCGATGCCGCCCTGGGCCCACCGCGTGTTGCCCTCCTCGACGCCGCTCTTGGTGAGCATCACCACGTCGGCGCGCCCCTCGAGGGCGAGCGCCGCGCGCAGGGCAGCAATGCCGCTGCCGACGAGGATGACATCGCCACGAAGGGCGGCGTGGGACCGGGACATGGGCAGCACCCGCGTGAACGGTACCGGTCGGGCCCGCCCGCGCCAAGGGAAACTGGTATGTTACACCGGCCGGA
>JAHDVQ010000122.1 GCA_023384595.1 Vicinamibacteraceae bacterium | reverse complement strand
AGGCTACGGGCTACGGGCCTCGACGGCTGGTAGAATGCGGTGTTGCCTTCCCCGGCAACACCGCGTCCCTATGGCCTCCACCTACACCGCCAAAGACATCACCGTGCTCGAGGGGCTCGAGCCGGTCCGCAAGCGCCCCGGCATGTACATCGGCGGCGTCGGATCGGCCGGTCTCCACCATCTCGTCTGGGAGATCCTCGACAACGCCATCGACGAGGCCATGAACGGCCACGCGTCGAACATCAGCGTGACCCTCCACGAGGCCGGATCCGCGATCACGATCAGCGACGACGGGCGCGGCATCCCCGTCGACGTGCATCCCAAGACCAGGCAGAGCGCCCTCGAGGTCATCTTCACCGTCCTCCACGCGGGCGGGAAGTTCGACCACGGGAGCTACAAGACCGCCGGCGGGCTGCACGGCGTCGGCGCGTCGGTCGTCAACGCCCTCTCGAAGCAGTTGGTCGTCACCGTCAAGCGCGACGGCGCGCTGTGGGAGCAACGCTTCACCCAGGGCCGCCCGGCGGGCCCCGTGAAGAAGCAGGGATCGGCGCGCGGCACGGGCACGACGGTCTTCTTCCACCCCGACCCCGTCATCTTCCCGAAGATCGAGTTCGACCCCGCGCTGATCCGCGAGCGGCTCGAGGTGGCCAGCTACCTTCACCGCGGCGTGCGCTTCTCGTTCGACGACCAGACCACCGGACAGAAGCACGTCTTCCAGCACGAGGAAGGGCTCGCGGACTACCTGCGGGCGATCATCGCCCAGCGTGGCGCGCGGCCGGCGCACGACGCGGCGTTCGTGCTCCAGCGCGAGAACGGCGTCAAGGTCGATCTGGCGCTCCAGTGGACCGAGTCGACCGACGAGCACGTTCGCAGCTATGTCAACGGCATCCCGACCACCTCGGGCGGCACGCACGAGGCCGGACTTCGCGCGGGCCTCGGCAAGGCCGTGCGCAACTTCATCGAGACGCACAACCTGACGCCGAAGGGCGTCTCGCTGACGACCGAGGACATCCGCGAGGGACTGACCGGTCTCGTCTCCGTCTTCGTCGCCGAGCCGCAATTCCAGGGTCAGACCAAGGACCGGCTGAACAACCCCGAGGTGGTGTCGGCCGTCGACGGGCTGGTGCGCCCCGCGCTCGAACACTGGCTGAACAACAACATCTCGATGGCCGAGGCCATCGTGGCGCGGATCATCCTCGCGGCGCGCGCCCGCGAGGCGAGCCGCGCCGCCCAGCAGGAGGTGGCGCGCAAGTCCGCGACGTCCTCGCGCCTGAACCTGCCCGGAAAACTGAGCGACTGCTCCTCGTCGAATCCCGCGACGACGGAACTCTTCATCGTCGAGGGCGACTCCGCGGGCGGATCCGCGAAGCAGGGCCGCGACCGTACGCGCCAGGCGATCCTGCCGTTGCGCGGCAAGGTGCTCAACGCCGAGAGTGCGTCAATCAGCAAGGTCCTCGAGAACAAGGAACTGTCGGATCTGGTCACGGCCCTCGGCTGCGGCGTGGGCAAGCACTTCGACCTGGCTCGGCTCCGTTACGGCAAGGTCATCATTCTCGCCGATGCCGACTCGGACGGGCATCACATCGCGACGCTGCTCATGACCTTCATCTACCGCCACATGCCGCAGCTCATCACGGCGGGGCGGGTGTTCCTGGCCCAGCCGCCCCTCTACCGGATCGATATCGGCAAGGAGACCTACTGGGCGCTGGACGACACCGACCGCGATCGCATCCTGACCAAGCACCGGGGGCGAGCGACGCCCGACATCACGCGGTTCAAGGGGCTCGGCGAGATGATGCCGAAGGTGCTGTGGGAGACCACGCTCAACCCGAAGACGCGCCGGCTGCTCCGGGTCGACATCACCGACCACATCGTGACCGACCGGGTCATCAACGAGCTGATGGGCAAGGATGCGTCGGCGCGTTTCCGCTTCATCATGGACCGGGCCGAAGAGGCGCAGGATCTCGACCTCTGATGGCCCGATGCACGGCCGCGCGTCTGCGGCCGGAGGCCTACGGCTTGGGCGACCCCGACGATGGCTCCGACGGCTTCCCGCGCACGAGACGGTGACCGTCGGCGTGGATGGCGTCGTGATCCTCGAACGCCTCGAGATGCGTGACCACCTCGACGTCGAAGGGGACCCGCGCCGGTAGCGTCCGCTCGAAGGCGGTCGCGAGACGATGCGCCTCGCCCACCGGTGTGTCGTAGTCGAAGATGAGATGCACTTCCGCGAGGGCGCGCCGTCCTGTGTAACGGAACCGCAGCTGGTGGTGGGTGACGCCAAGCTCCGCAGCCAGCGCCGTCGCCGCCCCGCGCAACGGCTCGTCCAGTTCCGGCGCCGAGTAGTCGAGCAGGCCCGCGATGGAGCGCCGCAACAGACCGCCGCCCGACCAGATGATGTTCACCGCCACCGCCATGGCCACCAGCGGGTCGAAGGGGCGCCACCCTGTCGCCAGCACCAGCAGCAGGCCGACGATGACGCCGAAGCTGGTCCAGCTGTCGGTGAGGACGTGCTTGCCGTTGGCCTCGAGGATGATCGACTGTGTCCGCCGGCCGGTTCGCACCAGGTAGAGGCCGAGCGCGAGGTTGAGCAGCGAGGCCGTCGCCACCACCACGGTCCCCGTGCCCAGCCGCTCGAACACGAGCCCGGCCCGCCACTTCTCGACGGCGGCCACGATGATGAAGATGGCGGCCATGATGATGAGCGCGCCCTCGAACCCCGCCGAGAAGAACGAGATGCGCTCATAGCCGTACGGGAAGCGTCGATCGGGGGGCCGCGCGCTCAGCCAGAGGGCGAAGGCCGCGAAGGCCACCGCCACGACGTGGATGACCGATTCGGCCGCATCCGACAGGATGGCCGCCGAGCCTGTCAGGACGTACGCGCCGACCTTGCCCGCCAGCATCGCCACGCCCACGACGAGCGAGAGACGCATCGCCAGCCGCGCATCGCGGGCTTCGGCCGTGTTCACCGTGCGCTCCATTCTCTCGCCGCGCGCCCCGCCGCGCGCGCCTGGCCTCTCACCGCCCGCTCCCGGCCTCCTTTGCGACCTCCGTCACTTCTTCCAGGTGGTCGGCCATGGCCTGGACGGCCGCGGCGGTGGTCGCCACGAACGCCGCCGCCTCGTCGAGGCGGCCCTGCTCGAGACCCTCGCGGATCCCGGGCAGCGTCTTGACGCCATACCCGGTGTAGAACCCCGGGGCGTAGAGCAGGTGCTTGAACCACGGACGGCCCGGCAGCCCTTCCTCGTGCCGCCACCGCCGCTCCGAGGCGAGGAGCAACCCATTGAGGCGGGCCAGCGCATCGGACGACGCCGTTCCATCCCGGGGCGCCAGCGCGTCGAGGGCCGCGTCGGCGGCGGCGGCCGTCGTACGCAGTCTGGCCACGGCCGACCTGAGCGGCGCCAACGACACCCGCTCGGGCGCCTTCTCGCCGGCGAGCTTCTCCACCTCGCCGGCGTACTGGTCCACGGTGGCCGCAAGGTGCGTGAACCTGAAGGGCAGGACGGGGGCATCGGCCAGCCTCATGACGAGCAGCGTCATCACCCGTGCCAGCGCCGGGCTGAACTGTCCTTTCCCATCCGAGAACCGGCGGTACCAGGCCGGCGTGTCGTACTGCGAGTGGTACACGCCGCCGCCGCCGTCGCCGCCGAAGCCGAGGTTCAGGGAGGCGAGCGTCAGGTGATCGAGAAACGCGGTGTAGTCGGAGCCGGAGCCGAGAGCGCCTAGCGGGATGACATTCCCGTCGGCGTTGTCGCGTCCCTGCTGTTTCCGCCGCGCGAGAGCCGCGTCAGCCACCGTGCCGCGCCCGAGCGGATCGGCCACGCTCGCGGCGGCCGCGTTCACGAGCGCCGTCAGGCTGTGCGAACCACCGGCGCCAAGCCACCCGCGCCCGGTGCTGTCGGAGTTGATGTACGCCACCCCGTGCTCGCGCAGGTGATCGGCGTGGTGCTCGGCCCACTCGGTCGATCCCAGCAAACCCCACTCCTCGCCGTCCCACAGCGCGAGCTTGATGGTGCGCCGCGGCTGCCATCCTGCCTTCACGATCGTCCCGAGGGCCCGCGCCGTCTCGAGCAGCGTGGCCGCGCCGCTCACGGGATCGCTCGCGCCGTTGTTCCACGCGTCGTGGTGGTTGCCGTAGACGACCCACTGCTCGGCAGCGTGGGCGCCGGGTATGGTGGCCACGACGTTGAAGAGCCGCCGCGTCTGCCAGTCGAAGCTCACGTGCAGCCGGACGCGCGCCGGGCCCGGCCCGGTGTAGTAGGTGACGGGCAGCGCGCCCTTCCACTCGTCGGGCACGACCTCGCCGCGAAGGGCCTGAAGAATCGGCAGGGCGTCGCCGTGCGAGATGGGAAGCACCGGGATCTTCAGGATGGTCTGCGCCTCGGCGCGCGCCAGGCGCCGCCCTCCGGCGACAGAACTCCACCCGGGCGAGAGCGGATCGCCGGGGTGAACCGGCATGTCCATCACGCTCCCCCGCTGTACGCCGTGCTCGGGACGGTAAGGCCCTTCGGGATACACAGGGCCCTGGTAGTACCCGTCGTCGCGCGGGTCCGAGTAGATGAGGCACCCGATGGCGCCGCGTTCGCTTGCCACCTTGGGCTTGATGCCGCGCCACGACTGCCCGTAGCGCGCAAGCACGATCTTGCCCTTCACGTCGATACCCAGTTCGGCGAGGCGGTCGAAGTCTTCCGGCCGGCCGTAGTTGACGTAGACGACATCGGCCGTCACGTCGCCATCGGCCGAGTACGCGTTGAAGGTGGGCACGTGCCCGTTGTCGGACGCGTCGGGGTCACCCTCGACCGGCGGCTCTTCGAGCGAGAGCGTCACGGCCCGCGGCGCGACGAGCTCGACGCGCCGTTCGGCCGGCAGCGGCATGAGCGCCTCGAACTCCTCGATGCGGGCGTCGAGACCGTAGGCCCGCAGTTCCTCGAGGGCGTACTCGGCCACGGCGCGGCTTCCCGGCAGGCCGGCCACGTGCGGCTCCGCGGCCATGCGCTCGAGAGCGGCGAGGAACCGGTCGCTGGCAGGCACCTCGAGGGCGCGGCTCTCCCACTCGCTGAGACGGACCGCGGGGGCGGGCGCCGCCGCGGCCGGGGCCGGCGGCGTCTGGGCCTCGACCGCGGGGGCGGCGAGGGCGACGAGCAGGAGGCCGGCGCGAACGGCGGCGGCAGACGGGCGCGGATGAGGAAGTTGCGGGATCATGGATGGGCTGAGAGTATACGGCGCGTGTCGACGTTTCAATACCGGGCGGAGGTGCTCGACGAGCTCGCCGGACACGGCGTCCGTCCCCTCCCGCACACGCCGCCGGCGCGGGTGCGCGAGTTCCTCAACGACCTGTACCGCTACGAGCTGCGGCAGCTGCGCCGCCGGCTCCTCGCCGGCGAGATTCGGAAGATGGACTACGTCGCGGTCGTCGTCGCCCTGCGCCGCCGGTACATCCTGCTGTCGATTCCGGTCGCCCGCTGGACGACCTAGTTCCAGCGCCCCTCGCCCCGGTCGAGCATCGCGCCCCAACTCACGTGCGTTCCGGGCCGAGGGAGAGGTGCTACCCTAGCAGGACGCCATGAGCGACCGTCTCCCCGCCATCAGAGTGCTGCTCCTGCCCAAGGACACCAACGCCATGGGCACGATCTTCGGCGGCGTCATCCTCTCGAACATCGACCTGGCCTCGGCCGTGGAAGCCCGCAAGACGGGCGCCCGGCGCGTGGTGACCAAGGCGATGCAGGAGGTGGAGTTCCACGCCCCCGTGTTCCTCGGCGACATCGTCAGCTTCTTCACCGAGACGCTGCGCATCGGCCGCACGTCCATTACCGTCCGGGTCACGGTCGAGGCCGAGCGGTGGGGCGGCGGCGAGGGCGAGTGCGTCAAGGTGACCGAGGCCGTCGTCGTGCTGGTCTGCGTCGACGAAGAGGGGCGCCCCGTCCCGGTCCCGGTGCGCAGCGCGTCGGCCGGCTGATCCCGGCCCCGGATCCGGTGCCGTCCGGCAGCCGGCGTACAATAGAGGTTTTGCAGGAGCGAGGCGTCGGAGCCTCGCCGGGACGCACTTGAGGTCACCACTACCGTCATGAGCCGCTGGCAGGAATTCCAGGGTGTCAACGCCGCGTACGTCGCGGAGCTGTACGAGCGGTTTCAGCAGGATCCCGCGTCGGTCGATCCCGAGACCCGGGCCATGCTGGCCGCGCTTCCGCCGCCCGAGTCGGCGGCCGGCCGCGAACCGGCCCCACGGGCCGCGACCGGGTCGATGGGCACGGTCGACCTCCACACGGTCATCGGGGCCGTCAACCTGGCGGAGTGCATCCGCAAGTACGGGCACCTGGCCGCGCAGATCGATCCGCTCGGCAAGCCGCCCATCGGCGACCCGTCGCTCGATCCTGCCAGCCACGGCATCACCGACGACGACCTGCGGCGGCTGCCGGCGAGCCTGGTCGGCGGGTCCGTCGCGCACGGCGCGGCCAACGCGCTCGACGCCATGGAGCGGCTGCGGCGGGTCTACTGCTCGACGACGGGCTACGACTACGCGGCCATCTTCGTGCCCGAGGAGCGCGAGTGGCTGCGCCAGGCCGCCGAAGGCGGGATGTTCCGGCCGCCGATCGACCCCATCGACCCGCACGAACTGCTCGAGCGCATCACCGAGGTCGAGGTCTTCGAGCGCTTCCTGCACCGGGCCTTCCCGGGCAAGACGCGGTTCTCGATCGAAGGGCTCGACATGATGGTGCCGATCCTCGACGAGGTCGTCGCCGATGCCGCCGAACGGGGCATCCGCCACGTGATGCTGGGCATGGCCCACCGCGGCCGCTTGAACGTGCTCGCGCACGTGCTGCAGAAGCCGTACGCGCAGATTCTCGCCGAGTTCAAGGATCCGGTGAAGAAGCGCACGGCGTACCGCATCGACCTCGGGTGGACCGGCGACGTGAAGTATCACGCCGGCGCGCGCGTGCGGGTGCGCGGGACCGACCGCCACGACGTGCTCATCTCGATCGCACCGAACCCGAGCCACCTCGAGGCCGTCAACCCGGTCGTCACCGGGATGGCGCGAGCGGCAGCGACGCGCACGGCATCGGGCGGCCCGCCCGTGGTCGATCACGATCTCACGCTCCCCATTCTCATTCACGGCGACTCGGCGTTCCCCGGGCAGGGCGTGGTCCCCGAAACGCTGAACCTGGCGCGGCTGGCCGGGTACGACGTCGGGGGCACGATTCACATCATCGCGAACAACCAGCTCGGATTCACGGCGCTTCCCGAAGAGTCCTACAGCACGTCGTATGCGAGCGGACTGGCCCGGGGGTTCAAGATCCCGATCGTCCACGTGAATGCCGACGATCCGGAGGCCTGCATCGAGGTGGCGCGGCTGGCGTGGGCGTATCGCGCGAAGTTCAAGCGCGACTTCCTCATCGACCTGATCGGCTACCGGCGCCACGGTCACAACGAGGGCGATGAGCCCTCGTTCACGCAGCCGCTGATGTACCAGCGCATCGCCGCACACCCGACGGTGCGCGAGATCTGGGCCGGCGTGCTCCGGGAGCGCGGCTGGATCGACCAGCCGGGCGTGGACGCCCTGGTGCAGGCCCGCCTGAAGGTGCTCGACGACGCGCTCACCGCGCTCGAGCCAGGCAGCGACCTCGTCGAGCCGATTCCGGAGGAGCCCGCGGCCGGACTCGCCCGCCAGGTGAAGACGGCCGTGCCGCTCGAGCGGCTGCAGGCGCTCAACGAGGCGCTGCTCGAACGCCCGCAGGGCTTCAAGGGACACAAGAAGCTCGAGCGGGGCCGCGAGCGCCGGCGCGCGATGTTCGCGTCACACGACGAGCGGACCGTCGACTGGGCGGCCGCCGAGGAACTCGCGCTCGCGTCGGTGCTCGAGGACGGCATCGCGGTCCGCTTCACGGGAGAGGACGTCGAGCGCGGCACCTTCAGCCACAGGCACGCCGCGTTCCGCGACGTCGAGACCGGAGCCAAGTACGTGCCGCTGCAGTCGATTCCTCAGGCGCGGGCCGCCTTCGAGATCTACAACAGCCCGCTCACCGAGAACGCGACGATCGGTTTCGAGATTGGCTACAACGTGCAGGAACCGGCGCGGCTGGTCATCTGGGAGGCGCAATACGGCGACTTCATCAACGGCGCGCAGGTGATGATCGACGAGTTCCTCACGTCGGGCCGCGCCAAGTGGGGACTCACGCCCTCGCTCGTGCTGCTGCTGCCCCACGGATACGAGGGACAGGGCCCCGATCACTCGAGCGCACGTCCCGAGCGCTTCCTGCAGGCGGCGGCCGACATCAACCTGCGGCTGGCCAACTGTACGACGGCGGCCCAGTACTTCCACCTGCTGCGCCGGCAGGCGCTGCTGCTCGAGTCGGATCCGCTCCCGCTCGTCGTGCTGACGCCGAAGAGCCTGCTCCGGCACCCGCTCACGCCCTCGGCGCCGCGCGAGCTGGCCGAGGGGCGGTTCGAGCCGGTGCTCGACGACGCCGAGGCGCGCGCGCGTGCGCGCGCTGTGCGCCGCATCGTCCTCTGCAGCGGCAAGGTGTACGTCGATCTCGTGTCGAGCCCGCATCGCGAGACCTCGTCCCACGTCGCGCTCGTGCGGATTGAGCAGCTCTATCCGTTCCCGGTCGAGGAGCTCACGAAGATCGTCGCGGCCTATCCCGAGGCCGCCGAGATCGTGTGGCTGCAGGAAGAGCCGGCGAACATGGGTGCCTGGGAGTTCGTCCGCCCGCTGCTCGAGCAGGCGGTGGGCGGCCGCTATCAGCTGTCGTACGTGGGGCGCCCGCGCAGCGCGAGCCCCTCGGAGGGCTCGGCCGCGTGGCACGCCCTCAACCAGCGCGCGATCATCGAGGAGGCCTACGGTGTCGTGCCGGCCGCGAGCCCGGTGCCCGTGGGCGCGCAGTCCTGACTGTCCCGGAGCGAATCGTGACCAGCAACGTCGTTGTCCCGCAGCTTGGCGAGTCGGTGGTCGAGGCGCGTGTCGCGCGATGGCTGAAGAAGGCTGGCGACCCCGTGTCGGCCGGCGAGCCTCTCGTGGAGCTGGAGACCGAGAAGATCGATCTCGAGGTCGGCGCCGAGCACGCCGGGGTGCTCGTCGAGGTGAAGCGCCAGGAGGGCGAGGACGTGCAGGTGGGCGAACTGCTCGGCGTGGTCGACACCAGCGCGAGCGCCGAACCGCCGGCCGGAGGCGCCGCGAAGGCCGGGGACGAGGGGACACGGGCAGCGGCGCCGGGCGGGGCGATGACGACGGAGGAGACGGCCGCGCCGCGGGCCGGCGCGGCGGCCGCGAAGGGACGAGGAGGCGAGCGCCAGAAGGCGACGCCCACGGCAAAGAAGGTGGCCGCCGACCAGCAGGTCGATCTCGCGCAGGTGGCCGGCAGCGGCGCCGGCGGGCGCGTCGTCAAGCGCGACGTCGAAGCCGCCGCGGGCCGCGACCGCACGGGGACGCCCGCCCCGGCGCCGCCGGCACCGAAGCCCGCCGCCGCCGCCGCGTCCGCCGGCGCCCGCACCGAGGAGCGCGTCCGCATGTCGAAGCGGCGGGCCACCATCGCCCGCAACCTCGTCGAGGCGCAGCGCGCGGCGGCGCTCCTCACCACCTTCAACGAGGCCGACATGACGGCGGTGATGGCCTTGCGCGAGCGCCACAAGGAGGCGTTCAAGAAGCGCCACGGCGTCAGCCTCGGCATCGCGTCGTTCTTCGTCAAGGCCAGCGTCGGCGCGCTCAAGGTGTTCCCGCGTCTGAACGCCGAGATCCAGGGCGACGAGATGGTGCTGAAGCACTTCTACGACATCGGCGTGGCCGTCGGGGCCCCGCAGGGGCTGGTCGTTCCGGTGCTGCGCGACGCCGACCGCATGTCGTTCGCGGAGCTGGAACTGGGGATTCGCGACTTCGCGAAGCGCGCCAACGAGGGTGCGCTCACGATGGACGACCTGAAGGGTGGGACCTTCACCATCACCAACGGCGGCGTCTTCGGATCGCTCCTGAGCACCCCCATCATCAATCCGCCGCAGGTGGGCATTCTGGGGCTCCACAAGATCGCCGACCGTCCGATGGCCATCGGCGGCCAGGTCGTGGTGCGCCCCATGATGTACCTCGCCCTCACCTACGATCACCGCATCGTCGACGGGCTGGAGGCGGTGCAGTTCCTCGTGAAGGTCAAGGAACTGATCGAGGATCCGGGGCAGATGCTGCTGGAGGGATAGCGGACGCCTCGGACGGTCCGGCCGGCGTCGCGGGCACCAGCCAGCGCAGGATCGGCTCGACTCGCGTGGCCCACGCCGCCTCGCTGTGGCCGGCGCCCTCGGCCTCGAGGTAGTGGAGATCGTGCCCGTGCCGCCATCCGCGCGCTTCGAAGGCGGCGCGAAGCCGGCGCAGGTCACCGAGACTCGTCCCGCCCTCCTCGGTGCCCGTATCGAGCCAGATGCGCTGCCCTGTTGGCGAAGGCAGCTCCTCGACGAACGAGACGATGAAGCGGCGATCCCACCACACCGAGGGCGACACGGCGACGAGCGCCGAGAAGACCTCGGGATGGCGGAGTCCCAGGTAGAGGCTGACCAACCCCCCCAGCGACGACCCGCCGAGCATCGCCCGGTCGGGTCGGGTCCGGTACACGGCGTCGATGAACGGCTTGATCTCCTCGACCACCATCCGGCCATACCGATCCGCGCCACCTCCCTGTCCGCGCGTCTCGTCGTGGCTCGGGGTGAACTCCTCCACCCGCTGCGCCCCCGCATGGTCGATGCCGACGATGATCAGGGGCTCGATGTCGCCAGCCTGAATGAGCCGCTCGGCCGTTTCGTCGAGCATCCACTCCTGGCCGGGCACGTAGGCGCGGGCGCCGTCGAAGAGGTTCTGCGCATCCTGGAAGTAGAGCACCGGGTAGCGGCGATCGGTGGCGGTCTCGTACCCTGGCGGCAGATACACCATCAGCGAACGCGTGCCCGGCGCGTGCGCCGAAAGGAAATCGGGATGCGCCTCGATGTGGCCGGCCAGGGTGTGGCGCGTGCGGCGCGGGTCGACGCGCGACCGCCCCCCGGCCGTCCCGGCACGCCCGCCCCTGAGCAGGCTGACGAGGAAGTCGGTCACGTGCAGGAGGCGCCGGCGGCGCGGAGCGAGGGCATCTCGAAGTCGCGTCAGGAGCGGGTATTGTAGCCCGACCGGCGAGGGCCGGATGGTAGGATTGTCGCGACGAGGATCCAATGCGCTTACTCCGTGTACTATCGTTCGCCGTCGCCGGCGCCCTGTTTGCCACTGCTACCGCGGCGGCCGCCGCCGATCGCATCTACACGCTGAAGATCGGCGACCCCGCGCGGCGCGAGAAGACGGTTCCCGTCGCGACCGACACCATCGTCGATACGCGCGCGGGCGAGCCCATCGTGCCGGCCCAGCTCGCCGAGCGGCTGAAGAACACGCGGCTCCTGCTCGTCGGCGAGACCCACACCAGCACCGAGGCGCACCGCGTCCAGCTGCGCGTCGTGCAGGCGCTCGTCGAGGCCGGACGCCAGGTCCTCATCGGCCTCGAGATGTTCCCCTACACCGAGCAGGCCGCGCTCGACCGCTGGATCGCGGGCACCGAGGCCGAAGCCGACTGGGTGAAGACGGCCCGCTGGTACGAGCACTGGGGCTACCACTGGGAGTACTACCGCGACATCTTCCTGTACGCCCGCTCGAAGCGGCTGCCGATGTTCGCCGTCAACACCCCCCGCGACGTCGTCACCGCCGTCCGCCGCAAGGGCTTCGCCAACCTCACGCCCGAGGAAGCGGCGCACATTCCCACCGAGGTCGACGTCGAGTCCGACGACCACATGACGTTCTTCAAGGCGTCCTTCGCAGAAGGCGACGCCATGCACGGCGGCATGTCGCCGGACGCCTGGAAGGGGATGCTCAGCGCACAGGCCACGTGGGACGCCACGATGGGGTCGAACGCCGTGAAGGCTCTCGAAGAGCACGGCGGGCCCGGGGCCATCATGGTGGTGCTCGTCGGGTCCGGCCACGTCGCCTACGGCGTCGGGATCGAACGGCAGGCGCGCCGCTGGTTCGACGGGGAGATTCGCACCCTCGTGCCCGTGCCCGCACGCGACGACACAGGCCCCATCGGCGAGGTCTCGGCCACCTACGCCGACATCGTCTGGGGAGTCGCTCACGAGGACGCGGCACGCTTCCCGTCCACCGGCATCTCGACGCGTGCCGACACGAAGGCCGGCCTGCGCCAGGTCATCATCGTCGAGAAGGACTCGCCCGCCGCGCGCGCGGGCGTCGCCGTGGGCGACTATCTCGTCTCGCTCGACGGCACGCCCGTTCCCGACCGCGAAACGATGAACATCGTGATGGCCGGCAAGACCTGGGGCGATACGGCCACGCTCGTCGTGCGACGCGGCGACAAGGACGTGCCGCTCACCCTCGCCTTCAAACGCAAGTAGG
>JAHDVQ010000399.1 GCA_023384595.1 Vicinamibacteraceae bacterium | reverse complement strand
ACACGCGGGCGCGGCCTGCTGGCGTTCGGCGTGTGAGCTGCGAGAGGTCCGCGTGCGAGGGCATGGTCCGCCGCGCGAGTTCGCCCCGACGCCACGGTCGTCGCCCCCTGGCGACGACCGCTCCGGTGTCGCTCGTCCCGACGTGACGCTCACCTCGCCGGGCTTCGCCCCCTCGAGCCCTCCTGGTCTCGACGACACGCTCGGCACCTTCGGCACGCTGCTGCTGCTCGGCGAGCTGGGACGCGGCGCCTTTGGACGGGTCTATCGGGCGTGGGAACCGACCCTCGCCCGCCAGGTCGCGCTGAAGGTCGTGGATCTCGACGACGACTCGCCGACGGTGGCGGCGGCGGTGCTCGAAGAGGGGCGGCTGCTCGCCCGCCTGCGGCATCCGAACATCGTGACGGTGCACGGCGCGCTGCAACTGGGGCACCGGGTCGGCGTCTGGATGGAGCTCGTCGCCGGGCGAACGCTGGCCGACATCGTCGCCACCGACGGCCCGATGAGCGCCGAGGAGGCCGCGATCGTGGGGACGAGCCTGTGCCACGCGCTCGGCGCGGTGCACGCGATCGGCCTCGTCCATCGCGACGTGAAGGCGCAGAACGTGATGCGCGAGGCCGGCGGCCGCATCGTCCTCATGGACTTCGGGGCGGGCCGGGATCTCGGGAGTCCCGCGCTGTCGCATCCAGGGAACGTGGCGGGCACGCCGCTCTACATGGCCCCCGAGCGCCTGCTGGGTCACGCGGCCACACCGGCGTGCGATCTCTACAGCGTCGGCGTGCTGCTGTACTACCTTGTGACGGGCCGGTATCCGATCGAGGCGGCGACGTTGCAGGACCTGGTGGTGGCGCACGCGCAGCATCGCCTGACACCGCTCCTCGACGTGCGGCCGGATGTGCCCCCGGCCTTTTCGTCGGTGGTCGAGCGCGCGCTGGCGGCCGATCCGAAGGTGCGGTACCAGTCGGCGGGCGCGATGCTGCGCGATTTGGGCGGCGAGCCCGAGTTGCGCGCTCCGGGTCTGTCGCCAGGGCATGCGCGACGGATGCCCGGTCCGCTGCGCTCGTCGCGCGCGAGGAAGATGCCGCGCGGCCTGATGCTCGACGCGGGGCTGCCCCCCGCAGAGGCGCGCGCGGCCGTGCCGGCGTGGCGACTGTGGGCGGCCGGCGCGCTCGCGGCCATTCCCGGCGTCTGGGCCCTCGGCTTCCTCACGACCATGGTGTTCAACGTGAGCCTGGGCCGCGAGGGGCGGTTCGCGCGCGAGCCGCTGGCCGACTATTGGATCTGGGGCGCCCGCTCGCTCATCAGCCCGCTGCTGCAGATGGCGGCCATGCTCGTCGTCGCGTGGCTCGCGGTCGTTGTCTGGCGCGCCGTCCGTACGCTCGTGCCGCCCGCGGCCCGGCTCGCGGAGCGCGCGGGTGCGGCGGTCGTGGCGCGCGCGCGGGCCATTGGACTCACCACGCGGACGGCGCTCGCGCAGTTGCTCGTGGCCGCACACGTGGCCGCGCTCGTCGCCATCGTCGCGGGCTTCAGCGATCTGATTGCGGCGCTCACCGATGCCGTAGGCAGCACCGATCCGGCGATGATGTCGCTGCTCGCGCCCTCGGATCGGCATCTCGACTACCGCACCGCGCTCTTCGTGTTGCTGCTCGCGACCGGGA
>JAHDVQ010000121.1:11195-12510 GCA_023384595.1 Vicinamibacteraceae bacterium | reverse complement strand
CGCCCGAAGTACACTTGTCCCGCCCGTGTCCACCGAGATCCTCATCATCGTCCTGCTGCTCGTCGCCAACGGCATCTTCGCCATGTCGGAGATCGCCATCGTCTCGTCGCGCCGCGCGCGTCTCGCCCACCGCGCCGAAGAGGGCGATGCCCGCGCCGCGGCCGCCCTGCGGCTCAAGGACAAGCCCACCGCGTTTCTCTCGACCGTGCAGGTAGGCATCACGCTGGTCGGCATCCTCGCCGGCGCCTACTCGGGCGCCACGCTCACCGAGCAGCTCGCCGCCTGGCTCGCGGGCTTCCCCGCCGTGGCCGAATACGCCGAGGGCCTCGCGCTCGCCATCGTCGTCGGCGCCATTACCTACGGGTCGCTCATCATCGGCGAGCTCGTGCCCAAGGCCATCGCGCTCACCAACCCCGAACGCATCGCGGCCCTGGTGGCCGGCCCAGTCGGCCTCCTCGCGCGCGTGGCCACGCCCATCGTCAAGCTGCTCACGCTCACGACCGACCTCGTGCTGACCATGCTGAGGGTTCCAAAGAACCGCGAGGCGGCGATTACAGAAGAGGAAATCCGGCTGCTCATCAAGCAGGCCGCGCTCGCCGGCGACGTCCCCGAGGTCGAGCAGCGCATCGTCGAAAAGGTGTTCCACCTCGGCGATCGGCGCGTGAACGCCGTCATGACGCCCCGTCACGAGATCGAGTGGCTCGACGTGAACCTGGGCGTCGACGGGGTCCGCGAGTACCTGAAGACGACGCGCCACCCGCGCCTCGTGTTCTGCGACGGCGACCTCGACCACGTCGTGGGTGTCGCCTACGTCGAAGACCTGCTTGCGGCGGCGCTCGACAACCAGGCGTCGAACATCCGCGCCACGCTGCGCCCGCCGGTCTACGTGCCCGACTCGATCTCGGTGTTCGAGCTCGTCGAGACGTTCCGCCGCGAGCACATGCACGTGGCGATGGTGCTCGACGAGTTCGGTGCGATCGAGGGCATCGTGACGTCAACCGACATCCTCGAGGGCCTCGTCGGCGAAATCCCGTCGCACCCGGGTGACGACGAGCCTGGGCCGGTCGTCCGCCGTGAAGACGGCTCGCTACTGCTCGACGGCATGCTGAGCCTCGACGATCTGGCGCTCGAGGTCGAGCTGCCCGACATTCCCGAGGCCGAGGTCGGCCACTACCACACGCTCGCGGGCCTGGTGATGACGCGGCTGGGCCGCGTGCCGCGCGAAGGCGACAGCGTCACGTGGGGCGACTGGAGCTTCGAGGTGGTCGACATGGACGGCCGGCGCATCGACAAGGTGATCATGAAGCGGGTGGAG
>JAHDVQ010000121.1:9002-11095 GCA_023384595.1 Vicinamibacteraceae bacterium | reverse complement strand
CCGGAGGAACTGGTCGAGGCGATCCTGAAGGCGCGAAGGGCGTAGCGGATCAGTTTTCAGTTATCAGTTGTCAGTTATCAGTTGGCTTCAGGCAACGGGCCTCGGGCCAGCCTAGGGCCAGCCCTGGGCCAAGCCCTGGGCTCAACGTGGGGCGAGCAAGGCGCCCATAACTGCTCAGCGCCAGAGCTCATACAGCCGCACGCGCCCTCGTTCGGCGGCCACGTGCATGGCCGGGAAGAGCGCCGACATCCGATGCTCGCAGAGCGAGCGGGTCTGCAGCGGCACCGGGCCCGCGACCTCGAGCGCCCAACGGGCGCGCGTTTCGCGGACCACGCGCGGCAGGCTGCCGGCCTCGAACTCGCGGCAGGCGTCGAGATAGTCGAACGGCGACACGCGCGCGCCGTGCTCGAACTGATAGAGGAAGAGCGACGCCCGCCGTGCCTGCAGGTGCAGCGGACCGACGAGGTCATAGGCGGGCCGCACGTCCGGGAACAGCCAGTGCCGCCCGTTGATGTAGACGTGGCGCGCCGGCGTGAGCAGCGTCTCGCCGTCTGGCACGTGCGCGCTGACGAGCGCCGCGGCGTCGCGCAGGTCTTCGGGGCGCAGTTGCCTGAACGGCAATCCGAGGCCGGTCATGCCGGCCCACACAGCGCGTCCCGCATCGACCGTGGTCCAGCCCGCGAGGAGGGCCCAGGCGGCAAGACCCGCGCTCCCGGCCATCCGGGCGAACCCGGGGCGCCATCGCGCTCCAGCCCCCGCGGCGAGTCCGGCCACCCAGAACCCCACCGCGCCGAAGGCCGTGGCCCAGAACGCCTGCGTCAGCAGGCGTGCCCCATTGCGACCGACGTACGGAGGCAGGAGCTTCAAGGCGGCGTCGCCCGGATCGATGAGGCGGTGCAGGTGCTCGGCGATCACCGTGTCGAGACTCGCGACGACGAGCAACGCCCCGAGCACGAGCCCGACGCGCCGCCCTCGCGGCCACGCCAACATCGGCACGAGCGCGACCACCGTCAGGGCAAAGGCGATGTCCGCGCGCCCGTGGTGCGGCGAGTAGCCGCGGTTGGTGACATCGGGGAAGCGACGGGCGCGGGCCGAGGCCCTGCCGTCGTGGATGGCGCCTTCCGGCTCGGCCGGGGCCGCGGCGCGGCCGCGCGCGACGTCGAGAGGCCCGAGCGCGACGACCAGCCATGGCCGTACCCCGTGGTCGAGGGCGCGCGCCAGCGAAAGTGAGCCGGCGATGCATCTCCACGTCAGACAGGAACGTGCCGTCAAGTCCGCGTTGTGGTGAGCGAGCGCGCGATCGAGCGCCGCCGCGCTCGCGACGTCACGGCCGCCGAGCCGGAGCAGCCGGCGGTGCACCCAGGGATCGGCCGCCAGCGTGACGACGGCGAGCGACGCCCCGATGGCGAGCCCACCAGCGAGCGTCGAGAGCCGCCGTCGCCAGGGCAGCCTCCGCGCCTGAATCACCGTGGCCCCAAGCGCCAGCCCCGACAGCAGCACCTGCAGCGGCACGAGTCCCGGATTGAGCCAGAGCGCCACGGCGCCGGCCAGGCAGACGACGATGCTCGAGAGGAAGAGGTCGCCGGCGACGGCACGCCGTGCGGGGTTCCAGGCTGAACCCGGCGCGATGGCCGCGATGAGCACGAGCACGGGCACGACCTGTACCAGGCCGGCGGCCAGTCGGCCCGTGCCCTGGTAGGCCTGCCACATCGCGAACTGGCTGCTCGAGAGGGCGACACCCATGGCTGCAATCCCGAGCGAGGCTGCGAGCCACTCGCGCCAGGTCCACGCCGCCGGCTCGCGCACGAGCCGCCCGGCTCCGAGCACGAACAGCGCAATGGAGACGAAGCTGGCCACGACTGGCAACATCGCCACGGCGGTGCCCGGCGGCAACACGCCGAAAAGCGACAGCACCGCCGCGAGCGCGTGCAGGCCCAGCGGGTAATCGATGTGCAATCCGCTTCCAAGATAGCGATCGGGCAGGAGTCCGTGCGCCAGCACCTGCGCCGTCCAGCCGACGTGCTGATCCGGGTCGCTACTGTAGGCGTTCAGCGTGGCCAGGTGCGGGCCGCCGATGGCGCAGAGCGCGAAGA
>JAHDVQ010000121.1:6631-8902 GCA_023384595.1 Vicinamibacteraceae bacterium | reverse complement strand
CTGTAGGCGTTCAGCGTGGCCAGGTGCGGGCCGCCGATGGCGCAGAGCGCGAAGACGAGCACGGCGACCATCACCGCCTCGCGCGGCGTGAGCAGCGCTCGCGTGCTCGTGCTGTCCTCGCGACGGTGGCGGCGCCATGCGGCTCTCGGCGCCGCGGCCGCCATCAGCGCCACGGCCGCCACGATCGGAAAGGCCACAAGGGGCGCATGCTCGATCCCCGCGATCCGTTTCAGCACCAGCGAGTACCACGCCAGCGCGATCGCGAGGCCGACGACGCCGATCACCAGATCCACGAGAACCCTCGTCGCGGGATCCGCGGCCTCGGGTAGCACATCGCTGCGCGGCGACGCCCCAGAGGCTCGGGGCGACGCCACAACGACGCGCATCGCGACCCGGCGCATCACCCTGCCTGCGACGATGAGCACGAGCAGGCTGAGGCCGAAGAGGGGCGCGTGCACGAGCGCCGTGGGGTGATGGAGGCCGACGACCGGCAGCACGGCCGCGGCCGGCACGAGCCCGGCGGCGGCGATGAGTCCCCAGCCGGGAAGGCGGACCGCGTGGTGCCAGACCCGCGCCGACGCCGCGCCCGCGAGCGCCAGCCACGAGAGGAAGCCCGCGACGGCGCCCATCCACGCCACCGCGAGGCCCTGCCATGTGGCGACGTCGGCCACGACGCGCGGCTCGCCGAGCCGCATCGAGTCGGGGGCTCCCGACGCGTCGGCGACATCGATCTCGAGGGTGTAGCGCGAGCGCGGGGCGAGGGCGTCGAGGCTGATGACGAGGCGCGCCGCGCTGCCGTCGGTCCACTGCGTCGCGGCAAACCCGTCGGGCCCGGTGATGTGGATTCGGCGTGGCGCGCGGGTGTCGAACGCGGCGTCGAGTCTCAGACTGGCGGGACGCCAGCCGTTGTCGGCGACGCTGAGCTGCGCCTCACCCGCGACCAGATAGCGGCCGCGCGCCGCACCCGGCGAGGAGCGGGCGTCCGACTCGCGCGGGGCCGTCCCGCCCCGGTCGGTCGCCGCGCGGCTGGCGCCGATCACGATGAGCGGACCGGCCGGGAACCAGGCCGTGACGGCCAGCGCGCCACAGACGCCCGCGAACACGGCCAGGAGCAGCGTGACGGCCTGGAGACGCGACGGGCGGCGGCCGCGCTCCTGAACCTCCCTCGCCGCGTCCATCACGTGTCAGCGGGTGCGGACGCGTCCGTTCAGCTCGTCCTCGATGATGCGGACGAACGCGTCGAGCGGCAGCGCGCCCGAGACGAAGCGCCCGTTGATGAAGAAGGCGGGGGTGCCTGTCGCGCCGAGCGCCTCGGCCTCCTCGGCGTCGCGCTGCACGGCCGCGGCGTGCGTGTCCGACGCGAGGCATCGCTCGAAGGCGGCAGCGTCGAGCCCTACCTTCTCGGCGTGCGCCTTCAACGCGGCCGGCGACGCATCGGGACCGCTCGCGTAGAGCGCGTCGTGATACTCCCAGAACTTGCCCTGATCGCCGGCGCAGCGGGCGGCCTCGGCCGCATCGCGGGCCTGCGGGTGGAGCGAATCGAGCGGGAAATCCTTGTAGACCAGGCGGACGTCGTTCGGATAGCGCTCGAGCACCTGCGTGAGCGCGGGCTGCACGCGTCGACAGAAGGGGCAGTGGAAGTCGGAGAACTCGACGATGGTGATCTTGGCGTTGTCCGGGCCGCGGCTGAAGGCGCCCTCCGTGTTCACGGCGTGCCGCGTGACCGGCGGCCGCGCGAGCGAGACGCTGACGTTCGCCTTGTCGCGCAGCGACTTGACGAACTCCTGGTGACGCGCGATCTGCTTCTGCTGCGTCAGGAACGCCTTCACCTGGTTCTCGATGCCCGGCTGGTCGGGGATGCGCTCGCGGTTGGCCTCCATGAACTGTCTGACCTCGGCGTCGCTGGCAGGCGCCACCTTCTCGCGCACTTCGGCGGTGAGGAGCGCGTCGAGACCGAGACCACGCGCCTTCGCTTCGGCGGCGAGCAGCTTCTCGCCGACGAGTTCCTCGACGCGTTCGACCTTCATCTCGTAGATCTGCTGCTCGAGTCGATCCAGCTCCGCCCCGAGACTGCGTTCGAGCTCGACGAGCGTGATCTTCTCGCCGTTGACCTCGGCGACGACGGGCGAGGCGCCGGACGCCGGGGCGGCGGCCGCCTGTCCCCGGGCCGAGACGATGGTATAGCCGACTCCTGCACCGGCCAGGAGACAGAGAAGCGAGACGAGCACCACGGACTTGGGACGCATGGGGGATAGGATACAGGCTACACAG
>JAHDVQ010000121.1:1689-6531 GCA_023384595.1 Vicinamibacteraceae bacterium | reverse complement strand
GGCCGCACGAAAGGAAACCCATGTCGAAAACCCAGTCCCGCCGGAGTGGAGGTCCGTCACAGGTCCGTCCCGCGCCGGCGCCCGCACGCGCCGCCGCGGGAGCGCGCGAGGCCGCCCGCGTGGAAGTCTGGCCCGGCGATCCCTATCCCCTGGGCGCGACCTTCGACGGGGCGGGCACCAACTTCTCGATCTTCTCGGAGGCGGCCACGCGCGTCGACCTGTGCCTGTTCGACGAGGCGGGGCGCGAGACGGGCGTCGAGCTGCCCGAGTGCACGGCGCTCTGCTGGCACGGCTACCTGCCCGGCATCGGGCCGGGGCAGCGCTACGGTTTCCGCGTGCACGGCTCGTGGGCCCCCGAGCAGGGCCATCGCCTCAACCCGAACAAGCTTCTGCTCGATCCTTACGCGAAGGCCATCGAGGGACAACCCGACTGGAACCCGTCGATCTTCGGGCATCGCCTCGACGAGCCCGACACGCTGAACGAAGCGGACTCGGCCGTGTCGATGCCGAAGTCGATCGTCATCTCCCCGTACTTCGACTGGGGCAACGACCGGCTGCCGCGCGTGCCGCTGCACGGCACGGTGATCTACGAGACGCACGTCAAGGGCCTCACCATGCGTCATCCCGGCGTGCCGGAGCACGAGCGCGGCACCTACGCGGGCCTGGCGCACCCCGTCGTCATCAACTACCTCAAGGGGCTCGGCGTCACGTCGGTGGAACTGCTGCCCGTGCACCAGTTCATCGACGACCTGCACGGCGAGGGCGGACGGCACAACAACTGGGGCTACAACACCATCGGCTACTTCGCGCCGCACGACGCCTACGCGACGCGCCGTCACGGCGGCCAGCAGGTGCAGGAGTTCAAGTCGATGGTGCGGGCGCTGCACGAGGCGGGGCTCGAGGTCATCCTCGACGTGGTCTACAACCACACGGCCGAGGGCAACCACCTGGGGCCGACGCTCTCGTTCCGCGGCATCGACAACGCCGCGTACTACCGGCTGACGCCGAACGACCCGCGGTTCTACATGGACTACACGGGGTGCGGCAACAGCCTGAACATGCGGCACCCGCACGTGCTGCAGCTCATCATGGACTCGCTGCGGTACTGGGTGACCGAGATGCACGTTGACGGCTTCCGGTTCGACCTCGCCTCGACGCTCGCGCGCGAGCTGCACGAAGTGGACAAGCTGTCGGCCTTCTTCGATCTGATTCACCAGGACCCGGTCGTGTCGCAGGTGAAGCTGATTGCCGAACCGTGGGACATCGGCGAGGGCGGCTACCAGGTGGGGAACTTCCCGCCCATCTGGCTCGAGTGGAACGGCAAGTACCGCGACTGCGTGCGCGACTACTGGCGGTCGGTCGACCAGACGATCGCCGAGTTCGCCTCGCGCTTCACGGGGTCGTCGGACCTGTATGGCAACACGGGCCGGCGGCCGTACGCGAGCGTGAACTTCGTCACGGCGCACGACGGGTTCACGCTGCGCGATCTCGTCTCCTACAACGAGAAGCACAACGAGGCCAACCTCGAAGACAACCGCGACGGCGAGAGCCACAACCGGTCGTGGAACTGCGGGGTGGAAGGACCGACCGACGATCCGGAGGTGCTGGCGCTGCGCGAGCGGCAGCAGCGCAACTTCCTGGCGACGCTGTTGCTCTCGCAGGGCGTGCCGATGCTGCTCGGGGGCGACGAGCTGGGGCGCACGCAGCTCGGAAACAACAACGGCTACTGCCACGATGGACCCCTCACCTGGTACGACTGGGCGGCGACCGACGAGTCCCTGCTCGAGTTCACGCGGCGGCTGATCGCCTTCCGGCACTCGCACCCGGTGCTGCGGCGCCGCCGGTGGTTTCACGGGCGGCCGCTACACGGCGAGGGGGTGAGCGACATCGCGTGGCTGCGCCCGGATGCCCAGGAGATGACCGAGCAGGACTGGACGGCGGGCTACGCCAAGTCGTTCATGGTGTTCATGAACGGCGACGCCATTCCGAGCCGGGGGCGGAGGGGCGAGCGCGTGGTGGACGCGAGCCTGCTCGTCTGCTTCAACGCGCACTTCGACGCGCTCGACTTCACGCTGCCGGGCGCGCCGCTGGGTGGCTCGTGGCTGAAGGAGATCGACACGGCCGAGCCGGTGCCGGCGCCGGCCTCGACCGCCGACCCGGCCGGCGCCGTCGTGACGCTGCCGCCCCGCAGCCTCGCGGTGTTCCGGCGAGTCGGATAGCCGACACGGGGTCGGGAGTATTTTCACTTTTTGCGTACGAGGCGGACGGAATCGGGAGTGGAGATCCGGGCGGGAAATGGGGTCGGGAGTCATTTTTGCGTCGAGGTGGGGCGAAAATAACTCCCGACCCCGATTTCTCGCCCGCCGATTCCGTCCTCCACATCGCAAAAAGTGAAAATACTCCCGACCCCGATTTTCGATATCCTGCCAGAGTGAGGTTTCCGTCCCACCCACTCCTCGCCCGAGCCGGCCGCGCCGCCGCCGACCGCCTCCGCCGGTGGTCCGCCGGCCGTGGCCGCATCGTGGCCGCGGTCGTCCTCTTGCTGGGTCTGGCCGGGTGGGCGACGGCCGCAGCGGTCGCCTGGTTCACCTGGGACGTCACCACGCGTCTCCCGGGGCGCGACGCCCTCTCGGCCATCGGGGACATGGCCCAGGCCACGACCCTCCTCGACCGGCACGACAAGCCCGTCTTCACCATCTTCAAGGAACAGCGCATCGAGGTGCCGCTCGAGCGGGTGTCGCCGCACCTGCGCAAGGCCGTCATCGCCATCGAGGACCAGCGCTTCTACGACCATCGAGGCCTCGATCTCGTCCGCATCGCGGGCGCGGTGCTCGCCAACGTGAAGTCGGGTCGGCGCTCGCAGGGCGGCTCCACCATCACGCAGCAGCTTGCGCGGCAGAGCTTCCTCTCGCTCGACAAGACCCTGCGCCGCAAGTTGAAGGAGGCGCTCCTCGCCGTCCAGCTCGAGCAGCAATACACGAAGGACGAGATCCTCGAGTTCTACCTGAACAAGGTCTACTTCGGCGACGGTTTCCACGGCATCGAGGCGGCGTCGCTGGGCTACTTCGGCAAGCACGCCGCCGACCTCGACGTCCACGAGGCGGCGCTCATCGCCGGCCTCATCCAGTCGCCGTCGGCCTACGCGCCCAGCGTCAACCCCGAGCGCGCGCTCGCCCGCCGCCAGACGGTGCTCGCGGCGATGCTCCAGGACGGCGCCATCGACAAGACCACGCACGAACGGGCGCGCGGGCGGAAGCTCGAGCTCGAGAACGCGCTCCGGCGCGACGAACCCTTCGGCCTCTACTTCAAGGAACAGGTGCGGCGCGAGCTGGTCGACCGCTTCGGCTGGGAGCGCGTGTCACAGGGCGGACTGCGCGTCTACACGACCATCGACGCCGAGCTGCAGCAGGCCGCCGAGAAGGCCGTCGAGGAAGGCCTCGTGCGCCTCGAGACGCGCCCGGGCTACAAGTACACCGCGCGCAAGGATCTGCCCACCCCCGACGGGGAGCGGGCGCCCGACTACCTGCAGGCGGCCGTCGTGGTCCTCGACCCCGATTCGGGCGACGTGCGCGCCATGGTGGGCGGCCGCGCGTTCACGGAAAGCCGCTTCAACCGCGCGATGCAGGCGAAGCGTCAGCCTGGATCGGCCTTCAAGCCGTTCGTGTTCGCGGCCGCGCTCGAGAACGGCTTCACCCCGGCCACGGTGCTCACGCGGCTGAACGATCCGATCTACACCCCTCAAGGCGCCTGGATTCCGGAGGACGGACATTCGAGCGCACCGAGCATGACGCTGCGCGCCGCGCTCCGCACCTCGAGCAACCGCGCCGCCGTGAGGCTGCTCGACGCGGTGGGCATTCCGACCGCCGTCAAGTATGCGAAGCAGCTCGAGGTGGGCGACGTGCCGAGCGTGCCCTCGCTCGCCCTTGGGGCGGGCGAGGTGACGCTGATGTCGATGACGGCGGCCTATGCGGCGTTCGCCAACCGCGGACTCGTCCGGCAGCCGCGGCTCGTGCGCCGCGTCGAGGCCAACGACGGCACCCTCATCTACGGCGCCGCCGGCGGCGGCCACCGCGCGGTATCGGAGGTGACGGCGTTCCTGATGGCCAACATGCTCCAGGACGTCATCAACTACGGGACCGGGTGGCGCGTGCGCGGCGAGGGCTTCCGCCTGCCGGCGGCCGGCAAGACGGGCACGACCAACGATTACTTCGACGCCTGGTTCGTCGGCTTCACGCCGAAGGTGGTGACGGGCGTCTGGGTCGGCTTCGACAAGCCGAGAACCATCGCCACGGGCGGCTACGCCTCCGAGGTGGCCGTGCCCATCTGGGCCTCCGTGATGAAGGCGGCCACGCGCGGCGACAAGCCCGAGTGGATCGACCGGCCCGAGGGCGTCGTGGCCGTCGAGATCTGCCGCATTTCGGGGAAGCGCCCGTCCGAGGGCTGCTACGAGGTGCCGGTCACCGTCGAGGGCGAGGCCATCGAGGGCGGGGGCGGCGTCACCGGGCCGCATACCGAACTGCGCTCCATGGTCTACACCGAGTACTTCGCGCGCGGCACGGTCCCCTCGGAGACGTGCGACCTGCACCCGACGCGATCGTTCTTCGACCGCATCGCGGGCGCGTTCGGCAAGGACACGGAGCCTGCGCCGATTCCTGCCTCGGACGCCGTCGGTCCACCTGCCGTGTCGAAGCCGGGCAAGGCCGCCGACGCGCCGCGCGCCGCGCCAGCCGACGCCGCGAAGGCCGACGAGGCCACGGCCGAGGAACCGCCGAAGAAGAAGCGCGGCTTCTGGTCGCGCCTCTTCGGCCGCGGCGGCGACGACGACGACGACAAGAAGAAGGC
>JAHDVQ010000121.1:0-1589 GCA_023384595.1 Vicinamibacteraceae bacterium | reverse complement strand
TCTGGTCGCGCCTCTTCGGCCGCGGCGGCGACGACGACGACGACAAGAAGAAGGCTGAGGAGCGAAAGAAAGAGGAAGAGGAGGAGCGCAAGAAGAAGGAAGAAGAGCGGAGGAAAAAGGAGGCCGAAGAGCGCAGGAAGAAGGAAGCCGAGGCCCGAAGGCGCGCGAAGCCCGACAGCTAGCGCCAACGCCCAGCGCCCAACGCCCAACGCCCAGCGCCAAACGCCCAGCGCCTAACGCCCAACGCCCGACGCCCAACGCCCAGCGCCCAACGCCTGTCTGATATGCCCTTCCGCGACATCGTCGGCCATGCGCCCGTTCTCGCCCTGGTGAGCCGCGCCATCGCGCGCGGGACGCTGCCGCCCAGCCTGCTTCTGGTCGGGCCCGACGGCGTGGGGAAGCGCACGACGGCCGTGGCGGTGGCCCAGGCGCTCAACTGCGAAACGCCGATTCGCGACGTCGCGCTCCCGCACGGGCACCGGGCAGAGATCGACGCGTGCGGGACGTGCGGCGCCTGCCGGCGCATCGCGCGCGGCGAGGAGCGGCTGCGCGCCGGCGAGGGCGCGGCGCTCGACACCTTCCGCGTGCTCGCGCCCGACGAGAAGGGTTCCATCAAGGTGGACCCGGTTCGCGATCTCGTCGCGGCGGCGGGCTTCCGTCCACTCGACGGCCAGCGCCGCGTCATCGTCATCGACGGCGCCGAGGCGCTCGAGACCGGCGCCCAGAACGCCCTGCTGAAGACGCTCGAGGAACCGCCGCCCGGCACGGTGCTCCTGCTCATCGCGGCGCGGGTGGACGCGCTGCTGGCGACCGTGCGGTCGCGTTGTCCCGAACTCCGGTTCGCCCCGCTCGCCGAGCGCGAGGTGGCGGGGCTGCTCGCCGCCCGGTGCGGACTCGATCCAGCCGAGGCCAACGCCGCGGCGGGCGTCAGTGGTGGTAGTCTCACCGTGGCGCTCGCCAGGCGACCTGGGGCCGTGGCCGACGCACGCGAGATCGCGCACGACGTGCTCGCGGGCCTCGCACGCGGTGGGCCCGATGACGTCCGGCTGGACGTGGCCAGCCGCCTGCTCGTGCGTGCGGCGCCGCGAACGATGGCCGCTCGAGGGCGGGGCGCCGCCGGCAAGGCGGGGGGTCGCGGCGCAGCAGCTGCCGCGGGCGGCGCGGGACGGAAGGGCGCGCAGGCCGACCGGCAGCAGGTCGCCGCGCGGCTCGACGCGATGGCGTCGCTGCTGCGCGACCTGCAGGTCGTGGGGAGCGGCGCCGACCGGCGCTGGCTGGCCAACGCCGACCTCGAAGCGTCGCTGACGGCGCTGCGGTCCGCCTACGACGGGCCGCGCATCGGCCGCGCCTTCGAGGCCGTGGACCGGGCGCGCATCGCGCTCGACCGGAACGTCAGCCCGAAGGCCGTCGCGGCCTGGCTGGCGTTCAATCTGTAGCTCGGAGCCGGGAGCTCGGAGCCGGGAGCCTCTCCGGACGCCGGACGCCGGACGCCGGATGCCTTTCCGGACGCCGGACGCCGGATGCCTTTCCGGACGCCGGACGCCGGACGCCGGATGTCGGATAGATTCGTGATGGCGGACACTCCACGC
>JAHDVQ010000398.1 GCA_023384595.1 Vicinamibacteraceae bacterium | reverse complement strand
TGCCTGACTCTGGCGGAGGGAGTGGGATTCGAACCCACGGTACGGTTCCCCGTACAACGGTTTTCAAGACCGCCGCCTTCAACCGCTCGGCCATCCCTCCGCGCTCCACCAGTGTAAACCCGGGCGCGGCCCCGGGGTTCAGGCGGTCAGACCGCCACGAACCTGGCGTGCGTCAGATCGGCCTCGACGGGAGAATGACGCGCGAAGTACCGCTCCAGCGCCTCGACCGCGGTCAATCCGGTGCGCTCCCCCTCTTGCCCTCCTTCCAGAGCCTGTTCGCCGGCCGCCGCCACGCGATACACGCGATCGGCCTTCGCCGGCGCGCCCGCGATGTCGAGCTGCTCGACACGGGCGCCCTTCGGGTTGTTCAGCCGGACGACGGCGTGCAGCCCCGACACACGGATCACATACCCGCCCTTCTGGCGCATCGGGTCGGCCGCGTACACGCTCTCGAGGCTGGCTTCGAGACGCGTCCTGATGGCCTCGCCCGTCATCTCCATCGTGACGACGTCGGGATTGGTCGGCACGATCTGCCAGAGATCCCCCAACGTCACCTCCCCCGGCACGACGGGTGCGCCATAGCGCCAGCCGTGTGAGAACGCCACGTCGGCTCCCGTCAGGTCGAGATAGGCATCGGTCAGCAGATTGTCCATCGTCGATTCGAGAACGGTCATGCGATTGAGCGCTGTCCGGGTCTCGCCCAGCACCACCCCGGTACGCTCGCGGAAGGGCGAGAGCTGAGCCTTCACGATGGAATCGACCTCGGGGTCGAGTTCGATGGACTCGTCGAGCGTGACCAGTTCGTGCGTGAACCCGGTGACCCGGCCCTCTTCCACCCCGATGTCGAGGCAGCCGAGGAACGATCCGCTGAAACCGGACTGAATCACGACCGTCCGCCCCACGACCAGCGGCACGGCCAGGCGATTGTGCGTGTGGCTGCTCAACAGGACATCGATCCCCTCGACCTCGCGCGCGATCCGAAGCTCCTGCGGCAGCCCGACGTGCGACACGACGACGAGCAGATCGACCTTGTGCTCGCGCCGAAGCCTCGCGATGGCTCTCGGCAACGCCTCGAGCGGGTCGGCAATGCGCAGGCCGGCACCGAACGCCTCGGGCATCGTCTCGGTGACGATGGGCGAGGTCACGCCGACGAGGCCAACGAGAAGCCCGCCGGCCTCTTTCACGATCGACGGCAGGAACTCGGGCTTGCCGGTCGTCGCGTCCGAAACGTTGCAGGCAATTGTCGGGCACGCCAGTTCGGAGACGCGCTCGCGCAGCACGGCCGGTCCGAAACCGAACTCCCAGTTGCCCGGGGTCATGCAGGTGACGCCCAGGGCGTTCATCACGGGGACGACGACCTGTCCCTCGGTCCACTGTGCCGGCCCTGTGCCGTGAATCGTGTCGCCGCAGTCGACGAAGAGACAGGCGCCACGGGTCTCCTCCCGGATCCGCTTCACCACGCTTGCCGCGCGCGCCAGCCCGCCCGCACGGCGGTAGTCCGGTCGTCCGTTCCGCCAGAAGACCTCCCAGTGGGTCTCCATCTGGGCGTGGATGTCGTTCTGCTGGATGATGGTAACGTGCCGACTCGCCATGGCGCCTCCTGACGTAGAATCCTAGCGCCTGCCCACGTGACGAGGTGCCGATGCGTCGCTGTCGTCCACACCAATTCGCT
>JAHDVQ010000120.1:10252-12743 GCA_023384595.1 Vicinamibacteraceae bacterium | reverse complement strand
GATGCCGTACAATGCGAGCGATCCCGCCTGCCACGACGGAGTCGCTCGTGAGACACCTCGCCGCCACCAGAAGGCGCTCGCCCTCCGCGCCCGTCGTTGCCATTGCCGTCATCCTGGCCGCCGCGCTCGGGCTGGCCCTCGTGCGTGGCGACCAGTCCCAGGTGCCGGAGACTCCACAGGCGCAACCTCCCACCTTCCGGCTCGACGCCTCGTACGTGCGCGTCGACGCGTATCCCACCGTGGACGGCAAGGTCGTGACCGACCTCACCGCCGATGACTTCGAGCTGCTCGAAGACGGCGTGCCGCAGCGCATCGAGCAGTTCGAGCGGGTCGACCTCGCGCGAGCGACGCCCCGCGAGGAGCGCCGCGACCCCAACACCATTGCCGAAGGCCGGGAGCAGGCGGCCGATCCACGGCGACGCGTGTTCGTCATCTTCCTCGACACGGGCAACTCGACGCTCGACGGCTCGTATCGCGCACGCAAGCCCATCGTCGACATGCTCGAACGGCTGATCGGTCCCGAAGACCTGTTTGCCGTGGTGACGCCGGAGATGGATCCGCGGCACCTGACGTTCGCCCGGCGCACCGAGGGCCTCGACAAGATGCTCGAGCGGCACTGGACCTGGGGACGCCGCGACAGCCTGGTGAGAACCGACCCCGAGGAGCAGGCGATCGAGCGCTGTTTCCCCGAGAACACGTCGGCCATCCAGTGCGTCGGCCCGGGCGGACAGGTCATCACGCAGCCCGCGTACGCGTATCGAGGCGTGGCCCGGCAGCTCATCGAGCGGCGATCGGAAACGATGGCGCTCGACGCCTTGAACGATCTGGTGGGCGTGCTGGGTGCGGTGAGGGAAGAGCGCAAGGCGGTGGTCGTCATCACCCAGGGCTGGTTCCGGTTTCAGCCCAAGCCGGAACTCACGCGGCTGCAGGAGTGCGACAGCGTGGCGCGGCCGCGCGTCGGCGTCGGACCCGACGGCCGCATCGTGACCGACAAGGAAGTGGCGCGCCGCCTGAACTCCGTCACCGACGCGGAGTGTCAGCAATTGGCCATGCAGTACGCGATGGTCGACAACGATGTGCTCTTCCGCGACATCGTCGAGCGCGCGAACCGCTTCAACGTCTCGTTCTACCCATTCGACACGCGCGGGCTGGTGCCGTTCGACCGGTCGCTCGGCACGAGCAGCCGCGACATCAGGGACGATCCCGGCGAGCGGCCGAACCGGCGCGATCCGGCCGACCGCGCCGCCCGACCCAGTCCGCTCGGCGAGGATCGCGAATCGCTCAATCGCCGCATCGACGGCATGCGCGAGCTGGCCGAGAACACCGACGGCCTTGCCGTCGTGAACACCAACGACCTTGCCTCGGGGGCGCGGCGCATCGTCGACGACCTGTCCACCTATTACCTGCTCGGCTACTACTCGACCAACACGAACCTCGACGGGCGATGGCGGAAGATCTCGGTGCGGGTGAAGCGGCCCGGCGTCGAGGTGCGGGCGCGGCGCGGGTACCGGGCGCTGCGGCCCGAGGACATGCCCACGACGCTCGTGGGCGAGTCGGCATCGTCAGCCGCCGGTGCCGAGGCCGGCGGCACGCCGGCCTCGGCGGTGAACGAGGCGCTGGGGCCGCTGGCCGGACTCGACGCGCCGGTACCGTGGCGGTCGCGCGCCGCCTTCCGTCTGTCGGGCGAGGGGGCGGCGCGATCCGGGCACTTCTGGGTGGTGTCGGAGATCGAACCCCGGATCGCGCGCGACGCCGCGTGGTCGGCGGGCGCGACGCTCGCCGCCAGCTTCGTGCTTCCCGACGGCACCCCGCTCGCCGAAGCCACGGCGACGCTCGAGCCCGGAGCGCGCCTGGTCGAAATCGGCACCGACGTCCCGCTTGCGGGCGTCGACGAGCTCGTCGTGCGCCTCCGATTGCGGCCCGCGGAGAGCGGCCTTCCGCTCACCGACTCGATCCGGGTCGCGGTAGGGGGCGGGGCGCACGCCCTGGCCCGCGTGTTCCGTGCGGGGCCGCTGACGGCGCAGCGCTTCGTGCCCACGGCCGATCAGCGCTTCCGTCGCAACGAGCGCATCCGCGTGGCCGTGCCGACGGGTGACGGCGCGGTGGTCACGGCGGCGCTCGTCGACCGGGCTGGCCAGGTGCTCGACCGGATTCCCGTGGCGGCGCGTCTCGACTCGATCGACGGCGCGCCGTGGGCTGTCGGAGAGGTCGCGCTCGCGCCGCTCGGCCCGGGCGACTACGTGGTTCGCCTCGAGGTCGCCGCGAGCGGCCGCGTCGATCGCACGTTCACCGGGGTCAGAGTCGTCAACTGATTGTCAGTCGGCGGAGGGCGGAGGCGGGAACAGCTGCTCAATCTCGGTCCGCGTACGCGGACGCTACGCCGCACCCAGCGCGTCCAGCACCGACCGCGCCGCGGCGGCTGGGAGCGACGACAGACGGCGCCCCAGCTCCGCACGCTCGCGTTCGAAGGCCTCTCGCTCGTCCTCGCCCG
>JAHDVQ010000120.1:8533-10152 GCA_023384595.1 Vicinamibacteraceae bacterium | reverse complement strand
TGCGAGCGCCTGCCATGGGCGACCCGCCGATGTCAGCATCGCCGTGTCATCCGCGCACCTCGCCGGGCGGCTCGAGCGAATCGCGGTGCCAGGCCATGAGCTCCGGTGAGGCGGCGATGTTGTCGCTCGACCCGTCTGGCGCGAGCAGCGACCAGTAGAGGGCGCCCGCGTAGCCGCGACGGCGGGCCAGCGTGAGCAGATCGTAGGTGCGGCGCGCGCTGTTGCGCGTCGGGAACTCGCCGAGCCACACGGGTCTGTCGACGCCCAGTTCGGCGACCGGGCGGTCGATGGGACACTGGCGGTCGAGCCTGTCGTACCAGTGCACCTGATAGAAGTCGAGGCCGCAGTCGCGCACCAGGTCGAGCCAGTGGCCGGCCGCCGAGCCCACCGTGACCTGTTGCGACGTCAGCTCGTGCACCAGACGTGCGGCCGACGCGAGGTACTCGCGCAGCTCCCAGCGCCCCACGCTGCGCAGCGGCCGCCACGACCCATACGTAAAGGTCACCCACTCGGGCTCGTTGATGAGGTCCCAGGCGCGGATGGCGGGCTCGCGGCCGAAGCGTTCGAACAACGGGGCGAACACGTGCTCGAACAGGCGCTCGCGCAGGTGCCGGCGCCGGAGGACTTCCTGCCGCCCGCGCATCTGCACGCCGTTGAAGGTGGTCTTCTTCCGGCACCACGTGTAGTCGAGCAGCACGAAGATGGCCTCGAGGCCCGCCTCCTCGACAAGCGCCAGCGCGCGCTCGAAGTCCGGAAATACGCGGTCGTCGAGCCCGAGCGGCGCGTTGTCGCCATCGAATCGGATGCCGGCCCGGCCGTCGCAGAACACGAACCAGCGGACGAGACGACCGCCCGCGGCCGCCAGCTGCGCGAGCGCTTCGCGCACGCGATCGAGGTCCGAGCGATGGGCCAGGCCGCCCTGGGGCCACCACGCATTGGTCCCGAAGTCGGTGCCGTAGGACACCCACGGCAGATTGGCGCCGGCGACAAAGGACGAGGTCATGCGCAAGGCCCATTATCTACTGTCGCGGGATGCGACACCCCACTGTTGCGAATGGGAACACCCGACGAGGGGCCGTCACAGCGTTCCCGCCCGGCCTGGCCTGGACGCCTACCGTGCTTGCCCGAGAAGATCGGCGGAATTCCCCTGCAAATTGGCGCCTTGCGTGCCGCGGCGCCACGCTTTTCACGGACACGTCCGCGGACTGGCATCAGAGTTGAAGCATAAAGGGGCAACCGTTGGGGAAAACGGTGTTCGCCAAGACGGCGGCGCTTCGTGGTCGGGGGACCGGGGCGCCGCCATCTTCTCGGGCGGTGAGAGCCGCAGTCAATGCTCACACGCGGTATTCCGGCCGCGACAACGATACAAGGGAGAACACGATGCAGAACGATTGGCAGCACGACAGCGGCAGCTGGGGTTTTCTGGCAGGGCTCGCGACGGGCGTTCTCGTGGGCGCCAGCGTCGGGATGCTCTTTGCCCCCAAGCGCGGCAGCGAACTGCGGTCGCAGCTGAACGACAGCGCGCACAATCTGGGGGCGAAGGCCTCGCGGGTGAAGGACAAGGCGTCCGAGGGCTACCACCGCGCCAGCGAGTCGGTGCGCGAGTTCGTCGGCCGTTC
>JAHDVQ010000120.1:0-8433 GCA_023384595.1 Vicinamibacteraceae bacterium | reverse complement strand
TGTGACGACACGGAACAGGCCGTCGACGAGGCCGGGCGCGAGTCGTTCCCCGCGAGCGACCCGCCGGCCACGCCGACGACCGCGAGCATCGGCGCCTAGCGCCAGCAGACTCGACAGTCGACCCGCCACCACTTCGTCCCGGGGATTGCCGCCCCGGGACGAAGCCCTCCAGATAGATCAGTTATCAGTTGTCAGTTATCAGTAGGCATCCGGCGCAGGCGAACGGCCCACGGCGCAGACGCGCCAAGGCGCAGGCGCGGCCCGGCCCAGGCCCGGCCTGTAGCCCGTAGCCTGTAGCCCGTAGCCTGTAGCCCGTAGCCTACTGATAAAATCCCCCCGTGATCTTCGGAGGCATTTTCAACCCGATGGCGACGCCCTTCAGGGAGGGCGACCAGGCGCTCGATCTCGATGCCGTGCGCGCCAACGTGCGGTGGTTCGCCCGCAGCCGTCTTCGCGGGCTGGTCGTCATGGGTTCGAACGGCGAGGCCGCCTACCTGACGCCCGCCGAGGCCGACGCCCTCGTCGCCACCGTCCGCGAGGAGTGGCCTCGCGATCGGCTGCTCATCGCCGGCACCGGCCACGACGCGACGATCGTGACCATCGAGGCGACGAAGCGAGCCGCGGAGCGTGGCGCCGACTACGCGCTCGTGCGCACGCCCTCGGCCTTCAAGAACCAGATGACCGGCGAAGCGCTCACCGCGCACTACCGCGCCGTCGCCGACGCCTCGCCCATCCCGATCCTGCTCTACAACTTCGCCGCCTCTTTCGGCGTCAACCTGCCGACGCCGGCGGTGGCCGTGCTGGCGCGGCACCCGAACATCGTCGGGTTGAAGGAGTCGGGCGGCGACATCGGCCAGATCTCCGAGCAGGTGAGCGCGACGCCCGACGACTTCGAGGTCGTGGTGGGCTCGGCGCCCACGCTGTATGCGAGCCTGTGCGTGGGTGCGGCCGGCGGCGTCGTCGCGGTCGCCAACGTCGTGCCCGATGCCGTCGCCCGCCTCTACGATCTCGTGCAGGCGGGCCGCCATGCGGAGGCGCTGGCCCTGCAGCGCGCGCTCACGCCGCTCGCGCGCGGCGTCACCGGCGAGTTCGGCGTCGCGGGGCTGAAGGCGGCCATGGCCGTGGCGGGGCTCACGCCCGGCATGCCGCGCTCGCCGCTCCGTCCAGCCTCCGATGCCGTGCGTGCCGAGCTCGAGGCGCGGTATGCCGCGCTCGACGCGTTCCTCGCCGCGGCGCCGCACTGAGCGCCGCGACTGCGCCGTCCGCGAGAGGCCGGCGCGCCTTTCCTCGAAGGAGTCTCGCATGCCGTCGCTGCCCGATACCGAACGCCTGCTGCTCGGCCCGGGGCCGAGCCCCGTGTCGCCGCGCGTGCAGCGCGCCCTGAGCGCGCCGTCGCTCAGTCATCTCGATCCCGACATGATGGCGCTGCTCGACGAGATGCGCGGGCGTCTCGACCGGGTGTTCCGCGCCGCGCCGGGCGCCTTCTCGTTCGCCGTGTCGGGCACCGGTTCGGCCGGCCTCGAGTGCGCCGTGTCGAACCTCGTGCGCCCCGGCGTGCACGTGGCGGCCGTGGTGGCCGGCTACTTCGGCGATCGCCTGGCGCAGGTGTGCGAGCGCTGGGGCGCGCGCGTCTCGCGCATCGAGGTGCCGTGGGGCCGCGCGGCCGACCCCGAGCAGTTCGCCCGCGCGCTGCGCGCGGAGGGGGCCGATCTCGTCACGCTGGTTCACGCCGAGACGTCGACGGGCGTCCTGCACCCGGTGGGCGACCTCGCCGCGGTGGCCCGCGAGCACGGCGCCCGCATCATCGTGGATGCCGTCACCTCGCTCGGCGCGCACCCCGTCGATGCCGCGGCGTGGGGCGCCGACGCCGTGTACAGCTGCTCGCAGAAGGGCCTGGGGGCGCCCTCGGGCCTGGCTCCCGTGACCTTCTCGGCCGAGGCGCTCGATCGCGGAGCGGGCTCGCAGAGCTTCTACTTCGACATCCGGCTGCTGCGTGCCTACTGGACCGAGCGGAAGTACCACCACACCATCTCGGCGCCGCTCGTCTACGCGCTCGCCGAGGCGCTGGCCGCCGTCGAAGAGGAAGGGCTCGAGGCCCGATGGGCGCGCCATCGCCGCCACCACAGCGCGCTCGCATCGGGCCTCGGCGCGATGGGGCTCGAGCTGCTGCCCCCCGAGGGCGAGCGCCTCTGGACGCTCAACGCCGTGTGCGTTCCCGACGGCATCGACGAGGCCGCGGTGCGCCGCTTCCTGCTCACGCAGTTCAACATCGAGATTGGGGCGGGCCTTGGACCGCTCGCCGGACGCATCTGGCGCGTCGGCCTGATGGGACACGGCAGCAGCGCGCAGAGCGTCCTGGTGTTCCTGAGCGCGCTCGAGCGCGCGCTGCGCGACCAGGGGTATCCGGTGACGCCAGGCGCCGGCACGGCCGCCGCGGGCGACGCGCTCGCGACGGTCAAGTAGCGAGCGTCCATGTGGCAGAGGCGTTGCAGTAGCAGATCGAGGACCGGCGGCCAGGCGCGCCGGTCACTCGTTCCGGAGGTTCAACCGATGCGACGCATGCTCTCGACGACGGCGCTGGGCCTCGTGGCCCTCATGGCGGCCTCGTGCGCCACCAATCCCGTGACGGGCGAAAAGCAGTTCGTCATGATGAGCGAGGCGCAGGAGATCGCCACGGGTCAGCAGATGCACCCCGAAGCCCTCAAGGAATTCGGGAAATACGAAGATCCGGAGCTGCAGGGCTATGTCGATCGCCTCGGCCAGACGCTGGCGCGCAGCTCCCATCGGCCGGACCTGCCGTGGACGTTCACGGTGGTCGACTCGGCCGCCATCAACGCCTTCGCGCTGCCCGGCGGGTACATCTACATCACGCGCGGCATCATGACGTACCTCAACAGCGAGGCCGAACTGGTGGGCGTGCTGGGCCACGAAATCGGACACGTGACGGCCCGGCATGCCGTGGAACAATACAGCCGAGCCATGGGCTCACAGCTGGGTCTGACCGCGCTCATGATCTTCGTGCCGCAGACTCGTCCCTTCGGCGATGCGGCGGGGTCGGCGCTCAGCCTCATGTTCCTCAAGCACGGGCGCGACGACGAGCTGCAGTCGGACCGCCTCGGAGCCGAGTACGCGGCGCAGAACGGCTGGGATCCGGCCGGCGTCATGGGCATGCTGCGGGCCCTGGCGCGTCTCGACGAGACCGAGGGCAGCAGCCGCGGCGTGCCCGGCTGGCTCTCGACGCACCCCGAGCCGGCCAACCGCGTCAACGACGTGCAGCCGCTCGTCGCCGAGCTCCGGCAGAAGTACGGTGACCTGCCGGTGCGCCGCGCCGAGTACCTGAACCGCATCGAGGGCATCATGGTGGGCGAGAACCCGCGCGAGGGCGTCATCCGCGGGAACGCGTTCCTCCACCCCGACATGCGCTTCGCGCTCGACTTCCCCGAGGGCTGGCAAATCCAGAACGGCAAGGCACAGGTCGTGGCGAAGGAGCCGAACCGCAACAACTTCGTGCTGCTTCAGCTCATCGACAATCCCGAACGCCTCTCGATCGAGGAGGTGGCGCGCCGGTCGATGGCCAACGCCGGCTTCCGGCAGGCTGGCGGCGAGCGCTCGCGCGTCAACGGGCTCAACGCCTACCTCGGGCTCTGGCAGGGGCAGATGCAGCAGCTCGGCGATGTCGCCGCCCGCACGGCCCACATCGAACACGGCGGACGCGTGTTCCTCGTCGTCGGCCTCACGCCGGCGAACGAGTACCGCAGCAACGAGGCGGTACTCGCGCGCTCGGTCGAGTCGTTCCGTCCCATCTCGGCGGCCGAGGCCGAGCGGATCAAGCCGAACCGGCTCAGGTTCTACACGGTGCGCCGCGGCGACACGTGGCAGTCGATCGCGCAGCGCTATGACGCCGGCGGCATGTCCGCGGCCCGGCTCGCCATCTTCAACGGGTTCGCGCCCTCGGAGCAGCCGAGGGAAGGCGATCGCGTGAAGGTCGTCGTTCCCGAGTGAGAAGCCGGCGTCCCACGCGGGCCCGTCCCGGCTGGTGGCGTCCGGGCGTCTGGCTGAAGGCCGCCGCGGCGGCGGCCTTCTGGTACGTCGCCTATGCGTATCTGGCGGTGCCGGACGTGCGGCCGCTCGTCGCCACGAACCCCGGAACAACGGCCTTCATGGAGCGGCGGGCGCGCGAGGCCGACACGGCGGCGTGGCGCGCCGATCAGCGGTGGGTGCCATACGCGCGCATCGCGACGACGCTGAAGCGCGCCGTGCTCGTGGCCGAGGACGCCGCCTTCTGGCAGCACGACGGCGTCGACATGGACGCCGTGCGCGAGGCCATCGAGACCAACATCGAGCGCCGCGAGTTCGCGCGCGGCGCGTCCACCATCACGCAACAGCTCGCCAAGAACCTCTACCTCTCGCCGTCGAAGAACCCCGCGCGCAAGCTGCGGGAGTTGATGATCACGCGGCGCCTCGAGGCGGTGCTGAGCAAGCGTCGCATCCTCGAGATCTACCTGAACGTGATCGAGTGGGGCGACGGCATCTTCGGCGCCGAAGCGGCCGCGCGCACGTACTTCCGCAAGCCGGCCTCTGCGTTGTCGGCCTCGGAGGCCGCGATGCTCGCGGGGGCGATCATCAACCCCCGGCGCTACTCGCCGGCGGCACCCAACGCGCGCCTGTACCGGCGGCAGCGGATGATCCTGCGCCGCATGGGCGCCGCGACGCCGCCGCCCGACACGGCGGCGGCGGCACGCGCCGGCGACGCCGTCGGCCCCGGGGCCGGCGCGGGGGCACCGCCTGACGGTGGCGAGCGGCGCGAAGACGCGCCGCCTTCGGACGGCGTCCCGACCGGCGAGCCTGCGCAGGGGACACCGGCGCTGCCGAGTCTGCCCGACGAGACCCTGCCGCCGCCGCCCGGAAGCGGGCCGCCGGCCTCCGCGACGCCGACGCCTGAGCCGGCGACGAGGCCGACGCCCAGGCCCGCGCCCAAGCCCAAGCCCGACGGCGCCGCGCACTGACTCGTTCAACTTCCCTGCGGGCGCGTCGATTCCCTGCGTGTGGACGTGGGCGACTCCCCGGCCGAGCCTGGTACGGCTCACCTTGACGTGCTGAACGCTCGTTCAGTAGCGTGTGTGCACGTCCGGCGCGGGGCGAGCCCCCGCTCGCGTCGCCGGACCTCGGCGCAGGCGGCCCTCGGCGTCGCGTCGTTCCGGCGCATGATCAACTACACAGCGGCGTTGACCCGGCTCGTACGCGACATCGTCGCGCGGGTCGACGCCTTGTCGTTCATCGATCCCGACGAGGTGCTCGTCTTCGGCCGCTTCGGCCGGACGGGCGCCTGCGGCGCCTTCGCGACCTGCCACACGCTGGGCCTGCCCACGAGCGAGCCGGGCTACTTCTTCTGGCGCGATCGCGAGACGGGCTGCGTCACGCGGCGCTCGCCGTGGTTCGTGACCAAGACGCCGCGCGTCGTGCTCGGCGGGCGCGACATCCGCTATCTGTTGTCGTTCGCGCTTCCGCGCTTCTGCGATCAGCCCTTCGGCGGCACGCGCAAGGAACTGCTGTACCCCGGGGCGCCGTCGTGGGTGGCGCGGCTCGACTCGGTCGTCCACGAGCTCTATCACATCGATCCCGAGCAGCACGGCCTGCGGCGGATGACCAGTCACGACGGCGCGGCGCTCGAGGGTCACCACTCGCCCGAGTTCTTCGAGCGCGTCGCCGAGTTCACGACGTGCTACCTCGAGAGCCGGCCGCCCGAGGAGATCGTCGAGTTCCTCAAGTACGACTTCGACGGGCTCGTCGCGCGCTACGGCGGGGTCGCCGCGCGCACCTTCCGCAACTACCCGTCGTATCCGCAGCGCTACCACGAGCCCCTCGATTCGCAGCCCGCCGTCGCGGGCGTGCGCGTGGTGCCGCTCGACGCCCGGCGTCAGCCCGAGATCTACACCGACGCGGATCTCTGCCTGCGCGAGTTCCACGCGCGCGGGTCGCGACGCGTGATGTCGCCGGTCGTCATCGCCGCGTAGCCCCGCTCCCGCGGGCCTGCGCGCCGGACGCGCCGTCGTCACCGGGGCGCGGTCTCGTGATGCGGCGCGCTCCAAGGAAGCGTGCCGCCCAGTAGCTCGACGCGAGGCGATCGAGCCGCACGCGTCCCCGCGCGCTCGGGGCGTGGACGAACTCGCCTTCGCCGAGCGCGAGCCCGACGTGCGAGGGTCCGCTCGACGTCGTCGCGAAGAACACGAGATCGCCGGGCGCGATGTCGGCCCGGGCGACCGCGTCGCCCGTCCGATACAGCTCGGCGACGGTGCGCGGCACCCTGACGCCCTCGGCGGCGAAGACCCACTCGATGAAGCCGCTGCAGTCGAAGCCGCCCGGGTCGGCGCCGCCGTTGCGGTAGGGCGTGCCGAGCAGGAGCATCGCGCGGCTGGTGAGGGCGTGTGCGAGCGCGAGATCCGGAGGCGGGGCGATGAGGGGCGGCGCGGCGCGCCCAGCGGGGTCGGCGGCCCCGGGGCCAGGCGAGGGCGCCGGCGGCAGCGGGGCCCGGGGCCGGCTGGCGGTCGGAAAGGGCCGTGGCCGGCGTCCGCCCGTCGACGAGGCGCACCCGCCCGAGACGAGGCTCGCCGCACCGGCGAGCACGATGACCGCGGCAAGGACACGTCTCGGCATCGACCGGATTATCGGGCGGAGCGCGCGGCGGATGCAGGGCCCGATGCCTGTCGGCGGTCGGCATTGGGCACTGGGCACTGGGCACTCGGCACTCGGCACTCGGCACTCGGCACTCGGCCCGACAGCATCGCGGGCAGAGACGAGATCCGCTGATCCGCCGATCCCCCGATCCCCAGTGCTAGACTTATTCCTCAGGAGAATTCGCGAAAGGCCATGGAGCAGACGCTCCTCCTCAACGCCACGTTCGAGCCCCTCAAGGTCGTCCACTGGCAGAAGGCCGTCACCCTCTGGTGCCAGGGCAAGGTCGAGGTGGTCGCGGTGTACGACCGCGAGGTGCGCGCGGTGTCGTTCACCTTCAAGCTGCCGTCGGTGATCCGGCTGCTGCGCTTCGTGCGCATCAAGCGGCACTTCGACTACGTGCCGTTCTCGCGCGCCAACATCTACGCGCGCGACGACAATACGTGCCAGTACTGCGGGGACGCGTTCTCGACGAGCGATCTGACGTTCGACCACGTCGTGCCGGTGGCACAGGGCGGCCGCAAGGACTGGGAGAACATCGTCACCTGCTGCGTGGGGTGTAACCGGCGCAAGGGCGGACGCACGCCGCACGAGGCGGGCATGCACCTGTTGCGTCACCCGCGCCGGCCCGACAGGTCGCCCGCCCTGCGCATCACGATCGGGCTGCGCAACACGCCCGAGAGCTGGCGCGACTACCTGTACTGGAACATGGAGCTCGAGGAGTGAGGCCTGACCTGACCGGCCTGCACCCGCTGGCGGCCGTCGCCGGGGGGCGCGTCGTGCTGGAGGGGCAGGGTCTTCAGGCCTCGTCTTCCGGGCTTCCCACGATCCACGTGGGCGACCTGTCGGTGGCCGCCGAGTTCGCGGCGCCGACGCGCCTGGCGTTCCGCGTACCCGAGGGCGTCGAGGGCCTCGTGGCGGTGCGGGTCGAGGGCCTCGCCGGGGCCAGTGTGTTCCTTGAAACCGGCCGTCTCGCCGCTACCGGGCTCCATCAAGTCGATTCGCCGGCCGTCGCGCGCGACGGAACGGCGTACTTCACCTACAGCGGCGCACGGGGCCAGCAGTCGCCCGTGTCGATTTATCGCGTGCCCCGCGGGGGCACGCGCGAGATCTTCGCGACCGGCATCACCAACGCGACCTCGCTCGCCTTCGATCCCGAGGGCCGGCTGCACGCGTCGAGCCGCTTCGACGGCAAGGTGTGGTGCGTGGACGAGGACGGCGAAGTCGAGCTGGTGTGGTCGGACCTCGGCATCACCTGCGGGATGGCCTTCGCCCGCGACGGCACCTGCTATGTCGGCGATCGCGCGGGCACGGTGTTCCGCATCGCGCCCGATGGACTGCCCGAGGCGTGGGTGGGCCTGCCGGCGAGCGTCGCCGCGTATCACCTGGCGCTGGCGCCCGCCGGCGACGCGCTCTTCGTGAGCGCACCGACACTCGCGACGCGCGAGCCGATCTACCGTCTCGACATCGCCACGGGCGCCGTGACGACGCTCGCCGTCGGGTTCGGCCGGCCCCAGGGCCTCGCCTGCGACGCCGAGGGCCGGCTGTTTGCCGTCGATGCCCTGGCCGGGGCGAGCGGGCTCTATCGCATCGAGGCCGGGGACGCCTCCCCGACGCTCGTCGCCAGCGGCGAGGGACTCGTGGGCGTCGCCTTCGACCCGGCGGGCGACGCCATCCTGGCCGCGAGCGACCGCGCCTGGCGCCTCCCCGCCGCCACCCTGGGCGCGTCGCTGAAGGATGAAGCCTGAAGCCCGGAGCCTG
>JAHDVQ010000119.1:2509-12750 GCA_023384595.1 Vicinamibacteraceae bacterium | reverse complement strand
ACTTCGTGCTGCCGCGCGGCATCGGGCAGGTCGAGGTGGTGGACGATGTGACGGAGGCGGAGCTCGGGATGGCGCTGAGGGAGATCGGGTTGCGCCCCTAGACCGGGCCGGCGGACAGTCGACTCGCCAACGCCCAACGCCTTGGACTCCGGAGCGCGGAGCGCGAAGGCGGCCCAACGCCTTGGGTGCCGGAGCGCGGAGCGCGAAGGCGGCCCAACGCCCAGCGCCTAGCGTCAGTTCCTGTCCGAGATTCTGTGCTCGCGCATCTTCGCGACGAGGAAGCGGAGCGGGATGCCGAGCAGCGACGCCGCGGCGTCGCGATCGCCCTGCGCCTGATCGAGGGCCCGCGCGATCTTGCGGCGCTCGACCTCGGTGAGCGCGCGCTTCGAGGCCTCGGCGAGCGTGCCCCTCAGATCGATGGCCTCCCAGGGGTCGGGCCCCGCGCCGCCGGACGCCGGCGCGAGCGCGCCGGGGGCGTCGAGCTGCAGGTGCGCGGGCTGGATCGTGTCCTCGGCCATCAGCACCGCGCGCTCGAGGCAGTTCTGCAGCTCGCGGACGTTTCCCGGCCACTCGTGCGCCGCGAGCGCGTCCATCGCCGCCGGCGAGAGCGAGACGGACCGGCGGTGCTCGCCGGCGAAGCGCTCGACGAAGTAGCGCGCGAGGATCGGGATGTCGGACGCCCGCTCGCGCAGCGGCGGCAGGGTGAGCGGGAACACCGACAGCCGGAAGTACAGGTCTTCGCGGAAGCGGCGCGCGGCCACGGCCTGCCGGAGGTTGTGGTTGGTGGCCGCCACCACGCGCACGTCCACCGTGACCGGCTGGTTGCCGCCCACGCGCTCGAAGCACTTCTGCTCGAGCGCGCGCAGGATCTTGGCCTGCAACGCGAGCGGAAGGTCGCCGATCTCGTCGAGGAACAGCGTGCCGCGGTGCGCCACCTCGAACTTCCCCGCCTTGCGGGCCACCGCGCCCGTGAAGGCGCCCTTCTCGTAGCCGAACAGCTCGCTCTCGAGCAGCGTCTCGGGAATCGCCGCGCAGTTGATGGCGACGAACGGGCCCGCGGCGCGCGGCGAGAGCGCGTGCACGGCGCGCGCCACCAGTTCCTTGCCCGTGCCGCTCTCGCCCTCGATGAGGACCGTCGTGTCGGACGCGGCGCCGCGCCGGACCGCGACGAACACCTTTCGCAGCGACTCGTGCTCGCCGATGATGTGCGGCACGCCGCGCCGCACCGCCAGCTCGTCGCGCAGCAGCGCGTTCTCCGACGCCAGGCGGCGCTGGGCGACCGCCCGGCGCACCTGCAGCAACAGGTGCTCGGGGCTCACGGGCTTGGCGAGGAAGTCGAGGGCGCCCGCCTTCATGGCGCGCACCGCGTCCTCCACGCCCCCGAAGGCCGTCATGACGACGACCGGCATGTCGGGGTCAGCGGCCTTCGCCGCCGCAAGCACGCCGAAGCCGTCGCCGTGCGGCAGGCGCAGGTCAGACACGCAGAGCGCCGGCGCCCCGTCGGCCAGGCGCGCTTCGGCCTCCGGCTGGTCGCGCGCCTCGACCACGCGGTAGCCCTCCTGCTCGAGGGCGAGCCGCAGCATGCGGCGCAGCGAGTCCTTGTCTTCGACGAGCAGGATCGTCTCGCCGGCCGATTCGAGAGGTGTCGTCCCTGACACGGTCTGCCCCGGACTCCTTCCGGGCACGGGCTCACACGGCCGTGGCACGCCGGCGCTCCGCGACGGGGCGCCCCACGACCGGACGTCGCCGGCCGTTATCGATCGGTGCTCCGCAGTTTCTCCTCGATCGCGGTCAAGGCCTTGTTGCGCTCCTCGATCTCGCGGTGCAGCGCCTCGGCCTCGACCGAGGCGGCATCACGGTCGGCCATGAAACGGGCCTTCAGCGCCGGATCCGAGATCTGCTCGGCCTGGTACTGCAGCGAGTTCATCCGCGAGTGCAGCGCCTCGAGGGCGAGGCGGTCCCGCGCCGTCTGATGGCGCAGCGCCTCGGCCTGCTCCGTGAGCTTCGCGGCCGAGTCGGCCTCGGCTGCGCCACTGGCGCCCGCGGCACCGGCCGCGCCGGGCCCCGCTGCCGCAGCCGCCCCGGCCGTCGCCTGGCTACCTACCGCGCCCGGTTGGCCGGCGCTGGCGCCAGCCTGACCGGCGCCGCTGCCCGGGGATGCCGCATCGGCCGGCCGCGCGGCGGCCGTCGTCAGCGGACGCGTGCTCTTCACGTCCTCGTTCGTATAGACCTTCGTCGCCTTGCCGAGCGCCTTGCGGCGTTCGTTCTCCTTGCGGGCCACGTCGGCCAGCGACTGGGCCGACGCCGTCGCGACGCCGAGGGTCACGAGCGCCGCGGCGGCCATCAGGAACATGCAGATCCGCTTCATGGAAGTCGACCTCGCTTCCCCACCTGGGGCGCCTGCCGTCGAGGCGCCGCACACGACTCGCGGCGCGGGAACGGTCCACGGGCCGCCACCCGGCCGACGCCGGCGGCCGGCACGGCGACACGCGGTCCGGGCCCGCCCGGCGAGCCGGGACGGTCCAGCGGCGCACCCCGCGCCGGAAAACACTTACGAAACGGGCTGCCAGGCCAACAGTTTCAGCCCGCCCGGGGGCGGTCCCACACGGGAAATCGCCCCTTCCACGGCTCTCTGTGCAAATCGTGGACCGAACGCCGCGGCGCGCACGCGCACCACCCCGTTCGAGTCCTCGAGCGGCCGCCCATCCCCATCTTCCTCATCGTCGGCCACCCAGACCACGAGGAGCGCGGGCACCGACGGGCCGACCGGTGCCGCGGCCTCGAGTGAGACGACGACCCAGGGCACCCAGCGCGGGGTGTTGAGCCCGACGTCGGGGGTCGCGGCCTGGAGCGACGCGGTGAGCGTGCCGACGTCCAGCATCCGGCCTCCGGGCACGACGCGCGGCCCGGGGCCGGCCGGGTGCCCCGAGAGCGCCGTCCCCGAGAGGACTGGCGTGAAGCCGGGCGCCTGATCCAGCTCGGAGACCCCGAGAGCGAGCCCCGCCTCGGCGGCATAGCGAAGCTGCTCTCCCTCCTCGCGCCAGGCCGTGGAGGCGACCTCGCGCGTGGCGAGCGCCAGCGCGCCGGCGGCCAGCGCCGACACCAGCACCATCAGCACGAGGACGACCACGAGCACGCTGCCGTCAGCCCGGCGGCACGCCAATGCGCACGTCAATGTGCACCTCCTGATCCGGCACGAAGCGCGACGGGTGCCACGCGGTGCCCGGTCGCGCGAACGAGGGTCCCGTGCCGCGCACCTCGTCGGGCCCCGCCTCGAGCCGCAGTGAGAGCCGCACGAGGCGAACGCGGAAGAGATCGGCGTCGTAGCGCCAGGGCGCGCTGCCGCACACGGGACCGTCGGTGAACGCGGCCAGCGGCAGTTCGACGAGCGACGAGGCCCCGCCCAGCGGCGCCAGGACAGGCGTGCCGGCGGCATCGACCACGCACGAGGCAATCCCCGGAGGCGGCCGCGGACGGTCGGGCGGCACCGGGTCGCCGAAGTACCGCACGGTGAAGCCGGCCACGTGGTCGAGGATCGGCTGGTTGGCGCCGGCGGCCGTCCTCAGGCGCAGCGTGCGCGAGGCCGCATCGAAGAGGATCGCCTCGAGCGACGCGCCGACGATGGCGGCCTCGGCCGCGACGCCGTAGGCACGCGACAGCGTGCCGGGCACGGCCGACACGGTACTGCCCGTCACCGAGGTGACGACCGCCGGGTCGAAGGCGCCCGTGCGATCCACCACGAGCACGTCGAGCCCCGGACGCAGCCCGCACGGGGCTGGCACGGGTCCGCCACAGGGCGCCACGGCGTCGATGACGAGGGCATCGGCCGGAGAGGCCATGGGTGAGGCGAGCCTTGCCCACGCCGCGGTGGCTCCCATGCGGACGAGCGTGAGGCGGTCGGCATGCGCGTCGAGCTCCGCATCGCCCGTCGTCGAGACGCGCAGCCGCGGGAACACCGGCGGAATTGGCAGCGCGCTCCCGGGCCAGGCGAGGCTGCGGACCTGGCCGGCGCCCGCGCGCGCGACCCGGTTGCGGACGAACCCCTCGCCGGCCTGGAGGCGCTGCCGGAGGTCGGCCGAGGCGGCGGCGACCCGCGCGCGGCCGTGCGCCGCGTCGAGCGCGGTGTAACAGAGCGCGGCCACCACCAGCGAGAGCGAGAGGCCGACGAGCAGTTCCACGAAGGTGAACCCGTCGCGTCTCATCGCACCCACCGAAAGCGCGCGGTGCTCATCCAGACGTCGCCGGCGCGAGGGCTCAGCCCGGCGCGCGGCGGCGCGCGGCGCTCGACCTCCGCGCGCGCGACGAGCACCTGCAGGAACCGCACGTCGGGGTGGGCGGGGTCTGCGAGCACCGCCCACCGGCGCACGAACGCGGCGTGCCTCGGGATGTCGCGGCCCTCGCCAATCCACCGGCCCTCGCTATCGAGGTAGTCCACGTAGCCGGGAACGTTGGCGACGAGCGTGCCGGGAGGCGACGGGGCGAGGCCCTGCCCTCCACCGGCGGGCACGTCGTGGGCGAGGGTTGTCGCCAGGTCCTCGCGGGGCGCGCGGATGCCGCTCGGAAGCACCGTGACCTGCCAGGCCAGCGAGGCGAGCAGATCGAGTTTCGAGGCGGCGAGCGCGGCGGCCTCGGCCTGCCGGCCGGCGTCGATCTGCCGGTCGCGCGCCGCCAGGAGCAGCGGCAGAATTGATGAGAGTACGAGGCTCGACAGCGACACGGCGACGAGGGTGTCGACGATGCCGAAGCCGTGACAGGCGCGCGGGGATGGCCGGCGCGTGGGCGGAGCCGCTCCAGGCCACATGGGCAGTCCTCCGGCAGGCGGACGCTCCGGGCGTGGGATGCACACGGCCCGGCTCGTCGTTCTGCAGCGGCCCCGACCCGTCGCGGCGCGACGGCCTCGCCGAAGCAGAGAGCAAGGCCCGCGCCAGGAGGCCTGGAACGCCGCGCGTGCGGCGGTCGCGATTACGGAGCGGGCGTCTCGGGAGGAAATGCTGGCGTTTCTTGAGGGGATTCGAGCGTCCGCCGTGTCGAGCGGCGTGCGCCGGCAGGAGGGCGCACACGGAGACACACGCAGCGATGCGCAATCTGCACTGTGGCGGCGGGTGCCGGATCGCAGGAACTGCGCGCGGCCGCGCGGCTACGGCTCGTCACCTCGGTCGAGCGCGTCGATGTCGGCGAGGTCTTTCGGTCGTCCGGCCGCCCGCTTGTTGCGGAGAAACGTGTCACGGCCGAGGAACGGCACGGCGTGACGCCCGAGGGGCCCTTCCACACGATCCGGCCAGGCCTCGTCCCACTCCACCCCGCTGATGGCACTCATCACGTGAATCTGCACCGGCGGCACACCCATCTGGAGCATCCGCCGGCGGTCTGCGATGGTTTCGGGGCTCAGCTCCGGGACGGGAAACCCGAACGCGTCGAGGGCCGCGATCAATCGTGCCGCGTTGTCGACCGAAGGCCGGATGAGGATGTCGAGGTCGCCCGTGAACCGTGGCGCGCCGTGAAACGCGAGCGCGTAGGCGCCGACGACGAGGAACTCAACCCCATGGGCAATCAAGGACCCGATGAACTCGTCGAAGTCTGGAGCGAGCTGCATCGACTTGCCTCCGGAGGTATTCGACGGCCGCGACGCGTTCGGCCGGCGGACGCGACAACCAGTAACGCAGCGCCGGACGTGTCCGCTCTGCCTCCTCGAACGACGTGAATCGGATGACCCGTTTCAGATCTGACGGCATGGGCGTGGGGTCCTGCCCCAGTGTACTCGACGCACACACGCACCGGGCTCGCCGGGTGCCGGAGCGGGCGAGCCGGGCACGTCTCCCCCCGCGCTCAAACACCCCTCGGCGCCGTGGAGGGCTCAGTCGTGTGGGGCCGTCGCCTCGGGAACTCGCTCGGGCGGAGACATGCCCGTCCCGCCGGATGCCGGACTGACAGCGCCGGTAGCCGGAGGACACCCCTCAGCGCCGTCGAGGACTCAGTCGTTGCGGCCGGCACCTCGCTCGGGCGAAGACATGCCCGTCCCGCCGGATGTCGGACTGACAGCGCCGGTAGCCGGAGGCCGGATGCCGTGGCGTGCCGGGCACGTCTCCCCCCGCGCTCAAACACCCCTCGGTGCCGCTGAAGGTGCGGTCATGTGGCGCCGGCACCTCGGGAACTCGCTCGGGCGAAGACATGCCCGGCCCGCCCCGGCCCCGCTGGACGCCGGCTGGCGGATGCCGGTCGCCGGACGCCGGACGCCTGTCTCAGTTCAGCGGAAGCGTGATCTCGAACCGCGCGCCGCCGTCGGGACGGTTCGCCGCGGCGACGTGGCCGTTGTGCGTCACCACGATCTTCTGCACCAGCGCGAGCCCGAGTCCCGTGCCGTCGCTGCGCGTCGTGAAGAACGGCTGGAACAGCCGGTCGAGCGCCTCGCGCGCGATGCCGGGACCGTTGTCGACGACGCGCACGCGCTGCAGGCCGCGATCAGCATCGACCTCGCCGATGATCTCCAGCGTCGGCGTCCGGCCTCCCGCGTCCCGGCTCCACCCATCCCACGCCTGCACGGCGTTGCGGCACAGGTTGTCGAGCGCCTGGCCGAGGAGCATGTCATCGCCCTCCACCGTCGCGAAGCGGCCGTCGACGCGGAACGTGCCGCCGCGCCGTGCCAGCTCCGGCTCGTACTCGGCGCCCAGGCGCGAGACGATGGCCGCGAGATCCACGGGCGCGAGCGAGAGCGGCGTCGGCCGAGCGAAGTTGAGGAAGTTGGTCACCATCTCGCCGAGCGCGCGCGTCTCGTCGCGGATGCCGTCCACGCACGCCGCCTGCCGCGGCGCGAGGCCCGACGGGTCGAGCATCTGCGCGTAGCCGTGGATGGTGGCGAGGCTGTTGCGGAACTCGTGCGCGAGGCCGGCCGTCAGCTCGCCCAGCCGCGCGAGGCTGTCCTTGAGGCGCGACTGCTCTTCCTGCGCCATCACCTCGCTCAGGTCCGAGAAGAGGCACACGACGGCCTGCAGCTCCCCCGCCCGCGAGACCACGGGCGAGGCGGTCACGCCGAGGTGCGTCACCCCGGCCAGCCCCGACGACGACACGTCGAGCGCGCGCCGCACGACGCTGCGCCCGCGCAGCCGGCAGTCGTCGATGGCCGCGACGAGCGGCGCGACGTGTCCCACGACCTCGCCCACCGTGCCCGCGACGGCGCCGCCGGCGTCGAGCCCGAGCAGCCGCCGCGCCGCGGGGTTCACCATGCGCACCTCGCCGCTTGCGCCCACCAGCAGGAAGCCCGATGCGATGCCGGCGACGATCTCCTCGCTCAGCCGCTCCGACGCCTCGGCCCGCGCCTCGAGCGCGCGCTCCTGCTCGCGCAGGCGCGCGACGGCCTCGCGGATGGCGGTCGTCATCAGCAGCCCGCCGTCCGACGCCTCGGGCGCCGCGGTCCGCCGGCTGCCCCGCGCCGCCGACATGAAGCGCAGCATCGCGAAGACGACCACCGCGACGAGCGCCGCCACGATGGCCGTGAGGCCCACGAGCACGAGGAGCGGAGACGAGGTGGTGTTCATGGCGCGGAGCGATCGGGTCGGCGGCCTACGGCTGGAGGCCGAGATACCAGGCGATGATGGGCTCGCCCCACACCGCGGCGACGAGGGCGCCCACGGCGAGGAACGTCCCGAACGGGAGCTTCAGCTGCATCGTGCCGCGCCGCGCGGCGATGAGCGCCACGCCGAGGAGCGCGCCGGCGATCGACCCGAAGACGAGCGTCAGCAGCGCCGCCGGCCAGCCGAGCACGGCGCCCACCATGGCGAGCATCTTCACGTCGCCCATGCCGAGCCCTTCGATGCCGCGCCAGCGGAAGTAGCCCTCGGCCACGATCCACAGGAGGCCGCCGCCCACGGCGACCCCGAGGAGCGACGAGACGAGGCCCGGCGGCAGGAACACCGAGGCCGCGACGCCCGAGACGATGCCGCCGAGCGTGATGGGGTTGGGCAGGATCTGGTGCTCGAGGTCGATCATGAAGAGGGCGACGAGCGCGGCCGCGAACGCCAGGCGCACGGCGAGCAGCGGCTGCCATCCGAGCTGCCACCAGAGCAGCACGAACACGGCGGCGGTGGCGGCCTCCACCAGCGGGTACTTCACGGGGATGGCGGCGCGGCACGCGCGGCAGCGGCCGCCGAGCGCGATCCATCCCAGGACCGGCACGTTGTCGTACCAGCGAATGGGCGTGCGGCACGCCGGGCAGTGCGAGGGGGGAAAGGCGAGCGACAGGCCGCGCGGCAGACGGTGGATCACCACGTTCAGGAAGCTGCCGATGGCGAGGCCGAGCGCGGCCACGAAGACGGCGCCCGCCGCGGGCGGAAGCGGGATCATCGCGGCTCCGATCCGGGCGGGGCGGTGCGGGTGGGAGCGCCGGCCGGCGCCTGCTCGCCGGGCATCGGCGAGAGCGGCGAGTCGGCGGCGACCTCCACCGTGCCGCTGAAGGGACTCAGGTAGTACGGCGTGCCGGCGGGGTCGCGCGGAACGGCGCGCAGGTAGCCCGCGCGCACCATGGCCTCCCACGTGTAGGGCAGGCGCGCGCCCGAGGCGACGTAGCGCGCGGCGATGGGCGTGAGGGCGTCGATGGCGTCGAGGGCATCGAGCTGCATGAGGCGCCACGCGGCGTTCTCGCGGAGCCACGCGTGTTCGGCCGAATCGCGCAGCGCCGTCCACAGCGCGCGAGACGAGGCGCGGTCGCCGCCTTCCGCGAGCACGGCGGCCGCGAGGGGGCGCAGGAAGAAGGGCGCGCCCTCGACGCGGGCCGCGCGTTCGAACCATGTGGCGGCTGCCGGGTAGTCGCCGAGCCACCAGTAGTGCACGAAGCCGATGTCCTGCAGGTAGCGCCACTCGTCCGGCTTCGCCGCCACGCCCTTCTCGAGCAGCGTCACCGCGAGGTCGGGCCGGCCCGGCCCGCCCGGCGGCGACTCGGACAGGAAGATCGCGCCGAACCGGTACGCGATGGTGAACCGCGGATCGAGCGTGGTCGCGATGTCGAGCAGCGGGTACAGGAGCGGGTAGTCCTTCGGCCGCGCGGGATCGAGCCGCGTGCCGCCAAAGTGTTGGAGCGCGCGAATCCAGTAGACGTCGGCGAGGAGCGCGTCGTAGGAGAGGGCGAGGCGGCCGAGCACGGCGCCCGACGGCACGTAGAGCACCGATTCGGCGACGACCTCGCGCGGGTAACGCGCGTCGCGCGCCACCTGCGCCCCGACGGCCGCGGCGCCGAGCGCCACCACCGCGGCCGCGAGCCAGCCCGCGGGCACCTGTCCGTGCGGCCGTGTCCGGGTCATGTCTGCGCGCCCCGCGTCACTTGAAGTCGCGCCGCGAGAAGATCCACACCGCCGCCGTCAGCACGAGCGCGATGTAGACGAGGCCGTAGCCCAGGGTCCACGCGATGTAGCCGGCCGCGATCGGATCGGCGTGCACGACCTGCGCCTTCACGTCGAAGGGCGCGAGGTTCGGCAGCGCGTAGTAGAGCGCGCGCGCGAGCCAGGCGGCGGGCGACGACGCGACGACCTGCTCGAAGTGGCGCAGGTCGGCGTTGAAGTGGCCGACGACCCAGAGGCCGAAGGTGAGCGCGGCCGCGACGAGCGGGCTCGAGAAGGTCGAGAAGAAGAGCGCGACGGCCGTCACGATGGCGAGCTCCGCGAAGATGAGGAGCACGGCGACGAGGAGCCGCGGGTCCACGGCCGGCGCCGCCCACGCCTGCCTCACCGTGTCGGGCGTGGTCTGGTCCATCCACACGAGCACGGCGAAGAGCGCCGCCGCCATCACGGCGAGGTTCACCGCGAGGGTGACGACGAGGCCGGCGTACTTGCCGAGGATGAACTCGGTGCGCGTGATGGGCTTCGAGAGGAGCGCGTAGATCGAGCGGCGCTCCACCTCCTTCGAGACCAGCCCGATGCCGATGAAGACGGCGATGAAGAGGCCGAAGACGGAGGTGGCGGCCAGGCCGAGGTCCTTGATGATCTTCACCTCCTGCCCGGCCGTCAGCTGTCCGAGGAGCACGGAGGCCGCGATGAGCAGCAGCGCGAAGAACACGAGGTTGTAGAGCACCTTGTCGCGCACCGACTCGCGGAAGACGTTCAGGGCGATGCGCGCGATGGTGGCACTCATGATTGCGCCTCGTCCTGCCGCGCCTCGTCGTGCCGCGCCTCGTCGTGCCGCGCCCCGCCCTGCCCCGCCTCGCCGCCGCCGGCGCGATCCCGGTCGGCCGCGGCCACCTGCTTCACGAAGACGTC
>JAHDVQ010000119.1:0-2409 GCA_023384595.1 Vicinamibacteraceae bacterium | reverse complement strand
CGCCGCCGCCGGCGCGATCCCGGTCGGCCGCGGCCACCTGCTTCACGAAGACGTCCTCGAGCGTCTCGCGCAGCGGGTTCACCGACACCAGGCGCGCGCCGCCGCGGGCGAGGAGCGGGATGACGTCCTCGGGCCTGTCGGCGGCGTCGAACTCGAGGCCGTAGCGGCCCTCGGCGATGAGGTGCCGGCGCGTCACGCGCGGGCCGAGCGCCGCGAGGCCGGCCGGCGTGAGGCCCTCGACCACCGCCTCCCACCCGTGCGCCTTGAAGGCGACGAGGTCGGCCACGCGTCCCTCGGCCACGAGCCGCCCGCGCGCGAGGATGGCCACGCGCGAGCAGAGCGTCTCGGCGTCGGAGAGGATGTGCGAGCTGAAGAACACCGTGCGCCCCTCGTCGCGGAGGGCGAGGATGAGCGCGCGCACGTCGCGGCGGCCGAGCGGGTCGAGCCCCGACATCGGCTCGTCGAGGAACACCACCTCGGGATCGTTGACGAGCGCCTGCGCGAGGCCCACGCGCTGGATCATCCCCTTCGAGAACTTGCGGAGCGGCAGGCGGCGTTCGGCGCCAATCTGCACGGTGTCGAGCAGGCGCTCGACGCGGTGCCGGCGCTCGGTGCCGCGGTAGCCGAAGAGGCCGGCGAAGTAGCCGAGGAGTTCCTCGGCCGTCAGGTAGTCGTAGTAGTAAGGGTTCTCGGCGAGGTAGCCGATGCGCCGCGTCATCGCGGGGTCGCCCGGCGGGCGGCCCAGGATGCGGGCCTCGCCCGAGGTCGGAAACACGAGCCGCATCAGCAGCTTGAGCGTGGTCGTCTTGCCGGCGCCGTTCGGGCCGAGGAAGCCGAAGACCTCGCCCGGGGCGACCTCGAGGGTCAGGCCGTCGAGCGCGCGGTAGGGGCGCGGGCGCCAGAACCCGACGGGGTAGTCCTTGGTGAGCCCGATGGTGGCGATGGCGGGTGTCATGGTGGCCGCAAAGGCGCCGGCCGGCACACGGCCAGCGCCGGGGCACACGGTCCCCACCAGATATTTCGGACTACTGGCCGCCCTTCTTGAGGGCGTGGGCGATGACCGCGTCGAAATAGGGCGGGGCGAGGCCGCCCTCGATCTTGACGCCGTTGATGAAGAAGGTCGGCGTCGCGCGCACCTGCAGCAGCGCGCCGGCCGACGCGTCGGCCTTCACCTGGTCGATGTACTTCTTGTACGCGGCGTCGAAATCGGCGACGCCCGCGATGTCGCGCGCCGCCTGCCGCAGGTTCTCGCGCGTGAGCGTCTGCTGGTGCTCGAAGATCCAGTCGGCCATCGCCTCGCCCTTGTTCGCGGCCTGTGCGGCCTTGACGGCCACGGCGGCATCGCACGAGAACGGGTTCGAGCCGCCCGTGGGGTTGCACTGCGACGACAGCGGGAAGTCGCGCACGATGTAGCGCACCTTGCCCGGCGATTCGGCGGCGTAGCGCTTCAGGATCGGCTTGTAGTCGAAGTGGACGCGGCCGCACGACGGGCACTGGTAGTCGTGGAACTTCACGATGAGCACCGTCGCGCCCTGCGGGTCCTCGGGCACGATGCTGCGCGGCTGCATGTCGAACCACTGCTCGACCTCGGCGCGCTGGGCCGCCGGGAGCGACTGCGCGGGCGCGGCGGCCGCGGCAGCCGCCGCTCCGGCGTTCGCCGCCGTGCCGGCAGCGCCGCCCGAGGCGCCGCCCGACGCGGACTCGACGGCGTGGGCCACCCCGCCGAGCCGATCGGACTCGCGCGGGAAATAGGCGAACGCGGCGACGCTGCCCACGACGAGCAGCAACAGGACGGCGAGGGCCGCCGGCGAGGCGAGCACCGCGCGCAGATCGCGAAGGGCCCTGTTGGGAAGGTGCTGCATGGGCACGGTCGATACCGCTCCGGACACGAGGAAAAGGCCGATGACGGCCACGTAGGTCAGCAGGCAGAGGATGCAGATCGCCTTGAGCACGATGAACGCGCCGTAGGCGAGGTAGAGGACGAACGACAGGCCGATGGTCGAAGTCGCGAAGATGTAGCCCGGGATGTTGGCCTTTACGGCCGGCGTGGCGCGGCGCTCGGCCGCGAGCAGCGCGAGGACGACCACGAAGAACAGGACGCCCGGCAGCGCAACGGGGATGCCGAGGAACGAGCCGTACGGGCTCAGGTAGGCGTCGCTGCAGCTCAGCGTCGAGTTGATGTCGCACACGCTCGTGTAGAGCGGGTTGCGCAGCAGGTTGGCATGGACCCAGGCCGACCAGGACGCGGCTCCGAGGCCGAGGAGCGCGAAGATCCAGAGCAGAGTTCTCGAGCGGGACGCCATCGATTCCCGGATCTTACCCGGAACCGGCGCTTCCCGGCTACTTCGGGAAAGGCTACAGGCTACGGGCTACGGGCTATGGGCCAGCCTCGGAGCCCTCCTCTGTAGC
>JAHDVQ010000397.1 GCA_023384595.1 Vicinamibacteraceae bacterium | reverse complement strand
CTGGCGGGATTGGGCCGGAGGAGCGTGCCCAGGCGCACGAGCGCGGGATCGAAGTGCCGGACCCCGGCCACCACGACAGGGCGCACGCCGCGGTCCCGCTCGAGTTCGCGCAGGTGGCGGGCGCGGACGACCGCGTAGGCGGGCTGGGGCGACGCCAGAAAGTCGACAACGGCGTCGAGGCTGCTGAGGTCCTCGGTCCTGCGGCCCGTGTAGAAGATCAGGTTTCGGACGAACACGCGGTGCGTGCCGAGCCGCGCGCCCGGCGGCACGTGCTGGGCGACGAGGGCGCCCATCCGCTCGACCGGCGCGACGCCCGCGGCGTCGTTCACCGACACGTGCAGCGACAGGAACGCCGCCAGCGCCGTGCCCGTGATCCACCAGGGGAGCCGCACCGACGGCTGGAGCCAGGCCGCCGCGACGAGCGCGGCGCCGGCCAGGACGAGGACGATGAGCGCGACGTCGCCCGTTACCGGGTTCAGCGCGAAGAGCAGCGGACGCGCGCGGAAGACGAGCGCCGCGGCGAGCAGGATCACGACGCCGCCCAAGGTGGCGGCCCAGGCGAGGCCGCGATCCACCGGGCGGTCGCCGAGCGCGGCCAGCCGCTTGTCGATGGTGGCAGCCACGAGCACGGCCAGCGGCGGCAGGCAGGGGAGGACATAGCGCGGCTGCTTGCCGATCGAGATGGAGTAGAAGACGAGGGGGACGACCGCCCACGCGATGAGCGTCCACTCCACGGCCGTGATGCGCGAGGTGCCGGCGAGCACGCGGCGGGTGCGCGGCAGCCAGAGCACGAGCACGCCGGTCCACGGCAGCAGCCCGCCGAGCAGGATCGGCACGTAGTACCAGAATGGCCGCGGGTCGTTGTAGCGCTCGGTGGCAAAGCGCTCGACGTTCTCGCCCACGAAGAAGCGTTCGAGGTAGCCGGTGCCGTGGACGTCGACCATCGCGACAAACCACGGGGCGGCGAGCGCCACGAAGAGGGCGACGGCGACGAGCAGATCGAACCAGGCCATCCGCGGCCGGCGGCCATCGGCCCACCACAGCGCGGCACCGACGATGACGACGACGCCGACGGGGAGGATGACCGCGACCGGGCCCTTCATGAGGAAGCCCAGTGCCATGGCGGCCGAGGCCAGGAGCAGCCAGCCACGCGCGCGCCGCGGGTCGCCTGCCGACTCGTCCGCCGGCAGTGTCCTGGTGCCGACCGCGAGCCACTCGCAGCCGCTCCAGGTGGCCAGGGTCACGAAGAAGGCGAGCGGCAGGTCGGGGAGCGCCGCGCGCGCCATGAACACGTAGCCGAAGTTGCTCGCGGTGACGAGGCCCGCGAGGAGTCCGGTGCGTGCGTTGATCCACCGGCGGCCCACGAGCCACGCCACGGCCACCAGACCGAGTCCCGACAGCGCCGAAGGCAGCCGTGCGGCGAACGCGCTCACCCCGCCAACCTCGTAGGCGGCCGCCGCGAGCCAGTAATACAGAATCGGCTTCTGGAAACGAGGCTCGTAGTTGAAGGTGGGCGTCGTCCAGTCGCCCGACTCGACCATCTCCCGCGCGGCTTCGGCGTAATACGCCTCGTCGGCGTCGGTCACCGCCCCCCGTCCGAGCGCGAGGACGAAGGCGGCCAGGGCTACGGCGCACAGGATGGACAGATCGCGTCGCACGAATTCATCATGGTAGCAGGGGATCGG
>JAHDVQ010000396.1 GCA_023384595.1 Vicinamibacteraceae bacterium | reverse complement strand
GCCCAGAGCCCGTAGCCCAGAAAAGGCCCCCAGGCTGTAGCCCGTAGCCCGTAGCCCTCCGAAGGAGTCCCCGATGGCCCGCAAGAAAGTCCAAGCCTCCCGTTCCCGTGCGACAGCCCGTTCCGCGGGCGCGTCGAAGCCCCGCGCCAGGAAGACGCCATCGACACGGTCAGGCGCCGCGCGCCGGACTCCCGGCCGCCTCACCGGCGTCCGCAAGCCGCCCGAGGCAGCAGCCGACGCGTCACCCGGCGCCGCGCTCGTCGACACCCTCGACGCCACGATCAAGAGCCTCGCCGACCGCTTCGCGACCTTGAGGGCGGCGGCCTTCCAGCAGGGCGGTGCGGCCGGGCAGCAGCGATTCGATCAGGTGTTCGACGGTCTGCGCGCGTCCTACAACGCACTCCTGAAGCAGGACCTTGCGCGAAACGACCAGCGGTACCGCGATCTCGCGGCCGCCACCACGCGGGCCGGCGACGACCTGACGAAGGCGATCAAGTCGATGGCGGACGTGGTGGCGATCATCGACCTCGGCGCGCGCGTCACCTCGCTCATCGGCAACATCATGAGCCTGGTCACGGTGCGGCAGCCGCTGCGGCTGGTCTCGATGTCGAACCCCGTCGTCCCCGTGCCGAAGAGCGTGTTCGAGGGGCTCGAGGCGGCGCCCGTGCGGCGCGTAACGCGCGGCGGCCAGGGCACGCCGGCGACGGAGTCGTCGCGCGCGCTCCAGCATCTGGTGGTCAAGGGCCGTCGCGCCACCCCGCTCCGCCGGCCCGGCGGCGGCGCGCTCGAGAGCATCATCGACATCGACGACCGCGTGCGCATTCTCGAGACCGACCTCCCGCCCTGGCGCATGATTTGCGCCCTCCGCCTCCGCGGGCCGTTCGGCTCGGGAGCCATCGGCACCGGCTGGATGATCGGGCCGAAGACGGTGCTGACGGCCGGACACTGCGTCTACAGCACCCAGTTCTTCGGCGGGTGGGCCACGGAGATCGAGATCAGCGCGGGACGTAACGGCGACGTCTTTCCGTTCGACACCGTCAAGAGCCGCCGGTTCTCGTCGGTCAACCTCTGGGTCGAGCAGGAAGATCCCGACTTCGACATCGGCTGCATCCACCTCGACGATCCCCTCGGCGAACGGGTGGGGTGGTTCTCCGTCGCCGCCCTCGGCGCCACCGAGCTCGAGGACTTCCTCGTCAACGTCGCGGGCTATCCCGGCGACCGCGGGGGCGGCACGGAGTTGTACCATCACCGCAACCGGGTGCTCAGCGTGACCGAACGCCGCATCTTCTACGACGTGGACACCTTCGGCGGCCAGAGCGGCGCGCCGGTCTGGATCCACGAGCAGGACGACGCCCCGCCGCTCGCGATCGGCATTCACGCGTACGGCGTGGGAGCCAACCCGCCGGGCATGTCGCTGCGCGCCAACTCGGCACCGCGTATCATCCCCGAGGTGCTCGATCAGATCGAGGCCTGGGTCAACGAGGACGGAGGCTGGCCGACGACGTGAAGTGGGAACGGCTGGAGGGCCGGGTGATCGACGAGGCCGGCCGGCCTGTCGAGGGCGCACTGGTGGCGGTCATCGAGGCGTCCGCGCCGGTCCCGGAGATTGCGCTCGTCACCGACGAGGACGGGCGATTCGCGCTCGGCGTCCGTCCGGGCCGCTATCGCCTGCAGGCCACCACGCGCGACGGCCG
>JAHDVQ010000118.1:7616-12867 GCA_023384595.1 Vicinamibacteraceae bacterium | reverse complement strand
GGTCATCCGCTCGCTGCGCGGCGTCGACGGGGTCATCAACGTGGAGCGGGCGGCGCGGTAGATCAGTTATCAGTTGTCAGTTCTCAGTTTTCAGTTGTCGGTCAGGCTTGAGCCCCTACTGAGAACTGACAACTGACCTGTCTAGCCCGCGAACGCGATGGCGTCGATCTCCACGCGGGCGTCGCGCGGGAGGCGCGCCACCTGCACGGTGGAGCGTGCCGGGGCCGGCTGCTCGAAGTACGAGCCGTAGACCTCGTTGACGGCGGCAAAGTCGTTGATGTCCGCGAGGAAGATGGTGGTGCGGACCACGTGGGCCAGCGACAGGCCGGACTCTTCGAGCACCGCCGTGAGGTTCTTCATGACGCGGTGGGTCTGCGCCGCGATGTCGCCCTCGACCATCGCCATCGTGGCCGGATCGAGCGGGATCTGACCAGAGAGGAAGAGGAGATTGCCGGCGCGGACGGCCTGCGAGTACGGGCCGATCGCCTTGGGCGCCTTGTCGGTGTGGAACGCCTGGCGCGGCATGGCTAGGCGGCCTTGACGACCTTGCCCGACCGCAGGCACCGGGTGCAGACGCGCAGACGCTTGTTGCCGCCGTTGACGACCGCCCGCACGGTCTGCAGGTTCGGGTTGAACCGGCGCGGGGTGACGTTGTGGGCGTGGCTGACGTTGCGCCCGAAGCTCGGGCCCTTACCGCAAATCTCACATCGCTGAGCCATGGTGCCGAATCCTGGGGCGCCAGCCGGGCAAACCCGCTCCACCCCTGTGGAGCGCAAGGCCAGCGCGAACCCCGAATTATAACTCAGGCTCTGGGCTACAGGCTACGGGCTCCAGGCCTTGTCGGACTCCAGGCTGGCCCTTGGCCCCTGCAAGGCCCGTAGCCCGTAGCCCAGAGCCTGTAGCCTTTCTAAACACTCATCCGTATGCAACGGTTGCATCCACCCGCTGTCCAGTCTGAAGGACGCAGTGTCGCTCCGGGGGGACTCTTCCCGATGTCAGGCCGGGTGAAACCTCCGTGCGTCTAACAGGTCAAACGGCGCCGCAGAGAGGCGTTCCGCGCGCTCCTGGATTGGGAGGCTCCCACCCCCTCAACACCATGGGAATGGGCCTGATTCGGCAGGGTGCGCGGCCGACGGTCCACAGGCTCCCGCCCACGGTCGGGCTTCCCCTGGTTCACGTCTGGACAACTGGCAGGCGACGCGGCTTCCACCGCCCGCCGTGGCAGGCCCATCTGGCGCCCTGAACCCGCTGGCCTCCAGCTTGCAGGGCAGTGGGGCAACACGACGAACCCGCTGAAAGGAGCGTCGGTGATGGCCAATACGAAGAAGAAGACGACGACCACGACCACTACGACGAGTCACGGGACGATGGATACAAGCCGGTACGCGGAATTGAAGCAGCTCCTCGAGGACCGCCGACGGGAACTGATGAGCGAGGTACAGACGAAGATCAAGGACGTGCGCGCCGAAGGGGCTAGCGGTATGATGCACAGCGTCGCGGAACTGGGGGAGTCGAGCGAGAGCGGAATCCAGGAGGATATCGAGCTCGCCCTCATCCAGATGAAGGCCGAGACGCTGAACCGCATCACCGAAGCGCTCGCCCGCCTCGAGGCCGGCGAGTACGGATACTGCTTCGAGTGCGGCGACGAGATCGCGCCGCAGCGCCTCCGGGCGCTGCCCTTCGCCGTCCGCTGCCGGGACTGCGAGGAGGCCCGGGAACTGGCGCACGAGCGCGAGCGGTTCTACGCGCAGCGTCGCGGCGCGGGCTCGCTCTTCGCCGACCTCGCAGGCTGACGACGATCGGCCCCGCCGGGCCACACCGGGGCCCCGCCGTCGGCGGGGCCCCTTTTTTGTCCCCGCCGCGCGACGCCCCGCCACGGAGTCTGCTCCATGAGCGACCCACGGACCCTTGCCATCGACCCCGACGACACCGCGGACGATCCCGGCGTCGAGATTCCCCCCGAGCTGCCCGTGTTGCCCCTGCGCGACACGGTCCTCTTTCCGAATTCCTTCATGCCCCTGGCCGTCGCCCGCGAGGCGTCGGTGCGCCTCATCGACGAGGCGGGAGGGCCCGATCGGCTGATTGCGGTCTTCACCCAGCGGGACGCCTCGGTCGAGGAGCCTCGGGAAGAGGATCTCTACCAGGTCGGCACTGCGACGCGCATCCACAAGCTCTTCAAGCTCCCCGACGGGAGCTTGCGTCTCATCGTGCAGGGCCTGCGCCGCTTGCACCTCGGACGCGTCACGCAGCTGCACCCGTACCTGCGTGCCGAGGTCACCCCGGCCGACGAAGAGGCGAAGCCGGCCGATCTCATCGAGATCGACGCGCTCATGCGCAACGTGAAGACGACCTTCCAGCAGGTCGTCTCGCTCTCGCCGCTGCTCTCGGACGACCTCCAGCAGCTGGCGCAGAACATCGGCGAGGCCGGGCGTCTCGCCGACTTCATTGCGTCGAGCCTCGCCACCATCGGTACCCCCGTCAAGCAGGAGGTCCTCGAGACGCTCGACGTCCGCGCGCGCCTCGATCTGCTCAACCGCACGCTCATCAAGGAGCTCGAGGTCCTCGAGCTGGGCTCGAAGATCCAGTCGCAGGTCCAGTCCGAGGTCGGCAAGAACCAGCGCGAGTACTTCCTGCGCGAGCAGATGAAGGCGATCCAGCGCGAGCTGGGCGAAGACGACGACCAGGCGAAGGAGATCGAGGAGCTGCGCGGGAAGATCGAGGCGGCGGGCATGCCCGAGGCGGTGCTGAAGGAGGCGGTGCGCGAGCTCGATCGGCTGGCGAAGATGCCGGTCGCGGCGGCCGAGTACACGGTGTCACGCACGTACCTCGACTGGCTCGTCGCGGTGCCGTGGAACAAGCGGACCGACGAGGTCATCGATCTCAAGCGCACCAAGAGCATCCTCGACGCGGACCACTCGGATCTCGAGAAGGCCAAGGACCGCATCCTCGAGTACCTCGCCGTGCGCAAGCTCAATCCCGGGGTGAAGGGGCCGATCCTCTGCTTCGTGGGGCCGCCCGGCGTGGGGAAGACCTCGCTCGCGCGCAGCATTGCCACCTCGCTCGATCGCAAGTTCGTGCGCGTGTCCCTCGGCGGCATGCGCGACGAGGCCGAGATCCGTGGCCACCGCCGCACCTACATCGGCGCGCTGCCCGGCCAGGTCATCCAGGGGCTGCGCCGCGCCGAGTCGAAGAACCCCGTGTTCATCCTCGACGAGATCGACAAGCTCGGCGCCGACTTCCGCGGCGACCCGGCGTCGGCGCTCCTCGAGGTGCTCGACCCGGAGCAGAACTCCACGTTCCGCGATCACTACCTCGACGTGCCCTTCGACCTGTCCGAGGTGCTCTTCATCACCACGGCCAACGTGCTCGACCCGGTGCCGCCGGCGCTGCGCGACCGCATGGAGGTGCTGGAGCTGCCCGGCTACACCGAGGAGGAGAAGCTCAAGATCTCGCAGGAGCACCTCGTCGCCAAGCAGGTGGCCAACCACGGCCTCACCGACGAGCAGGTGACCTTCAGCGAGGCGGCGCTGCGGACGATCATCCGCAACTACACGCGCGAGGCGGGCGTGCGGAACCTCGAGCGCGAGATCGGTGCGCTCTGCCGCAAGGTGGCCCGCCGGCGGGCAGAGGGCGACGAGTCGCCCGTGGCCATCACGCCCGAGGTCGTAGCGGCCCTGCTCGGCGCGCCGAAGTACCTCGACGAGGAGGTGGCCGAGCGGACGAAGAAGCCCGGCGTGGCCATCGGGCTCGCCTGGACGCCGGCCGGTGGCGAGGTGCTCTTCGTCGAGGCCACCCGCATGCACGGCACCGCCACGCTCACGCTCACCGGTCACCTCGGCGACGTCATGAAGGAGTCGGCGCGGGCGGCCCTCTCGTGGGTGCGGACGCACGCCGGCGGGCTCGGGATCGACCCCGACTTCTTCAAGACGGCGGAGATTCACCTTCACGTGCCCTCGGGCGCGATCCCGAAGGACGGACCGTCGGCGGGCGTCACCATGGTCACCGCCCTGGCCTCCGAGCTGACGGGCCGTCCGGTTCGCGGTGACGTGGCGATGACGGGCGAGATCACGCTCTCGGGCAAGGTGCTCCCGGTTGGCGGCATCAAGGAGAAGGTGCTGGCGGCGCGGCGGGCGGGGCTCGGGACCATCGTCCTGCCGCACCAGAACGAGAAGAGCGTCAACGAGGATCTGAGCGAGGAGCTGCGGCACGACCTGAGGATCCACTTCGTCTCGACCATCGACGAGGTGCTTGCCCTGGCGCTCGCGCCCGCGGCCGACGCCGAACGCGCCGGCGAGTCCCCGGTCGCCACCGAGGCCTCCGTCGGCTGAATCCCGATCCATGCGGATCGCCTACAGCCCGCGCTACCACGTCGATCTCGGCGCCCACGTCTTCCGCGTGGAGAAGTACCGGCGCGTCGTCGAGGAGTTGCGCGCGCGCGGCATCGCGACCGACGAGACGCTCGTCGAACCACCGCCGGCGAGCTGGGAGGAACTGGAGTTCGTCCACACTGCCGCGTACCTGGCGAAGCTGCGGAACGGGACCCTGACGACGAGCGAGGTGGCGCAACTCGAGCTGCCGTGGTCGGCCGACGGGGTCGAGGCCTTCAGGATGATGACCGGGGGCACCATCCTCGCGGCGAGGATGGCGCTCGAGGACGGCCTGGCCGCGCAGGTTGGCGGCGGCCTTCACCACGCCTTTCCCGGACACGGCGAGGGCTTCTGCATGTTCAACGACGTGGCGGTGGCCACGCGCGTGCTCCGCCGCGAGGCACGCGTGCGCCGCGTCGTCGTGCTCGACTGCGACGTGCATCAGGGCAACGGAACGGCGGCCATCTTCGCCGGCGACCCCGACGTGTTCACCATCTCGATGCACCAGACGCACAACTACCCGGCCGAGAAGCCGCCGAGCCGCCTCGACATCGAGCTCGACGACGGCACCGGCGACGAGGAGTACCTGGCACGGCTCGAGACGGCGCTCGCCGCCGCCATCGCGCACCAGCCCGACCTCGCGTTCTACCTCGCGGGCGCCGATCCCTACTTCGAGGACCAGCTCGGCGGCCTCGCGCTCACGCGCGACGGACTACGCGCGCGCGACGCGCGCGTGCTCTCGAGGCTGCGCCGCCAGGGCGTGCCGACCGTGGTCGCGCTCGCCGGCGGCTACGCCCACCGGCTCGAAGACACGGTGGCCATCCACGTCGCGACGCTCGAAGAGGCGTTCGTCGTCTGGCGGCTCGTGTCGAGTGAACGATGAA
>JAHDVQ010000118.1:1636-7516 GCA_023384595.1 Vicinamibacteraceae bacterium | reverse complement strand
CCCTGCCCGTCCTGTCATCCACGCGCGTCTTCGAGGGGCGCGTCTTCGACGTCGTCGTCGAGGAGGTCGCGATGCCGCACGGCGGCACCGCCCGCGTCGACATCGTCCGCCATGCGCCGTCCGTCGTGCTCATCCCCGTGCCGGCCCCGGGACAGGTCGTGCTCCTCAGGCAGTACCGGCACGCCATCGCGCGCCGCGTGCTGGAGCTTCCAGCGGGCACCATCGATCCGGGTGAGGACCTGGAGACGGCGGCGCAGCGCGAGCTGCACGAGGAGATCGGACGCCGCGCGCGCCGTATCACCCCACTGGGCGAGTACTACCCCACGCCGGGCTTCTGCGACGAGCTGATGACGTTCTTCCTGATGGAGGACCTTTACGTCCCTGCCGAGCACGCCGAGCAGGATCCCGACGAGATCCTCGAGCCCGAAGTGTTCACGATCGACGAGGTGCGACGGATGATCCGGCGAGGCGAGGTCGTCGACATGAAGACGATCGCGGGCCTGGCGTTGATTGAATAGGCATCCGGCGTCCGGCGTCCGGCGTCCGGCGTCCGATAGGCATCCGGCGGCCGGCGTCCGGCGTCAGCGCGATGCCGCCGCGTCCATTCGCAATCGCGCCATCACCTCGTCGAGGTCCTGTGGCAGCGGCGCCTCGAACGCGACGCGGTGGCCCTCGACCGGATGCGTGAAGCCGAGGCGCGCGGCGTGGAGAAACGGCCGCGTGAGCCGCGTCACCGCCTTCAGCCGCGGCGCGACCCGCCGGTGCACGCCGCCGTAGAGCGCATCGCCCACGACGGGATGGCCGATGTGACCGAGGTGCACGCGGATCTGGTGCGTGCGCCCCGTCGCGATGCCGATGCGCACCAGCGTCACGCCGGGGATGTGCTCCGCCTCGAGGATGCGAGTCACGGCCGTGCGCGCGCGCCGGGCGCGCGCCGACATCTTCTGGCGATGCACGGGGTCGCGACCGATGGGATCCTCGATGCGGCGTCCGGCCTGCACCACCCCCCATACGAGCGCCACGTACTCCTTCTCGACCTCGCGGTCGTGGAACTGACGCGCGAGCTCGCGGTGGGCGGCATCGTGCTTGGCGACGACCATCACCCCCGACGTGCCGCGATCGAGCCGGTGCACGATGCCGGGACGCAGCGCGCCGCCGACGCCGCTCAGATCCTTCACGTGGTGCAGCAGCGCGTTCACCAGCGTGCCCTCGCGGTGGCCCGCCGCCGGATGCACGACCATCCCCGCCGGCTTGTTGACGACGACGATGTCGTGGTCGTCGTGGAGGATGTCGAGCGGAATGTCCTCGGCGGCCGGTTCGGCCGCGACGGGCGGAGGCAGGCGGATGACCACGGCGGTCCCCGCGCGGACTTGGGTGCCGGGCCTGGTCACGCGCTCGGCGCCGATGGTGACGGCGCCGTCCTTGATCAACCGCTGGAGCTGTGAGCGGGAGAGCGCCGGGACGAGGGCCGCCAGCGCCTGATCGAGCCGCAGGCCGTCGGCCTCTCCGGGCACGGCCACCTGCGTCGTCTCCGGCCCGCCGCCCGCGGCCGCGCCGCCGCCGCCGCCGTCGACGGCGTCCTCGTCATCCCACGGATCGAGGATCCCGTCGTCTTCGGGATCGAAGGGGGTCATGTCAGGCCTGGCGCCGCCTGGCCGTCCGGCCGTGAGCCGCGGCGGCGTGGTGCGCGGTGACCGGCTGGGTCCGCCGCGACAGATACCAGAGCATGAACAGGCTGAGCGGCGCGAGCGCCACCGAGATGGCCTGGGAGGTCGAGAGCGCGCCGTCGAACACGAAGCCGCGCGGGTCGCCGCGATAGAACTCGATGACGAACCGCGACACCGCGTAGAGCAGCATGTAGAGCCAGAAGGTCCTGCCCGCGAAAACACGGCCACGGCGCTCTGTGGCGAGCAGCGCCACGAGAATCAGCAGTTCGGCGCCCGCCTCGTAGAGCTGCGTCGGGTGCAGCGGCACGCCGAGCGGCGTGCCGACCACCGAGTTGGCCTCGGGATGCGTGAAGGTCACGGCCCAGGCGACGTCGGTGGGACGCCCGTAGCAGCACCCGGCAAACAGGCACCCGAAGCGGCCGACGACGTGACCCAGGGCGATGGCGGGCGCGGCGATGTCGCCGACCTGCCACACGGGGAGCCGGTGCCGCCGCACGTACCACATGGCGACGAGCGTCGCGAGGATGAGGCCCCCGTAGAAGACGCCCCCGGCGCGCACGAGCGAGAAGATCTCGCCCGGGTTCTCGCGGAAGTGGTCGAAGTCGACGATGACGAGGAGGCCCTTCGCGCCCACGAGCGCTGCGACGATGATGAAGATGCCGAGGTCCATGATCCGGGCCGGATCCAGGCCTCGATGCTTCGCGCGCACCAGCGCGAACTGGAGCGCGCCGAGGTACGCGGCGGCGAGCAGCACGCCGTAGGTGTAGACGGTGACGGGCCCGATCTCAAACAGCCGAGGAAACACGGCGCGCGACCCCCAGCGTGTCGAGGATGAGGAAGATGGCGCCCACGGTGATCGCGGCATCGGCGACGTTGAACGCCCAGAAATGCCATCCCCGCCAGTAGGCGTCGACGAAGTCCACCACGTAGCCGCGCAGCGCGCGATCGACGAGGTTGCCGACGGCGCCGCCGAGCACGAGCATCATCGCCGTGCGTCCGAGCGCGGTGTCCTGGCCGAACTTTGCGGCGTAGTAGGCGATGGCCGCCAGCGCGAGCACCGCGACGCACGCGACCACCACGGGCTTGTAGGGGAAGTCGGCGGCGTTCAGCACGCCGAATGCCGCGCCGGTGTTGCGCACGTGGGTGAGGTTCAGGAGCCCGGGCACGACCTCGACCGACTGGTGCAGCGCCAGGGACCGCTCGACGAGCCACTTCGTGAACTGATCGACGGCGACAATCAGGACGATGCCCGCAAGCAGCGGCCGCCGCGCCTGCGGCTGACCGGCCGTGACGTCAGCGGGCACGTCAGCGCTCCCCGCTGCCGGATGCAGCTGGCGCCGTGCCCACGGCCTCGATGCAACGCGTGCAGAGGCCTTCGTGCTCCGGATCGGTGCCGACCTCGTCGACGTAGCGCCAGCACCGCACGCACTTGGTGCCGGCCACCCGCGACACGGCCACTCGCAGGTCGGCGTGCGGGCCGGCAGGGAGCGCGTCCCAGGGCACCACGTCCACCTTCGAGACGATGAAGAACATCGGAAGGTCGGCCGTGTAGCGGGCGACCAGATCCGCGGTGTCGCCGTCGGCGGCCAGCGTCACGTGCGCTTCGAGCGAGGTGCCCACCGTCTTGCGCTGGCGCTCCGCCTCGATGGCGGCGTTCACCACGTCGCGTACACGGGCGAGGCGGCGCCACCTCGACTCGAGGTCGTCGTCGGCGAGCCCTTCGGGCACGGCGGGGAACTCGGCCAGGTGCACGCTGGTCTCGCGGGCGCCCGGCAGGTGACGCCAAAGCTCGTCGGCCGTGATCGGCAGAATGGGAGCAATCAGGCGGACGAGCCCGTCGGCCATCGTGTACATGGCTGTCTGGGCCGAGCGGCGTTCGGGCGCCCCGGCACCGAAGGTGTAGAGGCGGTCCTTCGACACGTCGAAGTAGAACGCGCTCAGGTCCACCGTCGCCAGGGCGTTGAGCGCCTGGAAGATGGCGGGGAAGTCGTAGTCGTCGTAGGCCTGCCGCATGCGCGAGGCCGCGCGGCCGTAAACCGACAGGATGTAGCGGTCGACCTCCATGAGCGCGTCCGGGCCGACAGCGTCCGAGGCCGGGTCGAAGTCGTAGAGGTTCGCCAGCATGTAGCGCAGCGTGTTGCGCAGCTTGCGGTAGGCCTCGACGGTGCGCGCCATGATCTCCGTGCCGAGGCGCACCTCCTCGCGGAAGTCCACCATGGCGACCCACAGGCGCAGTACGTCGGCGCCGCTCTCCTTGATCACCTGCTGGGGCGGGATGTCGTTGCCGAGCGACTTCGACATCTTCTTCCCCTCTTCGTTCACCACGAACCCGTGCGTGAGCACGGCGCGGTACGGGGCCTGCCGGCGTGTGCCGAGCCCGACGAGGAGCGACGAGTGGAACCAGCCGCGGTGCTGGTCGCTGCCCTCCAGGTAGAGGTCGGCCGGCCAGTCGAGCTCGGGCCGGTGGGTGAGGACCGCCTCGTGACTCGACCCCGAGTCGAACCACACGTCGAGGATGTTCTGCTCGCGCTCGAACTCGTGGCCGCCGCACGACGGGCAGGCGAAGCCGTCCGGGACGAAGTCGGCCGTGGGCCGCTCGTACCAGGCGTCGGCGCCGTCGGTCTCGAAAACGGCCGCGGCGCGCTCGGCGAGCGCGGCGGTGAGCAGCGACTCGCCGCAGCCCGTGCAGTGCAGCGCGGGAATCGGCACGCCCCATGCGCGCTGGCGCGAGATGCACCAGTCGGGCCGGTTCGCGAGCATGTTGGCGATGCGCTCCTCGCCCCAGGCGGGGATCCACGTGACGCCCTTGACGGCCTCGAGGGCGAGCGTGCGCAGGTCGCCACGGTCCATGGCGATGAACCACTGTGCGGTGGCGAGGAAGATAACCGCGTTGTGGCAGCGCCAGCAGTGCGGGTACGTGTGGTGGTAGGCCTCGCGATGCCAGAGCCGTCCGCGCGCCGCGAGGGCCTCCTCGATGCGCGGGTTGGCGTCGAAGACCCGCATCCCGGCAAACATCCCGACATCGTCGGTGAAGTGGCCGCCCGGCCCCACCGGGGCGTAGGTGTCCAGTCCGTACTTCACGCCCGTGTGGAAGTCGTCGGCGCCGTGGCCCGGCGCCGTGTGCACGACGCCCGTGCCCTGATCGAGCGTGACGTAGTCGGCGAGGACGCCGAGCGAGGTGCGCTCGTAGAGGGGATGGCGGAAGGTGACGTGCTCGAAGACCTCGCCCGTGACGCGCGCCACCTCGGCGCCGAAGCGGCGGCCCGTGGCGGCCGCCACCGCCTCGACGAGCCCCGCGGCGACGACGACCACGCTCCCTGGCCCCGTCTCGAGCGCCACGTACTCGAGGCCCGGGTGGAAGGCGAGCGCCAGGTTGGCCGGGATGGTCCAGGGCGTGGTGGTCCAGATGAGCGCCGAGACCTTCCGTCCCGAGATCGCCGGCACGCGCGAGGCCAGCATCCCGCGGCCCGCATCATCGGCCTCGAACTCGACGTAGATCGAGGGCGACGAGTGGTCCTCGTACTCGACCTCGGCCTCGGCCAGCGCGGTGCGGCAGTGGATGCACCAGTGCACCGGCTTCTTGCCCTTGTAGGTGAGGCCGGCCTCCACGAACCGCGCGAGCGCCCTCACGATCGCCGCCTGATAGCCGTACTCCATCGTGAGGTACGGCTGGTCCCAGTCGCCGGAGATGCCGAGCCGTTCGAAGTCCTCGCGCTGGATCTGGACGAAGCGCTCCGCGTACTCGCGGCAGGCGCGCCGGAAGTCGGCCACGCTCATCTCGCGCTTCTTCGCCCCGAGCTCGCGGTCGACCTTCAGCTCGATGGGCAGGCCATGACAGTCCCAGCCGGGGACGTAGGGGGCGTCGAACCCCATCATCGAACGCGACCGCACGACGAAGTCCTTGAGCACCTTGTTCAGGGCGTGGCCCATGTGAATGCGGCCGTTGGCGTACGGCGGGCCGTCGTGCAGGACGAATCGCGGCCGCCCGGCACGGGTGGCGCGCAGCTGACGGTAGAGGTCGGCAGCCTTCCAGCGGGCGATGGCCTCGGGCTCGGTGGTCTGGAGATTGGCCTTCATCGGAAAGCCAGTCCGGGGGAGATTGACGGTGTTCTTCCAGTCAGGCATGCGTCAGTGCGGGTCGGGCCCGGGGGTGAAACACCAATTGTACTCGGACCGCGCCGACGGGGCCGTACGCAGCACGGGCTGCGAGCGG
>JAHDVQ010000118.1:0-1536 GCA_023384595.1 Vicinamibacteraceae bacterium | reverse complement strand
TAGCCCTTTCTAACGCCTGATCCCGCGGCGGCGCGACCGGTTGTCCCACTGCGGGGTCACGCGGACCGTGAACTCGCCCGAGTTGTCGCCGACGTAGTCGTCGTTGATACCCAGCTCGAGACGGCCGGTGGCGGGCATGCGCAGCGCCTGGGTCTGGTTGCCGATGCCGAAGATCTGACCGCCCACGCGGCCGATCAGCGCGCCGGCGAGCTGCGAGGGAAACGGCGCCCGATCGGCGCGGCGACCTTCGACCGAGCCGGCTGGGCGGGCGATGTCGCTCGCCGATCCGCTCAGACGCACTTCACCCTGGGCGTTGAAGATCACCATGTCGCCTTCGCGAACGTAGATGCCGGTATCCGTCCAGCCGCTCGTGGCGGGGACACGGACGGTGGCCGGGTTGTTCGCGTCCCAACGGCCTTCGTCAGGGTTGACGGGGGCTGCAGGCGCCGCGGCGGAACCGGGTGCCGGGCCGAGGTAGACGCGAGCGACCTGGTCGGGCCGCAGTTCGCGCCGCTCACCAGACTCGGTGCGGAAGTAGATGGTCCGCGGACGATTGGCCGCGGCCGACCCGGGACCACCCTCGATGTCCTGGAACGTCCCGCGCACGATCTGGCCGTCGCGGGTCACGAGGATGTGGCGGCTCGCCGCCGACGCCTGCCGCTCGTTGTCCGGGACGTTCTGGCCCGCGGTGAAGTCGATGATCGCCACCTCGCCAAACGGCAGCTTGCGCTGGTCGTGCTGGCTCACGCGCACGTAGACGAGGTCGTTGGCGAGATCCTCGAACTCGCCGGTGATGCGCTCACCCGAGCGCATGGTGACCGTGACGCGATCCTGCGCGGCGGCAAGGGCGGGTGCCAGGGCGAGCGCGGCAATGCCGGCCGCCATGGCGAAACGGGTTTTCAACGACATAGGACTCTCCTTCGTGAAATGGCAGACTATGGGCCACGCGCGGCGACGCGCGGAAGTGACCGGATTCCTCTGAAATCTGCGAAGGATGTGCCAGCGTATGACCTTGGCCTAAGTGCCAAATGGTCAGTGCTTTAGCCGAAAGTTCGCGTTGAATTGACCCTGGCAGCCCTGTCGGGCTCCGCTGCACGCTGTAGTGTTTTCACGCACGGGTCAACCGCCCGCGCGCGAGGAGTCTACCCGGGAGGCCACCCCATCGGGCGCCCCGCGAGCAGGTGCAGGTGGATGTGAAACACCGACTGCCCCGCTTCGCTCTGGCAGTTGAACACCGTGCGGTACCCGCGCTCGGCGTAGCCGTGCTCGCGGGCGATGGCCGCGGCGCGGCGCACCATCTCGCCGACGAGCCCTTCGTCGTGCGCGGAGAGGTCGTTGAGCGTCGCAATGTGCCGGGTCGGCACGATCAGCACGTGCAGCGGCGCCTGCGGCGTGATGTCCTTGAACGCGTACAGACGCTCGTCGCGGTAGACCTCGGCCGACGGAATCGTCCCCTCGACAATCTTGCAGAAGATGCAGTCGGACATGGGGGGAGTGTAGATCGGGAACAGGCTCCAGGCTACGGGCTACGGGCTC
>JAHDVQ010000117.1:8317-12967 GCA_023384595.1 Vicinamibacteraceae bacterium | reverse complement strand
CAGTCCCACGTGTGCTCGGCGGCGTTCCACCCGACGCGGCAGCCCAGGTGCGTGCACACCGAGCCGCAGAGCGAGAGCCGGCCGTCCAGGCTGCGCGAGGCCGCCATTACCGTGCCCTCGATCTCCACCAGGCGTCCCTCGCCTGGCGCGAGCGCCTCCAGCTTCTCCGACGAGGGATTACGCTTCAGCCAGTCCTTCACGAGGTGGTAGGGGTAGTCGATGTTCTCGCGCACGTAGTCGACCGGCTGCCGCACGAAGCGCCCGCGACCCACGTTGAACCGATCGGCGAAGCGGTTGGCGTGGCCGAGGATGCGGTCGCGCACGACGAGCGCCGCGATCGTCCCGAACGTCGTGCCGTTGCCCGAATAGCCGGTCGCGACGTACTCGCGTTCGGCCACCTCGCCAATCATCGGGAGGCCGTCCGCCGGCTCGATCACCTGCCCGCTCCACTCTTCGGCGATGGTCGCCCCCGGCAACAGCGTCTGCACCCACGCCCGCAGCGCCTCGCGGTGGTCGAGCGTCGAGCTGGCCTGGCCCGTCTTGTGGTCCTCGCCGCCGCAAATGGCCTCGAACCCGCCATCCGGCGCGCGATCGAGGCGCACGTAGCGATAGGGATCGTTCGTGTCCCAGAAGAGCCCTTCGACGCCGGGGTCCTCAGGCAGGCGCGCGCGCAGCGCGTAGCTCGTGTAGAGCGCGAGGTTGGTCTGGAGCAGGGACGCGGCGGCCAGGCTCTGCGACCCCTGCATCGGGTTGTGCGTGGCAAACACGACGTGCCCCGCGCGCAGCACGTGCGGGCCGCAGAGCACGACGCCCGGCGTCTCGTCCACGCGCGCCACGTCGCCCTCGCACACCAGGCTGCCGTGGCCGGGCACGAGCGCGACCAGCGAGGCGAGATAGCCGAGCGGGTGGATGCGTGCCTGGCGCTCGACTCGGAGCGCGGGCGACCTCATCACCGGTGCCGCGTCGACGCGCGTGTTCGGCACGCCGAGCTTCGCGAGCGCCTCCGCCTCCTCGCCCACCTCCCGCTCCGCGCGCTCGTGGGCATCGTCCGCCGCGTCGAACGGGACGTGGTAGAAACCGGGAACGCGCGCGAAGCGGGATTCGATGCCGAGCGAGGTGACGCGCATCTCGATGTGGTCGATCGCCGCCTCGCCCGCCTCCCAGACGAGCCGGGCGTCGTCGCCTCCGAAGCGCGAGACGAGTTCGCTCGGGCGCGTGTCGGCAAACGCGGTGAGGTGCGCAGTGGTCGCCGCCGTATCGACGCCGCCGACGCGCCGCCGCTCGACGAGGGCCACCGTGAGGCCGGCCTCCTTGAGCGCGAAGGCGGTCGTGATGCCCGTCAGGCCCGCGCCGATGACGACCACGTCGACCGTGCGGTCGCCGTCGAGGCGAGGAAAGCGCGGCATGTCGCTGGTCGCGGACCAGTAGCTTCCACCAGCCCTGGACGGGACGCCGGAGTTGTTGCGGGTCGGCATGGAGCGGCTCCTGCTGAGTGGTTTCAGCTTACCGCGAGGGGCCTGCGGCGTCGATTGCCGGCCAGGCGCCGCGCACCTCATCCGGTTCTATGCAAGAACGCGGGCCGAACAGTTCTGCCGGAGCTGCGCGGAGATCGACGTGCGTCGAACACCTCACCGAGCTCAGCCCGTACGTAATTACGTCATGACCTGTACGCGGAGCGAACACGGCCGCAGGGCGTTTTCGCGCGGTCTTCGGCCGGTTTCGAGCGCCGGGCCCTGGCACCCGACTTGCCAACAACCAGCCCCCGGAGGGATCGCCATGCTCAAGCCGGACGACCGCTCGATCCTCGAGCGTCTGCTCATCGCCGTCACCGAATGCGAACTGCAGTGCCGCCGGTCGCCCGCGGCGGCCTCCGAGGGCCGGCCATTTGCCGAGTACTGCGCGCGGCTGAGGACGCGTTTCGTGGCCGAGCTGGCGCTGCGGCTGTTGTCGGCGGGCGAGGATCCCGATCAGATCATGCGCGGCGCGCTCGCGTCCACGCGGGATCCGGATCCGGCGGATGGCGCGCCCGACTCGTGGACGATGAGGGCGCTCGCGCGGGCGCACGAGGCGCTGCTGTGGGTGTATGAGCGGGCGCTCGCCGAGCCGTCGGCGCCCGACGTCCAGGCCGCCATCCGCTGGCAGCACTCCGCGCTGCGAGAGGCGGTGCAGCGGCTGCACGTGCTGGCGCTCGACACGGCGGGCCGGGGAAGCCCGGGTCAGGTCTCGTTACGCCCATCGACGTAGGGTGGGGTCAGACCTGACCCCACCCCCTCCCTGGCAGGCCGTTTGCTCTGTTGGGAGTGTGACTCAGCAGAATTCTCCGTCCGCGACGACGGACGCCGCGGCCGGAACGCCCCCACGTCCGGCGCGCCTCGCCGCCGCCGCGGACCTCCACTTCGGCCGATCCTCGCAGGGCACGCTCGACGGCTTCGTCGAAGCGGTCAACGCCTCGGCCGCCGACCTGCTGCTGCTCGCCGGCGACCTCACCGACTTCGGCCTCGCCGAAGAAGCCGAGGGCCTCGCGCGCACGCTCTTTCCCGCGATCCGCATCCCCGTTGTCGGCGTGCTGGGGAATCACGACTACGAAAGCGATCGGGCCGACGAGGTTGCGAGCATCCTCCGCGAGGCCGGGATGACGCTGCTCGACGGCGAGGCCGTCGAGGTCGCCGGCATCGGCATTGCCGGCACGCCCGGGTTCCCGGGCGGCTTCGGCCGCGGCTCGCTCGGCGTGTGGGGCGAGCCGCTCGTCAAGGCGTTCGCGCGCGGCTCGGTGGCCGAGGCGCTCAAGCTCGAGAGCGCGCTCGCGCGCCTCAGGACGCGGGCGAAGGTGGCGCTGCTGCACTACGCGCCGCTCGCGGCCACGGTCGAGGGCGAGCCGCGCGAGATCTACCCGTGGCTCGGCAGCAGCCGTCTCGAGGAGCCGCTCACGCGCTTCGAGGTGGCGGTGGCGTTCCACGGTCACGCGCACTGCGGGTCGCCCGAGGGCCGCACGGCAGGCGGGGCCGTGGTCTACAACGTGTCCCTGCCGCTGCTGCGCCGCGAGGGCGCCTGGCTGCGACTGATCGAGCTGGAGCGCTGAACCGATGGACGCGGCCTCCCCGCTCACCTTCGTCGCCGCCGATCTGGTGGCGGCACTGCTCCTCAGCCTGGTGGTCGCGTCGATCGCCTGGACGGTCACCCACGAGGAGATCGCGCGCGAGTTCCGCGACTGGTGCCAGCGCCGGCACCGCCGCGCCCGCTCGATGCTCGCCCGCAAGACCTACTACGTCTTCATGTGCGAGTACTGCTTCAGCCACTGGGTCGCGCTGGTCGTGCTCGCCGCGACCGGGTTCCGTCTCGTCTATGCCGACTGGCGGGGCTTCGTCGTCGCGTTCTTCGTCATCGTCTGGACGGCGAACCACTCGATGAGCCTCTACGCGCGCATCCGGCTCGACATCAAGAACGAGCGGCTCGACATCGAAGCCAAGGAGCAGTCGACCGAAGGTGAGTGAAGCAACGCGTACTACGCGTGTATCCTTCGCAGCCTCTTCTCCGCATTGAATCCGTTCAGCGCGCGACGCTCCGAGCGACCCCGCGACCGGGCCGGATCGGAGGACGGCCGCGTTCGCGTGAGGTCGGCGCGCGACGACGGCACCCGCAGCCGCGGCTGAGTCGCGGTGACGTAACGTCCCGCTGTCAACAACTTGCGCCGGGTGCTGACCGCGGTCGCGCCGTGCACCTCGCCTCCGCCGCCGACACGGCGTGCGCGCCTCGCCCTCCGGTCCGGGGAGTTGGCCCGCTGGTTGCCTTCTTGTTGTCCGTGACGACGAGGCACACCGCACGACGGAAGAGCGCGCTCTACCGGCGCGTCCTCGCCGTGCTCTCGCGGGCCGGCGTGCCGGCGCTTTTGGGCGGCACCTACGCGGTGCAGTTCCACACCGGCATCGAGCGTCCGACCAAGGATCTCGATCTCTTCGTCGAGGAACACGAGCTCGAGCGCGTGCGCGCGGCCGTCGAGGCGGCGGGCCTCGGGTTCGAACTCGCGTTTCCTCACTGGCTCGCGAAGGTGCGGCATGCCTCGGGCTTCGTCGATCTGGTCTTCAACTCGGGCAACGGCCTCGTGCGGGTCGACGCCAGCTGGTTCACGCGTGCGCCCCACACGCGCGTGTTCGGCGTCGCCGCCCGCGTGGTGCCGCTCGAGGAGCTGATCTGGTCGAAGGCCTTCGTCATGGAGCGCGAGCGGTACGACGGTGCCGACGTGGCGCACCTGCTCCTCGCCAGGAGCGCCGAGGTGGACTGGCCGCACCTCGTGGCGCGGTTCGGTCCGCACGGCACGGTGCTGCTCGCGCACCTCTTGCTGTTCCGGTTCATCTATCCGGGCCACGCCCGCAAGGTGCCGGCCGACGTCGTGGCCGCGCTCTTCGGCGAGGCGCAGCGCGCGGCATCGACGGCCCCGCTCGACGTGGCGCTCTGCCGGGGCACGCTGCTCTCGCGCGAGCAGTACCTCGTGGACGTGCGCGAGCACGGCTTCGTGGATGCCCGGTGCGCGCCCGACGGCGCGATCCCGACGGACCAGCTCGAGGTGTGGACCGCCGACATCCGCAGGCCTCCCGTCGTGTCGAGCGGCGTGCTGCCGCATGCGCACGACGAGGGGCAGGAGGCCACGCCGTA
>JAHDVQ010000117.1:0-8217 GCA_023384595.1 Vicinamibacteraceae bacterium | reverse complement strand
TGTCGAGCGGCGTGCTGCCGCATGCGCACGACGAGGGGCAGGAGGCCACGCCGTAGCCCAGGTAGCCCACAGGAGTCAGACAATGCCCTCACGTAACGTTGGTCGAATCGAACGCATGGCCTCGCTGGCCTCCGGCGCGCTGCTGCTCGGCACGGCCGGCCGCTTCCCGCGCGCCACGACGCTCGCGCGCGCGGCCGGCGCCGGCCTCGTCGCGCGCGGCCTCGCCGGGTACTGTCCGGTGAAGGCGGCCGCCGGCAGCATGACTCACGCCACGCGTCCCGGTGACGCGATCGCCGCCGCCGGCGAGAACGCCACACGCGAGGCGCTCAGCGGCAGCGGCGGCGTGCTCGTCGAGGAGCGCGTGCTCATCAACCGCCCCGCGCACGAGGTCTACGACTTCTGGCGGCGGCTGACGACGCTGCCCATCTTCATGCCGCACCTCGTGAGCGTCGTGCCGCTCGACGACCGCCGCTCGCGCTGGACGGTGAAAGGCCCGCTCGGCACGCAGGTGTCGTGGGAGGCCGAGATCATCAACGACCTGCCGGGCGAGCGTCTCGCGTGGCAGACGGTCGGCGATGCGGACGTCTACTCCGCCGGGAGCGTGAACTTCGAGCCCCGCGGCGAGCGCCAGTCGGAGGTGCGCGTGCGCCTGCAGTACGCGCCGCCGGCGGGCCGTGCCGGCGCGTGGGTTGCCTCGCTCCTCGGTCGCGATCCCGCGTCGCAGATCCGCGACGACCTCGGACGGCTGAAGGGACACCTCGAGTGGCAGGGCCGTGGACCCGAGCCCGGCATCACGCCGGCACACGCGCACTGAGCGCCGTCGTGAACGAGAGCACGACGCCCACGCGCACGGCCGGCATCGGCATCGCATCGGACGAGCGGGAAGGCACGGCCTCGCATGCTCCACGTTCGTAATCGGGAGCCGGGCGCGGAGCCGGGCGCGATGGCGTCCTCGTCTCCGCGCCTGGTCCGCCGCGTGCCGTTCGCGCCGCGAGGACCGGGGGCGGCGCACGTCGCGGGCACGCACGTCGCCACGGACACCGCGGCCCCGGACACCGCGGCGAGGCACGCCGACGCCAGCGACGCCGATGCGCTCCTCACGCGCGAGTGGCTCGTCACCAACGGCCTCGGCGGCTACGCCTCGGGCACGCTCGGCGGCGTGACAACGCGCCGGTACCACGGCCTGCTCGTCGCCGCGCTCCCGGCGCCGCTCGGCCGCGTCGTCATCGTGTCGCAACTCGGTGAACGCCTGCGGTTCCCGGACGGCCGCGTGGTGTGGCTCACGGGCGAGGAGCGCGAGGGCGGCGCGCTGTACCTCGAAGGCGCCGGACGGCTGCGCGAGTTCCGTCTCGAGATGGGCCTGCCCGTCTGGCGTTACGACCTCGACGGCGTCGTCCTCGAGAAGCGGCTGCTGATGCCGCGCTTCCAGAACACGGTGCACGTCGCCTACCGGCTGCTCGAGGCGCCGGGGACGATGCGCTTCACGCTGCGTCCGCTCATGGCCGGACGGCCGCACGAGGCGCCCGTCGATCACCCGCTGCCCGCCGATCCGGTGGTGACGGCGCGGACCGGCCGCCTCGAGGTGGCGCTCGCGCCCGACCTTCCGCCCATCGCGCTGCGCATGGCGGGGCGCGCCCGCGCGGCCTTCACGCTCGACGCGCTCCACGTGCAGCACCTGCACTATCGCCTCGAGGGCAGCCGCGGCTACCAGGCGACGGGCGACACCTGGAGTCCCGGCTACTTCCGCATCGATCTCTCGCCCGGCGACGACGCGGTGTTCGTCGCCTCGACCGAGTCTCCCGACGTCGTGGAGGCGTTCCTTCCCGACGAGGCCCTCGCGGCGGAGATGGGCCGGCGGTCGATGCTGCTCGACGCCTCGCGGGCCGACTGCGCCGATCCGGTCGCCGCGCAGCTCGTGCTCGCGGCCGACCAGTTCATCATCCAGCCCGCCACGCGCGTGGCCGACACGGCGCGCGCGCACGCCGCGAGCGAGGAGGCGCGCAGCGTCATCGCCGGCTATCACTGGTTCACCGACTGGGGGCGCGACACGATGATCGCGCTCGAGGGCCTCACGCTCGTCACCGGGCGCGAGGCCGAGGCGCGCGACATCCTGCGCACCTTCGCGCGGCACTTCCGCGATGGCCTCATCCCGAACCTGTTTCCCGAAGGCGACCAGACGGGGCTCTATCACACCGCCGACGCGACGCTCTGGTTCTTCCACGCGCTCGATCGGTACGAGCGCGTCACCGGCGACACGGCGCTCGCCGCCTCGCTCCTCGACGCGCTGGATGCCAGCATCGAGGCGCATCGTGCGGGCACCGCGTTCAACATCCACGTCGATCCCGCCGACGGCCTGCTCGTGCAGGGAGCCGAGGGCTATCAGCTCACGTGGATGGACGCGAAGGTCGGCGACTGGGTCGTGACGCCACGGCGCGGAAAGGCGGTGGAGATCAACGCACTCTGGTACAACGCGCTGCGCCTGCACGCGGCGTGGCTCGACGCGGCCGGCGAGGGTGAGCGCGCGTCGCGCGCCGCGCGCGAGGCCGATCGCGTCGCCGCCGCCTTCAACGCGCGGTTCTGGAATCCCGCCACCGGCTGCCTCTTCGACGTCGTCGACGGCGAGACGGGCGACGATGGGGCCGTGCGTCCGAATCAGGTGCTCGCCGTGTCGCTGCCGCACGCCGTGCTCGCCCCCGATCGGTGGGCCGCCGTGATCGACACGGTGGCGCGCGAGCTGCTGACGCCTGTGGGGCTGCGTTCGCTCGCGCCCGGCCACCGCGAGTTCTGCCCGCGCTACTTCGGCGACCTGCGCGCGCGCGACGCGGCCTATCACCAGGGCACGGTGTGGGCGTGGCTCATCGGCCCGTTCGTCGACGCGTGGCTGCGCGTCCACCCGGGACGGCTCGCCGAGGCGCGGGCGCTCGTCGAGGGCTTCGTGCCGCATCTCGACGAGGCCGGCATCGGCACGGTCAGCGAGATCTTCGACGCGACCGAGCCCTACACGCCGCGCGGGTGCATCGCGCAGGCATGGAGCGTGGCCGAAGTGCTGCGCGTCTGGCACCTGACGGGCGCGGAAGGCGAACGCCGACCGGCCCTGACGGAGACCGGCGCGCAGGATCGTGGTGGACGCCCATGAACGACGTGGGCGCGCGCGTCACCCGCGACGGCGTGGTCTTCACGGTCTGGGCGCCGGCCGCCCCGCGACTCGCGGTGGACATCGAAGGACGTGGGCGCCGCGAGATGACGCGCGGCGAAGGCGGCGTGCACGAACTGGCGTGGCCCGGGGCCGCGCCCGGCGACCGCTACTGGCTGGTGTTCGACGACGGGCGGCGTCGTGCCGATCCGGCCTCGCGGTATCAGCCAGAGGGCATCGAGGGGCCTTCGGAGATCGTCGATCCCGCGTCGTTCGCGTGGAGCGACCAGGCGTGGCGTGGCATGGGCGATCCGGGCCGTCAGGTGATCTACGAGATGCACGTCGGCACCTTCACGCGCGAGGGCACGTGGCGCGCCGCCATGCCGCACCTCGAGGGCCTCGCGGCGCTCGGCGTCACCACGATCGAGATGATGCCGGTCGGCGAGTTCCCGGGCCGCTTCGGGTGGGGCTACGACGGCGTGTTCTGGTTCGCGCCGTCACACCTCTACGGCCGCCCCGAGGATCTCGCCGCGTTCGTCGACGCCGCTCACGGCACCGGGCTTGCCGTCGTGCTCGACGTCGTCTACAACCACTTCGGTCCGGTGGGGAACTATCTGCGCGACTTCGCGCCCGGGTTCTTCTCGACGACGCACCGCTCGGAGTGGGGCGAGGCCATCGAACTGTGCGCGGGCGGTGACGGCGGGCGCGTGCGTGCGTTCATCCGCGACAACGCGCGCGCGTGGATGGCCGACTATCACCTCGACGGCCTGCGTCTCGACGCCACGCACCAGTACTTCGACGAGCCGGAGGCGCGGCTCGTGCCGGAGATCGCGCGCGCGGCGCGCGCGGCGGCGGGCCGCCGGCGGATCTTCGTGGCGGCCGAGAACGAGCCGCAGGACGTCGCCCAGCTGCGGTCGTCCGCACACGATGGGTGCGACGCGCTGTGGAACGAGGACTGGCACCACGCAGCGATGGTCGCACTCACCGGGAGGCGCGAGGGCTACCTCTCGGACTACACCGGCAGCGCGCGCGAGTTCGCCTCGATGGTGCGGCACGGGTGCCTCTACCAGGGGCAGTGGTACGCGTGGCAGGGCAAGCCGCGCGGCACGCGGACTCGCGGGCTCCGTCGCGATGCGCTCGTACAGTTCCTGCAGAACCACGACCAGGTCGCCAACCTCGCGCACGGCGAGCGTCCCGATCGCCGCGCCGACGCCGCCGCCTGGCGCGCGCTCTCGTCGCTGCTGCTGCTCTCGCCGGGTATCCCGCTGCTCTTCCAGGGACAGGAGTACGGCGCGACGACGCCGTTCTGCTACTTTGCCGACGCGGACCCCGGCCTGGCCGCGGCGATTCGCGAAGGACGCGCGGCGTTTCTCGAGCAGTTCCCCGGCCATCGCGACCCGCGCTCGCACGAGGCGATGCCGGATCCGGCCGACGTCGCGACGTTCCATCGGAGCCGCCTGCGACGCGGCGAGGGTGTGCCCGAGGTGGCCGCGCTCTACGCCGACCTGTTGGCGATGCGGCGCGACGATCCGGTCATCGGGCACGTCAACAGCGCCGAGGTGGCCATCGACGCGTCGGCAATCGACGATGCCGTGCTCCTCGTCCGCTACGAACACCACACGATGGGCGCGCGCCTCATCGTCGTCAACCTCGGCCCGCGCCGGCGGCTCGAGCCGATGAACGATCCGCTGCTGGCGCCGCCGGGGCCCGGCGCCACGTGGCGTCTGCGCTGGTCGAGCGAAGCCGTCGAGTACGGCGGGGGCGGCGTGGCGCCGATGGACCCCGAAGGGCCGTGGACGCTGCCGCCGCGATCGGCGCTCGTGTTGGTCGACTGATCGACGTGCGCGCGCCGCCTCGCTGCACGGAACCGGGACCCGCGCCCTGCCGAGGGCGCCACCGTCCCACTTTCACCCCGATTCTGAACAATCCCTCACACGCGATGTGCTGCCGCAGACCTGACCCCACGCATGTGCTGTCGCAGACCTGACCCCACCCTCCCCATCCTCCGCTGGTGCCACGGCGGCTGAAGGCCGATAATCGGGCCGAGATGATCCCTCCCCGGCACACCAGGTACGCGTCGGCCTGGCTGCTCGTCTCGGCGCTCGTCGTGGGGGCCGGGCTGGTCGTGCTGTGGCGCGGCACGTCCTCGCGCCCCGCCGTCACGCACCCGCGGCGGCTGACCGCGATGGTGCGGTCCGAGCCGCGCGGCTTCAACCGCCTCGTCTCGCGCGACCGCACGTCGGTCACCCTCACGCACCTGCTGCACGGACGCCTCGTGCGCGTGAACCTCGAGACCCAGGACGTCGAGCCGGCGCTCGCCGAGTCGTGGACCGTCAGCGACGACGGACGCACCTGGCGGCTCGCGCTGCGCCAGGACGTGCGCTGGTCCGACGGCACGCCGTTCACCGCCGACGATGTGCGGTTCACCTTCGAGGCGGTGTTCGACCCTCGCGTGAAGAGCCCGCTCGCCGGCGCGCTGCGCTTCGACGGCAAGCCGCTCGGCGTGGCGGTCGAAGACGACGGCCGCGTCGTGCGCATCGACTTCCCGGTGCCGTACGGGCCGGGACTGCGCGTGCTCGACAGCGTGCCCATCCTGCCGCGGCACAAGCTGGGCGACGCGCTCGCGCGCGGCACGCTCGCGTCCGCCTGGCCCGTCACCACCGCCCCCGCCGACATCGTCGGCCTCGGCCCGTTCGTGCTGAAGGAATACCGCCCCGGCGATCGCGTGGTGCTGGGGCGCAACCCGTATTTCTGGAAGCGCGATCCCGCGGGCCGCGCGCTGCCGTACCTCGACGAGCTCGTGATCCTCGTGGTGCCCGATCAGAACGCCGAGATGCTGCGCCTGGAGTCGGGCGAGGCCGACCTGATGGTGGCCGAGGTGCGGCCCGACGACCTCGCCGCCGTCCGCGACATGGCCGAACGCGAGCGCGTGCGGCTCGTGGACCTCGGCGTCGGCCTGGATCCCGACTTCCTCTGGTTCAACCTCGCGCCGTCGTTCGCCCGGCGCGAGCCGGCCCGCGCGTGGATTCAGCTGCCCGCCGTGCGCCGGGCCCTCAACACGGGCGTCGATCGCCAGGCGCTCGTGAGCGGCGTGTACTTCGGCGCCGGCGTGCCGGTCTACGGCCCGGTGACGCCGGCCAACAGGGCGTGGTACGACCCCGACGCCGTCCCGCCCGTGGCGCACGACGTCGAGGCGGCGCGCCGCCTGCTCGAGGAAGCGGGGTTCACGGATGCCGATGGCGACGGGCGCTACGAGGCGCCGGGCGGCGGCCCCGCGCGGTTCGCGCTCCTCACCCAGAAGGGCAACACCCTGCGCGAGCGCGCCGCCGAGATCCTCCAGGACGAGGCCGCGAAGATCGGGCTCGGCGTCGACGTCGTGGCGCTCGAGCAGCCGGCGCTCATCGAGCGCATCACGACGGGCCAGTTCGAGGCGGTGTACTTCGGCTTCCAGCAGAGCGACACCGACCCCGCGGTGAGCCTGGACTTCTGGCTGCCGTCGGGCGCGTTCCACGCGTGGCACGCCAGCCAGAACACGCCTGCCACCCCCTGGGAGGCGGAGATCGACCGCCTGATGCTGGAGATGGTCGCGGCGCCCTCGGCCGGCGAACGCCAGCGCCTGTTCTCGGACGTGCAACGGATCGTCGCGCGCGAGGTCCCGGCGCTGTGGTTCGTCGCGCCGCGCGTGTACGTGGCGACCAGCCCGTGGGTCATCGGCGCGCGCCCGTCGGTGCTGCAGCCGATGATTCTCTGGAACGCCGAAGGGCTCGACGTCAGGCGCGACTAGGGACGGGCCCGCGGTGCTCTCGTTCTTCGCGCGGCGGCTCCTCTTCGCGGCGACGCTCGTCGTCGTCGTGGCCGCGGGCGCCCTGCTCATCGTGCGGCTCGCCCCGGGCGACGCGACGGCGGAGCTGTACGGCGAGTCGGGTGGCGCGGCCGCCATCGCGCTCGAGCGGGAGCGCGCCGGCCTCGACCGGCCGCTCGGCGAGTACTTTCTCTCGTGGGCCGGACGCCTCGCACGCCTCGACTTCGGCGAGTCGTTCCGGTTCAACCGGCCCGTGGCGCCGCTCGTCGTCGAGCGCGCCTCGAACACCGCCATTCTCGCGTCGGTCGCGCTCGTGCTCGCGACGCTCGCCGGCCTCGCGCTGGGCGTGGTGAGCGGGTCCTCGCGCGGGTGGCCGTCGCGGCTCGTGTCCGGCGTGTCGATTCTCGCGCTGTCGTGCCCGCCCCTCGTCCTCTCGCTCGCGCTCGCCCTGCTCGCGGCGCGCACCGGGTGGTTTCCCGTCGGCGGGATGTGGGTGACGCCCGCCCTCTCGTCGCCCGACGCGTTCGCGCGCGCGCTCTGGCACCTGGTGCTGCCGGTCGTCGCGCTCGCCGTTCCGGTGGGCGCGTCGATCGAGCGCATCGAGTCGCGGGCCGTGCGCGGCGCGATGGGCGAGCCCGCCGTGCTCGCGGCGCTCGCGCGTGGCATCCCGCGCCGGCGCGTCGTCTGGCGGCACGCCACACGCCTCTCGGCCACGCCCGTCGCGTCGGTCTGGGGTTTCGCGGCGGCGGGTCTCTTCAGCGGGTCGTTCGCCGTGGAGGTCGTGACGGCGTGGCCCGGCCTGGGGCGCCTGATGTACGACGCCCTCATCTCGCGCGACGTGAACCTCGTGGCCGGCTGCGCCGCGGGTGGCGCCGTCATCGTCGCCGCGACGACCCTGGTGTCGGACCTCGCGCTCGCCTGGGCCGATCCCCGCCTGCGGAGTGGTGGGGTCAGGTCTGCGACAGCACATACGCCGGGGTCAGGTCTGCGACAGCACATGCCGGCGGGGTCAGTTCTGCGACAGCACACCCCGGACGCGACCCCCGCGGCCAGCCAGCCCGGACAGCCGCGCGGGGACCCCAGATCAGAAGGGCAGGGCGGGCGATGACGGGGATCGGGACGCGGATCGGCGCCGCCATCCTCGGGGCCGTCGCCCTCGTTACGCTGCTCGCGCCCTGGATCGCGCCGCACGACCCGGCCGCGCAGCATCGCGGCCACCCGCTTGCTCCGCCCATGCGCGTCCGCCTGGCCGACGCCGCGAGCGGGTCGCTGCGCGCGCCGT
>JAHDVQ010000116.1:10457-12980 GCA_023384595.1 Vicinamibacteraceae bacterium | reverse complement strand
TTGTCTGCTTCAACTCCACCAGCACACCGTGGGCGCTCGACGGGTGGATGAACGCCACGAGCGCGTGCTCCGCCCCGGGTCGCGGCGCCTCGTCGATGAGTCGCACGCCGCGCGCCTTCAGCTCGGCCAGCGCCGCCACGATGTCGTCGACCTCGAAGGCCACGTGGTGCAATCCCGGGCCGCGCTTGACGACGAACTTCCCGATGGCCGACGCCTCGTCGGTCGACTCGAGCAGCTCCAGCTTCGGCCCACCGGCGGGCAGGAAGTGCGCGCGCACGCGCTGCGCTGCGACCTCCTCGCTCACCTCGAGCTCGAGTCCGAGCGCCTGCTCGAAGAACCCGAGCGAGGCCGCCAGGTCGCCGACGGCGATGCCGATGTGGTCCAGTCTGGCCTTCACGTGCCCTTCTCCTGTCTGCCGAGCGCCAGCGCCATGATCTCGGCGGCCGCCGTGTACGGGTCGACCTCCCGAGCGGCAATACGCTCGTAATAGCCTTCGAGTTCGGCGGGGCCGAGCACCTCGTGCTCGACGAACCGCAGGAACCGGTGTCCGAGCAGTTCGCGCAACCGGAACCCCGCGCGCGTGCGCCGCCGCGCCAGGCGCGACGCCGCCGGGTGTTCGCGGAACCGCCCGATCTCGGCCCACAGCGTGTCGACCCCGCTCCCCGTCGTCGCCGTCGTCCTCACGACGGGAGGCTTCCAGTCGCCGGGACCGTAGGTGTTCAGCGAGAGCATCGTCTCGATGGCGGACACCGTGCGGTCGGCGCCCTCGCGGTCGGCCTTGTTCACGGCGAAGACGTCGGCAATCTCCATGATGCCGGCCTTGATGGCCTGGACCTCGTCGCCGGTCCCTGGCACGAGCGTGACGACCGAGACGTCGGCCATCCGCACGATGTCGACCTCGTCCTGTCCGACGCCCACCGTTTCAATCACGATCACGTCCTTGCCCGCGGCGTCGAGCACGAGGGCAACCTCCGAGGTCGCGCGCGCCAGCCCGCCCAGGTGTCCGCGGGTCGCCATCGAGCGGATGAAGACCCCGGCATCGCCCGCGTGGGCCTGCATTCGCACGCGGTCGCCGAGGACCGCACCGCCCGAGTAGGGGCTCGTCGGGTCCACGGCGACGATGCCCACCGTGAGGCCGGCACGCCGGAGATGCGCGGCGAGCCGATCGACCAGGGTGCTCTTCCCCGCGCCCGGCGGCCCGGTGATGCCGACGAGGAACGCACGGCCCGTGTGCGGGAAGATGCGCTGCAGCAGCGCGGCCGCCTCGGGACGCTCGTTCTCGATGAGCGTCATCGCGCGCGCAATGGCCCGCGGCTCCCCCGCGAGGACGCGTTCGGAGAGCGTCGGGGTCACGCCAGCAGCTGTCGGGCGATGACGAGCCGCTGGATCTCGCTCGTCCCCTCGCCGATGGTGACCAGTTTCACGTCACGGAAGAACTTCTCGGCGGGATAGTCCTTCGTGAAGCCGTACCCGCCATGGATCTGGACGCACTCGTCGGCCGCGCGCACGGCGACCTCGCTGGCGAAGAGCTTGGCCATCGACGACTCGCGCGTGGTGCGCGGCCGGTCCTGATCCTTGAGCCAGGCGGCGCGCAGCGTCAGGAGCCGGGCCGCCTCGATGCGCGTGGCCATGTCGGCGAGCTTCCACTGAATGGCCTGGAACGACGCGATGGGTTGACCGAACTGCCGGCGCTCGAGGGCGTACGTCCGGGCGGCCTCGAAGGCACCCTGCGCGAGCCCGACGGCGAGGGCGGCGATGCCGGTGCGACCGGCATCGAGGACCTGCATCGCGTTCACGAATCCCTGCCCCTCGACGCCGAGGAGATGGTCGGCTGGTACGCGGCAGTTCTCGAACACGACCTCGCTCGTGTCGCTGCACCGCATGCCGAGCTTGTTCTCCTTCTTGCCCGGCGTCATGCCCGGCGTCCCTCGCGGCACCAGAAAGGCCGAGATGCCCTTGCTGCCCCGCGAGCGGTCGGTGACCGCCATCGCGACCATCAGCCCCGATTCGCGGCCGTGGGTCGTGAAGGTCTTCGCGCCGTTGAGCACCCAGGTGTCGCCCTCGCGCACGGCCGTCGTCCGCGTCCCTGCCGCATCGCTCCCGGCCGTGGGCTCGGTGAGGCCCCAGGCGGCCAACTGCTCGCCGCGGGCGAGCGGCGGCAGGAAGCGCTCGCGCTGCGCGTCGGTCCCGAACAGATAGAGGTGGGCCGCGCCGAGCCCGTTGTGCGCCGCGACCAGCAGCGCCACGCCCGGGTCCACCCTGGCCAGCTCCTCGATGCAGATGCAGTAGTCGACGGCTGACATGCCGGCCCCGCCGTAGCGCTCGGGAAACTGGATGCCCAACAGCCCCTGCTCGGCGAGCCGGGGCACCAGCTCAGCCGGAAAATGCTGAGCCTCGTCCCATTCCATGACGTGGGGGCGGATTTCCGACTCGGCGAACTCGCGCACCGAGCGCTTGAGCAGTTGCTGGTCCGGCGTGAGGCGAACGTCCATAGCTGGCCGACATGACTTTATCACTAGGCTA
>JAHDVQ010000116.1:2794-10357 GCA_023384595.1 Vicinamibacteraceae bacterium | reverse complement strand
CGTCTAACGCTGTTAGACTACTGAACGTTGTTTAGTGTCCAAACACCTCAGCCGGGCGAACCGAATCGCCGGGCGAATGGGGAAACCTGGGCCGGGGCGAGGGAGTCTTCGCCTTTTGTTTTCTGGAGCACATGGGCATCAAGGAACGTCACGAGCGCGAACGGGAACACGTAAGGCGCGCCATTCTGGACGCGGCCAGGGAGCTGTTCGTCGCCGACGGGTTCTCGAACGTCTCGATCCGCAAGATCGCCGACCGTATCGAGTACAGCCCGGCGGCCATCTACGGCTACTTCCCGTCGAAGGACGACATCTTCTTCGCGCTGGCGGAGGAGGGCTTCGAGATCATGCACGACGCGGTGGGCGACGACAGCCAGGCGCCGTCGCCGCTCGAGGCGCTGCGCCGCCGCATGCGTGCGCTCTATCGCTTCAGCGTCGAGCACCCCGAGTACTTCGTCCTGCTGTTCCTCGACCGCTCGGTGCCGCGCATCCGCGACGCCTACGACCGCTTCGACCGTCTCGTGGCCCTCAAGCACAGCATGGCGGCGCTCGTCGAACGGGCGATGGCCGTCGGTGAGCTTCCCGGGGGCCGCGATCCCCGCGCGCTCGTGCACCTCATGGTTCCGCCAGTGATGGGCGTGGCGGCGATGCGCATCTTCTCGCGGCTTCCCGACACCCCGCACATCGAGCACCTCGCCCGCGACGTCATCGAGACGATGCTGGCGGGGCTCGCGGCGGGACTGCCGGTGACGTTCGATCCCGGCCCGGCCCTCTGCGAATCGACAGTCCCTCCGGAGGCGGCGCGGCCGTCCGCCGGCCCCGATGAGCACGCGGGGGACACATCTCCTTCAACGGTATGAGCACGCCCATCTCCTCAATCGCCTTACGTCGCCGGTTCGCGTCGGTTCGTCGCAGCGCCACGCGGGAGTACGTCATGAGATCCTCATCTCCGCTATCACGCCTGTCGGCCGCGCTTCTGCCGGCCCTGCTCGTGGCGGGCCTTGCTTCGCTCAGCGCGGGGTGCGGCACCTCGAGTACCACCGCCGCCGAGATTCCGCCCACGCCCGACCCGCAGGAGGTCAGCGCGGTCACCGTCAGCCGGCAGCGCCTGGCCCGGGAGCTGCGCGTGACCGGCACGCTGCTCGCCGACGAGCAGGCGGAGGTCGCCGCGGAGATTGCGGGCCGCGTCGTCGGCACGCCGGTCGAGCGCGGGACCCTCGTGCGCGAGGGGCAGACGCTCGTGCAGATTTCGGCCGTCGAGAAGTCGGCGCAGATGAAGGAGGCCGAGGCGAACGTGGCGCAGGTCGCCGCGGCCCTCGACCTCGGGCCCAACGGCGAGTTCGACGTCGAGCGCGTGCCCGAGGTCGCCAACGCGCGCGCCGAACTGCGGCTCGCGGAATCGGAGTTCGACCGCATTCGCTCGCTGCTCGATCAGCGCGTGGTGTCGCAGTCGGAATTCGACCAGCGGCGCACGCGCGTCGAGGCGGCGACGCAGGCCTACGAAGCGGCGCGCAACGGGGCGCGCCAGCGCTACAGCTCCTACACCGCCGCGCTCGCGCGGCTGAGCCTCGCCCGCCAGGGCGTGGCCGACACGAGGGTGCGGGCGCCCTTCACGGGCGTCGTGGCCGAGCGCCGGGTGAGCACGGGCGACTACGTCAACGTCGGCACGGCCGTCGTCACGGTCGTGCGGATCCAGCCGCTGCGGCTCGCGCTGACGGTGCCCGAGCAGTACATCTCGCGCGTCGCCGCTGGCCAAGCGGTGACACTGACGGTCGATGCCTATCCGGACCGCACCTTCGAGGCTACCGTCCGCTACGTCTCGCCCGCGCTCTCGTCCGAGCAGCGCGCGCTCACCGTCGAAGCCGTCGTCCCCAACGCCGACCGCGAGCTGAAGCCGGGCATGTTCGCCACGGCGCAACTCGAGCTCCAGGCCGAGGAGGACGTCCTCGTCGTCGACGCCCGGGCCATCCAGGAAGCGGCCGACACGCGCCGCGCCTTCGTCGTCGTCGACGGCCGGCTCGAGGAGCGCATCGTGACCATCGGTCAGCGGGCCGGCTCGCTCGTGGAGGTCGTCACCGGCCTCGCCGAAGGGGAAACCGTCGCGGTCCAGAACGGCCGGCCGCTGCGCGATCGGCTGCCCGTGCGGGTCGTGGCCGGTGCTGCGCCGTCCACGCGCGCGGGCGCGACCGCCGCCGCCGGCGACGCCCGCTGACGACCGCACTCCGGAGAACACGGCACCATGCAGAAGCTTGCAGAACTCTCCGTCCGCCGGCCTGTCTTCGCGACGGTCATCATCGCCACGCTGACGGTCGTCGGCGCGTTCGCCCTCTTCCGGCTGGGCGTCGATCGGTTTCCGAAGGTCGACTTCCCCACCATCATCGTCGCGACGGCCCTGCCGGGCGCGGCGCCCGATCAGGTCGAGACGGAGGTCTCCGACAAGATCGAGGAGGCCGTCAACACCATTGCCGGCATCGACGAACTGCGCTCGATCTCGTCCGAAGGCCTCTCGCAGGTCATCGTGTCGTTCGTGCTCGAGAAGGACGCCGACGTCGCGGCCCAGGAAGTGCGCGACAAGGTGAACACGGTGCTGCGCGACCTGCCCGACGGCATCGAGCAGCCGATCGTGCAGAAGTTCGACCCCGACGCCTCGCCGATCCTGACGCTCGCCGTCACCTCCGACCGCTCGGTGCGCGACATTACCGAGTTCGCCGACAAGACGCTCCGCCGATCGCTCGAGAACGTCAGCGGCGTCGGGCAGGTGCTCGTCTTCGGCGGCCGCGAGCGGCAGGTGAACGTGTGGCTCGACGCGATGCGCCTGCGCGCCTACAACATCACGGTCACCGACGTGCAGCGCGCCCTCCAGGCCCAGAACGCCGAGATTCCCGGCGGGCGCGTCGAACAGGGCCAGCAGACGCTGACGCTCCGCACGCTCGGCAAGGTGCAGTCGGTCGAGGGCTTCGGCCAGATTGTCGTCAAGGAGCGTGACGGCCACGTGGTGCGGCTCGGCGATGTGGCCGTCGTCGAGGACGGCATGGCGCAGGCCGAGAGCCTCGCGAACCTCGACGGCATGCCCACCGTCGCGCTCGCCATCCGCAAGCAGTCGGGGACGAACACCGTCGCGGTCGTCGACGCCGTGAAGCAGCGCCTCGCCGACATCGAGCCGACCCTCCCGCCCGGCTACGACATCCGCGTCGTCCGCGACCAGTCGACGTTCATCCGCGCCTCGATCCACGCGGTGAACGAGCATCTCGTGCTCGGCGCCATCTTCGCCGCCATCGTCGTCTTCTTCTTCCTGTGGAACCTGCGCTCGACCATCATCTCGGCGGTCGCCATCCCGACGTCGATCGTGGCGACCTTCGCGCTGATGTACTACATGGACTTCACGCTGAACTCGATGACCATGCTCGCCCTCACGCTGGCGGTGGGCATCGTCATCGACGATGCGATCGTGGTGCTCGAGAACATCTACCGGTTCATCGAGGAGAAGGGGCGGCCGCCGTTCCAGGCGGCCATCGAGGCGACGCGCGAAATCGGCCTGGCCGTGATGGCGACGACCTTCTCGCTCGTCGCGATCTTCATCCCCGTGGCGTTCATGGGCGGCATCGTCGGCCGCTTCATGAAGAGCTTCGGCCTGACGATGGCCTTTGCCATCCTCGTGTCGCTGCTCGTGAGCTTCACGTTGACGCCCATGATGTCGGCCCGGTGGCTGAAACGGCCGGAGCCCGGATCCGAGGGATCGCACTCGAAGGAGTCGCGGTTCTTCTCGTGGCTCGACCGGCGCTACACCCGGGTCCTGCAGTGGGCGCTGGCCCACCGGGCGTGGGTGGCGGCGGGGACCGTGGCGATCTTCCTGTCGACGATTCCGCTCTTCATCGTCGTCAACAAGACGTTCCTGCCGGAGGACGACAAGTCGGAGTTCGAGATCAACGTGCGCGCGCCGGAGGGGACGAGCCTGCAGCAGACCGAATTGATCATGAACCGCATCGCGGGGCGCGTGCGCGAGACCCAGCCCGAGACGCTGTACACCGTCGTCATCGCCGCGTCCGATCAGGCGCAGACGCCGAACGTGGGGACGGTCTTCGTGAAACTCCAGCCGATCGAGGCGCGGAGCCGCTCGCAGTTCGAGGTCATGGCGCGCGTGCGCGAGGACGTCCTCCCGACCTTCGCGGATCTGGGGCTGCGCACGGCCGTGCAGCCGGTGCCCGACTTCGGCGGCGGCGGCGCCCAGAGCGCCGAGGTGCAGTTCCTCGTCACCGGGCCCGACCTGAAGACGCTCGAGGACGCCGGGCAGAAGGTGCTGGCGCGGGCACGCGAGATCCCCGGGCTCGTGGACGTCGACACGTCGACCAACTTCGGCAAGCCCGAGGTGGCCGTCACGATCGACCGCCTGAAGGCCGCCGACCTCGGCGTCTCGCCGGCCGACGCCGCCAACGCCCTGCGGCTCCTCGTCGGCGGCGACGAGGTGACGACCTACAACGAGGGCGGCGAGCAGTACGACGTGCACCTGCGGGCCCGTGCCGACGACCGGAACGAGGCGGGCACCATCGGGCTGATGACGGTGCCGTCGTCCCGCCTCGGCACGGTCGCCCTCGAGAACATCGCGAGCTTCGAGGGTACCAAGGCGCCGGCTGAGATCAACCGGTTGAACCGCCAGCGCCAGGTCACCGTCTATGCCAACGTCCGCATGGGGGAATCGCAGACGACGGCGATGGGCTCGCTGCAGCAGGCCTTCGACGATCTGAAGCTGCCGGCGGCCTACCAGGCGCGCTTCTCGGGCCGTTCGCGCGAGCTGGGCCGCGCGGCCCAGAACTTCGTCCTGGCGTTCCTCCTGTCGGGCATCTTCATGTATCTCATCCTCGCGGCGCAGTTCGAGTCGTGGCTCCACCCGGTCACGATCCTGCTGTCGCTGCCGCTGACCATCCCCTTCGCGCTGCTGTCCATCATGATCACCGGACAGTCCGTGAACATCTTCTCGTCGCTGGGGCTGCTCGTGCTGTTCGGCGTGGTGAAGAAGAACTCGATTCTGCAGATCGATCACGCCATCCAGCTCGAGGCCACCGGCATGGACAAGGACGCGGCCGTCGTGCAGGCGAGCCGCGACCGGCTGAGGCCCATCCTCATGACGACCATCGCGTTCGTGGCCGGCATGCTGCCGCTCGTCATCTCGGGCGGCGAGGGCGCGGGCACCAACCGCGCCATCGGCTTCGTGATCATCGGCGGGCAGTCGCTGGTACTGGCGCTCACGCTCGTCGTGACCCCCGTCGCCTTCTCGCTCTTCGACGATGCGACGCGGAAGCGCGCCGCGTGGATGGCGGCGCTGCGCGAGCGGGTCGGCCGCCGCCGTGTGGCGGCGGCCACCGGTGCGGTGCTGCTGGCCGTGCTCGCCGGAGGGGCGGCGCACGCCTCGGCGGCGCCGCAGGCGGCCCCCGAACCACAGGCGGCGCAGACCGGCACACCGGCGGTGGCCCCGCAGGCGCCCGCCACGGCGCCGGCCGCGCCTCCGGTGCCCGCTCCGACCGGGCCCGACCTGCGGCTCACGCTCGAGGAGGCCGTGGCGCGCGCGCTCGAGCACAACCCCGATCTCGCGATCGTCCGGATCGAGCCGGACCTCGGCGCCGCACGCACGGCGCAGGCACGCAGTGCCTACATGCCCGTCATCGGGTCGTCGCTCGCGCGCAGCAGCACGAGCACGCCGTCGACCAGCTCGCTCTTCGGCGAGGCCGGCCTCGAGTCCGACGACTGGTTCGGCGGAGTGGGCGTGCGGCAGCGGCTGCCGTGGGGCGGCGGCACGTACAACGTGTCGTGGAACGCCGCGCGCGTCGAGTCGACCAACCCGCTCGTGAGCTTCAACCCCACGCTCAGCGCGGGCATCCAGGTGGCGTTCTCGCAGCCGCTCCTGCGCGACCTGCTCATGGACCCAGCCACCTTCCAGTTGACCATCACGAAGCGGAACCAGCAGATCTCCGACCTCGCGTTCCGCCAGGCCGTGGTGCAGACGGTCGCCACCGTCAAGCGCGCCTACTGGGACCTCGTCGCCGCCAACGCGGCCGTCCTCGTGCAGACGCGTTCGCTCGAGCTCGCCCGGGAGCTGGCGCGCATCAACAAGGCGCGCGTCGACGTCGGGCAGTCGCCACCGCTCGATCTGGTGGCCGCCGAGGCCGAGGTCGCCGCGCGGCGTCAGGCGCTCGTACGCGCGACCCTGCTCGCCCGCAACCTCGAAGACGTGCTGCGGACGCTCATCATGGCGCCTGAGGACACCGCGATGTGGCAGGCGCACGTGGTGCCCGCCGACACGGTACCGCCGCCGGCGACCACGTCGCCGGATGTGGACACGGCCGTGGCGGCCGCCGTCGAGTCGCGACTCGACCTGCAGCGCGCCCGCCTCGAGCTCGAGAACGCGGGCACGGCCGTGAAGTACTACGCCGCGCAGCGCCTGCCCGACGTGCGCCTCGAGGCCTCCTATGGAGGCACGGGTCTCGGCGGCACGAAGCTGATTCGCACGGGCGGCTTTCCCGGCACCGTCAGCGGCACCGAGGAGATTCCCTTCTCCGACGTGCTCGGCCAGACCTTCGGCTACGACTATCCGAGCTGGTCGGTGGGCGTCACCGTGAACTACACGCTCGGCACGAGCTACGAGAAGGCCAGCCATGCCAAGGCGCAGCTCGAGGAGCGTCAGGCACGGCTGGCCGTCGACAGCCTCGCGCTGCGGACCGTGACGGAAATCCGCGCGGCGGGCCGCGAGATCCAGAGCGCGGCCGAGCGCGTGGAGGCCGCGCGCGCGGCGCTCGACCTGGCCGAGCAGCGTCTCGACGCCGAGCAGAAGCGCTACGAGGTCGGGCTCTCGACGAGCTTCCTCGTCACACAGGCCCAGCGCGACCTCGCCCAGGCGGGCGTCGACCATCTGCAGGCGCAGCTCGACTACCAGAAGGCCGTCGTCGACTTCGACGCCTTGCGCGTGGCCCCCTCGGGCGGTCTCGGCCTGGCGGGCGCCAACGTCGTCGCGATCCCGCCGCCCGCGCCGGGCGGCCTGTTCCGCCAGGCGGCCGGGCTGTTCTGACGGGCTCGGCGGCCGGAACATAATGGGTGGATGCGGTTCATCCACACCATCCGCCTGCTCTCGCTGACGGCGCTGCTCCTCGCGGCAGGCGCGACGCCGGCGCTCGCCGATCTCACCGGGTTCGTGGGCGTGGTCACACAGCCCGCGAGCCGTCCCGCGCTCGGAGCCGCCGTCGGCTTCCGCGTGCTGGTCGTGGGCGTCGAAGTCGAGGTCATGAAGGCCAGCGAGGACCTCGACGAGGCAGCCCCGTCGCTCACGACGGGCATGGGAAACCTGCTGCTGCAGACGCCGCGCCTGCTGGGAGGTGTGCAGGTGTACGGGACGGTGGGAGCGGGCGTCTATCGCGAGCGTCTCGGCGAGGTCACCGAAACCAACGTGGGCACCAATGTCGGGGCGGGCGTGAAGATCGCGCTGGCCGGGCCGCTGCAGCTGCGCCTCGACTACCGCGTCTTCGCGCTCGCGGGCGACCCGATCGCCTCGAATCCGAAGCGCTTCTACGCCGGGGCGAC
>JAHDVQ010000116.1:0-2694 GCA_023384595.1 Vicinamibacteraceae bacterium | reverse complement strand
AACGCGGCGGCGCCGGGGGTTGGCGTCGCCGCGTTGCATGACCTGACCGGGCCGCGCGCGCCGGCCCGAGCGATTACTTGTTGGCGAACTCGGTGACCGGCAGCAGGTTCACGCGGCTGGTCGGCCCGCCGAAGGCGCCCGAGACCCGGTTGTAGATCTCCTGCTGCTCCTCGGGAAACGCCTTGTAGACGAGGTTGAGGAGCGTCGTCATCGAATAGTCGGCTTCCTTCACGGCGGGGTTCAGGTAGACGACGTACATGACGTTGCCATTCTGGCCGGGGTCGGTCGACTTGTAGACGTGGATGCCCCCGGCTTGCTGCTGGTGGACCGGATCCTCCGACTTGAGGAGCGCGGCCTTCAGCTTGTCCATCACCCACTCGAAGTCGGCCGTGCGATCGGCCTTGATCTGGTGAAACAGGATGCCGGCGCTGGTCGAGAAGGTCACCGCCGGGGGCGTCTGCTGCTGCTGCTGCTGCTGCTGCGCCTGCTCCTGCTGGGCCGGCTGCTGGGCCGGCTGCTGCTGCTCCTGCGCCGAGGCGACGCTCGCGCCCGATACGAACATCCCGAAGGCCAGCGCCGCCACGCCTGCGCGCAGACCCGACTTCCCGAACGAGAACACTTGCATCCGCACCTCCTGAAGGCTTCCTGCAAAAGGAAAGAAGAGTACTCTACCGTACGGGTCGCTCAAACGAAAACCCTCATGATCTCGTTGGCGACAAGGAACCCCCGCCTCGTGAGACGGAGGCGCGTCCCGTCGCGCACCAGCCAGCCTCCCTCGACAAACGGCGCAAGCGCCTCGCCGTGGCGCGCCCACAGGTCGACACCGTAGCGGGCCCGGATGGCCGCGGCGTCGATGCCTTCGCGCGTCCGCAGCCCCATGAAGGCGGCATCTGCCGCCCGTTCCGCTGGCGTCTGCCGCACGGTTTCGGCTTCGGTCGCCACGCCCGCCGCGACGCGTTCGACGTAGTCGGCAATCCCGGCCACGTGCCGGAACCGCCGCAGCCCCACCGACCCGTGGGCGCCGCAACCATACGCCAGCCAGTCGCCGTCGGTCCAGTACTTCAGGTTGTGCCGCGATTCCCGTCCGGGCCGCGCCACGTTCGAGATCTCGTACTGCAGGAGCCCCGCCTCTTCGAGCCGCTCGAAGGCTCCGAGATACATGGCCTCGGCCACGTCGTCTGGCGCCTGGCTGGTGCCAGCCCTGGCCATCTCGTCACGCAGCGGTGAGTTGGGATAGACCTCGAGCAGGTAAATGGAGGCGTGCTCGGGACCCACGGCGATGAGCTGGTCGACCGAGGCCAGCCAGGACTCGACCGTCTGCCCCGGCAGCCACATCATGAGGTCGAGGCTGACGTTGTCGTACCCGGCACGCCGGAGGACCTCGACGGCGCGGCGCGCGCCCGCGGCATCGTGCAGCCGTCCGAGCTGCCGCAGGGCCGCATCGTCGAACGACTGCACGCCGAGGCTCACGCGGGTGACGCCGGCCGCACGATATGCCCGCGCGGCCTCGAGGCCGACACTCTCGGGGTTGGCCTCGAGCGTCACCTCCGCATCGTCGCGCACGGCCCACGCCGCCCGGCACGCCTGCAGGATCCGTTCGAGTTCGCCCGGCGTGAGCAGCGAGGGCGTGCCCCCGCCGAAATAGATGGTGTCGACCGCCTCGCGTGCACCCTCGCGCGTGATGTGCGCAACCAGCGCATCGACGTATCGCGCCTTCAGCGGCTCGTCGAGCAGCCCGCGGTTGAAGTTGCAGTAGCCGCAGATGGCGGCGCAGAACGGGATGTGAATGTAAACGCCGAGGGGCGACACGAGATCAGGTGCCTGCCTTGCCGCCGGTCCACTTCAGGTCGAGGCTGCCTCCGGGCTTGAGCTGTGCCCGGGCCTGCGGTCCGGCGCGTGACGGCAGCGCGCGGCGATGCGCGGTCGGGCGCTTTCTCAGCTTCCACAGCGTGCGCAGATCGTCGGGGCCGCCGTTGGCGGGGAGCTCGCGGTAGTCGGCGCCCTCGAGATCGAGGAACGCGCACATCTCGTGCAGCCGCGAGCGCATGCGGAACCCGATGCGGAAGAGCAGCGCGTCGGGATCGGTCGGGTCGGGCCGATCCTCGAAGTTCGACGTGAAGAGCGTCACGCGCCGCTGGTTGTAGCGGCTGTTGACGATCAGGTTCAGCGTCTCGTCGACCCACTCGGTCGCGCGCTCCGCCCCCAGGTCGTCGAGCACCAGGATGTCGGCGTCCATCACCGGACGGAGCACTTCGATCTCGGTCGCCTTCACGACGGGGTCGTACGTGCTGCGGATGACGCGCAGAAGGTCGCGCGTGTCGTAGAAGAGCCCGCGCGCGCCGCGGTGCAGGATGACCTCGCGCAGCACCGCCACGACCAGGTGGGTCTTGCCGACGCCAGGTGGTCCGAGCAGGAAGAGGCCCTTGTCGACGACGGGGAACTCGCGCGCCAGGCGCCTGGCCTGCGCGGCGGCGCGCTCGAGCGACTCGTTGCCGTAGGTGACGAACCCGTCGATCGTGCAGTGCTCGTAGCGGCGGGGAATGCGCGCGTCGGTCAGCAGGCGGCCCGCGAGCGACGCCCGCCAGCAGTCGCAGCGGACGACGCGCCGCTCATTGCCGTCTTCGATCGGCTTCCAGCCGGTGTCTTCACAGAGGGGACAAGGCATGACGAGACCCGCGCGCGACTTGCGACGCG
>JAHDVQ010000115.1 GCA_023384595.1 Vicinamibacteraceae bacterium | reverse complement strand
TTGCCCCAGAGCACGCGATTCCGCAACTGAAGGGTGGTCATCACCGACAGACGCTGGGCCGACGTGAGGTTGTGGTCGATCTTCAGGATGGGCGTGTAGGTGTCGTACGACGGCCAGGTCGGAGCCTTCCTGTCGCGGAAGTTGTTCGAGATGCCGGGCAGATCCGGGTTCGGCAGGTATTGAAGGATCTCGCGTGCGGCCTGGCTGATGCGGTCGGCCGGGATGATGTTGCCCGGGAACGGATCTCGCGTCCAGCCGCCTTGACCGTCGGGCCGGGTGGTCGCCGGATCGAAAATCGGGATCATCTGCCCCTGCGCATTGACGAGACCGCTGAAGTCGCCCCGCTTGAACGCTTCGGTGGGGACGGTGATGAGTGCGCCTCCGCTGCCCGCGCGCGAGTAGAAGAGACCCAGGCTGAAGAAGAAGAACGTCTTGTCTTTCCCATCGTAGCCGGGCAGCTTCACGGGACCACCGAGGGTGAACCCGCCTTCGTGCTGTTTGTACGACGTCTTCGAGGCCTGGAAGTACGAGCGTTCGTTGAACTTGTCGCTTCCGTAGTTGTCGAACACCGTCCCGCGGTACTGGTTGGTGCCCGACTTGATGGTGACGTTGCTGAACCAGATGCCGAACCCGCCGTATTCGGCGTTGAACCCGTTCGACACCACGCTGAACTCACCGACCTGGTCGAGCGCCGGGCCCACTTCGGCGATGGTGCCCCGCATGATCAGCTGGCTGGCGCGACCGCCGTCGATGAAGACCTCGGTGTCGCCAACGTTGGCCCCATTGGCGCGCGGAACGAACGTGCTGCCGCCGGTGTAACCAGGCAGGTTCTGCAGCAGGCTCGTGATGTCGCGCTTGGTGCCGGTCACGATGGTGGGAAGGTCCGTGATCAGCTTTTCCGGGATGGCTGCCGACGTGCTCGACGACACGTCGAGGTTCGAGCCACGGACGACGACCTCTTCTTCCACCCCGCTCGGCTGAAGCGTGACGTTCACGCTGAGCTGCGCGCCGGCGCGCAGCTCCAGGCCTTCGGTCACGGCCGACGCGAAGCCGTCCTTGGAGACGATGACCGTATAGGCCCCGCGCGCCAGATTGGGCAGGGTGAAGAGGCCCTGGGCATTGCTCCGGACCTCGACCACGGTCCCGGTGTCGACCTGCAGGATCTCGACCTTGGCGTCAACGACCACTCCGCCGCTGCCGTCAACGACGAGACCTTGAATTGTTCCCCGATCGCTCTGTGCCTCCGAGGGCGTCCAGGCCGCCACAAGGAGCAGAAGTGCAATCAGTGCCCGCCAGACAGCGCGTTGCGAACGAGTGCTCATGTGTGCCCCCGATCCGGCATTCCCGCCAGATGCCAGTCTTTCTTCGAGGGATATATATGGCAGACAATGCTGTGCTGTCAATCCTTTTTGAGCCTATTTGTAACAACCACTGCTCAGCGGCGCGCGCGCGACAAATCGCACGAATTTCTCAGACAAGACGCGAGAAGCGCCTCCGAAGAGGCACATCTGCCAGGCGTGAGCAGCCTGGCGCGCGTGGGCAAGGGCGGTGCCAATTCAGGCAATGTCCGGGCATTGACTGTCTGTCAGATAGTCACGAATGATATTGACAGCTGTGGCTTATAGCGCATGATGTTGAAGCGTCCTGCGCCTGTGCGCACCAGAGTGAGCAGGTCCGAAGGGCCTTCAGGAGAACTCCGATGAAGATGCTGATCGGCGGCGAATGGGTTGACGCAGCGACCGGCGCGTCCTACTCCGTCAGGAACCCGGCGACTGGTGACGTCATCGACACGGTTCCGCAGGCTGGCACGGCGGACGTGCGGCGGGCGCTCGAGTGGGCCAGGCGCGGCCGCCGAATCATGGCGGAGCTGCCCGCCCACCGCCGTAGCGAGATCCTGCGGCGCACCGCCGATCTGATCGACAACGAACTGGAGCCGCTGGCCCGGCGCCTCACCGAAGAGAACGGCAAGACGATCCGGCAGTGCCGCGCGGAGATGGTGACAACGCAGCGCCTGTTCGTGGATTTTGCGGAGGAGGCCAAGCGCATTCGCGGCAGCTATCTGCCCATGGACGGCGTCCCGGGGCTCGAGCACATGCTCGCGTACACCGTCCGGCAGCCCGTCGGCATCGTCGTCGGCATCATCCCGTTCAACTACCCTGCGGAGCTCTTCGCTCACAAGATTCCCGGCGCCCTCGCGGCCGGGGCATCGGTCGTCGTCAAGCTGCCGGAACAATGCCCGCTCACCGTGCTTCGGATCGGCGAGCTGCTGCTCGAGGCGGGCCTTCCTCCTGAAGGCATGCAGATGCTCACGGGTTTTCCGGCGGATCTGGGCGACGAATTGCTCACCAGCCCCGACGTGCGGTTGATCAGCTTCACCGGGAGCGCCGTGGCGGCAAAGGCGATTGCGGGAAAGGCTGCGCACTCGCTGACGCGGCTGGCGTTCGAATTGGGCGGCACCGATGCCATGATCGTGCTCGAGGATGCCGATCTCGAGGCCGCCGCCGACGCCGTCGTGCAAGGGCGCCTCACCAACGGCGCCGGCCAGATCTGCTGCGCGGTGAAGCGCGTGTTGGTCCAGGAGAACGTCTACGACGCCTTCCTCGAGAAGCTCGTCGCGCGATCGGACGCCATCAAGATGGGCGATCCCATGAGCGAGGAGACCGATCTCGGGCCCCTCATCTCCGCCGCGGCCGCCGAACGTGCGTATCAGCAGGTCGACGAGTCGCTCAGCATGGGCGCCCGATCCGTTGTCGGCGGTCAGAAACCCACGGGCAACTACTTCGCGCCGACGGTGCTCGTGGACGTCACGCCAGACATGCCGGTCATGAAGGACGAGGTGTTCGCCCCTGTGGCGCCGGTCTGTCGTTTCTCGGACCTCGATGCCGCCGTCGCCATGGCCAACGACTCGGCCTATGGCCTCCAGGCGAGTGTCTTCTCCTCGAACATCAGCAACGCGCTGCGCATCGCGCACCGGCTCGAAGTCGGTGGGGTCGTCATCAACGGTTCGGGCGCGTTTCGTCCGGGCAACGTGCCCTTCGGCGGCGCCAAGCAGAGTGGCATCGGTCGCGAAAGCATCGTCGACACGGTGCTCGAGATGACGGAAGAGAAGACCATCGTCATCAACAACGCGATCTGACCGCACGGGTGACGGAGGCATCCCCTGCGGGAACGATCTCAGCTTCGCTCGAGTTCATGCGAGACGCTCTCGAGCGAGCGTCCGCGCGTCTCGACCATCAGGGTCAGCACGAAGAGCAGTTGCAGCACCATCATCGCGAAGAACGCCAGGAAGATCGTGGCGGGCGCCAGCGACGACAGCAGCCCCGGCATGACCAGGGTGAGCATCGCCGCCAATACCCAGTGCGTGGTGCTGCCCAGCGCCTGGCCGCGCGCGCGGGCCGCATTGGGGAAGATCTCGCTGATGTAGACCCAGATGACCGTGCCCTGCCCGACGGCGTGCGCGGCGATGAACAGGAGGATGAAGGCCGGCACCGGACCGTAGTGCTCGGTCGCAAATCCCCAGGCCACGGCACCGAGCGAGACGAGGTAACCGAACGATCCGACCAGCATCAGTGCCCGGCGCCCCATCCGGTCGATCAGCGCGATGCCCACGAACGTGAACACGAGGTTCGTCACCCCGATGCCGACGGTGGCCGACAGGGCGCCCCGTTGCCCCGTTCCGGCCATCTCGAAGATGCGCGGCGCGAAGTAGATGATGGCGTTGATGCCGGAGAGCTGGTTGAAGAACGCGATCAGGAAGGCCAGCGTGATCGGGCGCCGAAAGCGTCGCGACAGGAACTCGCTCAGCGGGATGCGTGGCTGTTCGGCGCTCACGTCCGCCAGAACGGCGTCGGCGTTGGCCGCATCCGATCGCCGCAGGATGTCGCGGGCCTCCTCCACGCGGCCCCGGTTCACCGCGAGCCAGCGTGGGCTCTCGGGAATGTAGCCCGCGGCGACGAGGTACAGCACGGCGGGAAGTGTCTCGACGCCGAGCATGTACCGCCAGTCGTTCTCACTGAGGCCGCCGAGCAGCCAGTTCGAGACGAACGCCACCAGGATGCCCGCGACGATGTTGAACTGGAACAGCGCGACGAGGCGACCGCGCTTCTCGGCAGGGGCGATCTCGCTGATGTAGGCGGGCGTGGCAATCGACGACATCCCGATGCCCAGGCCGCCGAGGAAGCGAAACACCATGAACGAGAGGGGGTCCCAGGCAAGTGCGCTGCCGATCGCCGATACGGTGTACAGCACGCCGATGGCGACGAGCGTCGGCCGGCGACCGTAGCGATCGGACGGAATCGACCCCGTGACCGCCCCGATGACCGTTCCCCACAGTGCCGAGGAGATCGCGAGACCGTGCAGCGCGTCGTCCATCTGCCACAGGCGTTGGACCGCCTGTTCGGCGCCGGAGATGACCGCGGTATCGAAACCGAAGAGGAAGCCGGCCAATGCGGCCGTGATCGACCAGAGCCAAGCGATGTTCCCGTGCCTCATTCGGCGCTCCCTGGTGCCCGCGCATGGTCGCAGCCACGAGCGCCACTAGGCAACACTTCCCGGTGACTTGTCAATAGCTGGACAAGACAGGTTTGGTGAGAGGGGGCCGCACTGACCCGACAGGGGAAGCCAGCTGTCGAGCAACGGGACTGCCGCGCGGCGCGCTCCAAGGCGGGCCACGACGCTCTACCTCCATTTCGGCCGTATCTGCGAGAGGGACACGCAGCGCCGGGGAGTCGCCCAGGTCGACGGTTGAGGCAACATGTAAATACAGATTACGGTTCCTGTTGACACAACTCGCACCATTTATCTATGGTTGCTGCCAGATGTGTCGTCATCGACACAGATGAACCACCCTGCGTCCGGTGTCGGAGGGGCCATGCTCATTTTTGCGGCCTGTCTTGCGATTTTCGTCTACGGCATGGTCGCGTCCATGGTGGGCACGATCAATCCAGCCCTGGCTGCCAAGTTCGACCTGAACAACGTACAGACGAGTTACCTGGCCCTGGCGCAGGGTATTGGCCTCGTCGTCGCTTCCGTCTCGGTCGGGCCGTTGATGGATCGGCAGGGGAAGAAGGTGGGCCTGGTGCTAGGGCTCACGTTCGTGGCCGTCGCCATGCTGGCGCTGGGAGCGGCTCCCGGATTCGAGGTCATCCTCGTCGCGATGGCCGTGATGGGGATGGGCGGCGGCATCGTCATCACCGGCGCCAATGCGCTCGGCAGCGACGTCAGCGAATCACGCCGTGCCAGCGTGTTGAACTTTCTCAATGTCTTCGTCGGACTGGGCGGGCTCGCCACGCCGTTTGTCGCGGGAAACCTGCTCGCTGGTGACGCGGTGCGAGTGGCGTATGCGGCCGCCGCCCTGACGATTGTCACGCTGCTCGTGCATCTGATGTTGCGCATTCCGCGCCCCGTGAGGAGCGGGACACCCCAGCGGTCGAGCGCGGTGTTCAGCCAGCCCATTCTGTACGTGCTGGGCAGCGCGACGTTTCTCTACACGGCGTGTGAGTTCGGCGTGTGGAACTGGCTGGTGAAGTACTTGATGACACGCGGTGTGCCGGCCACGACCGCGCTGAACGTGCTGTCGCTCGGCTTCGGGCTCGGCCTGCTCCTCGGCCGCGTCGCCGTGATGCCAATCCTGATCAGAGTGCCTCCCGCAACCGTGACGGTGGCCGCCTCGGTGCTGATGGCGCTCACGACCTTTGCCATGCTGCATGTCTCGGACCCCACGCTGGTGGGTGTCGTGGTATTCCTGGCCGGCGTGGCGATGGCGCCCGTGTTTCCGACGACCATCGCGATCGTGGGCGACGTGTTCAAGGAGGGCAGCGCGACGGCGATTGGCTTCACGATCACGTGTGGCTTCTCCGGCCTCGTCGTCAGTTCGCCGCTCATTGGCTGGCTCGCTGGCCCGGATCCGGCGGGGCTCGGGCAGGGCTTGCTCCTCCTCCCGGCGTTTTCGGTCGCGCTCCTGCTCGTCAACCTGGTGATTCGGAAGAGGCGCGCAGCACTGCTGGCGGTGTCGCCCGCGCCCGCCTGATCTGCTGTAACATCCGCCACCTTGGAAGGACGTCAAATGTTCAGGCGCCTGCTTGCTCTGACCACGCTGCTGGCCTTGTCCCTCGCGCCGCTCGGGGCACAGCGCGCCCCGGGCAAGGAGGAACTGAAGCTCGCGCTCCCCAAGCCGATGTTCGTCGGTACCCCGACCAACGTGCGCAGCGCCAATCTCGAGCCGATCACGGGCAAGCCGCGCGGGCCGTTCTACGTGCCGAAGGGCACCGTCCTGGTGTCGGGAAAGAAGCCGGTCACGTCGAGCGACAGGTACCCGGTGATCGGCGAACTCGACATGGTCACCGACGCCGAGAAGTCGGCCGGCGACGGCTACTTCGTCGAACTGGGCCCGGGCCCGCAGTGGGTCCAGATCGATCTCGGCAGGCCGTACGCGCTCCACGCCATCCTCGTGTGGCACGACCACGGCCAGCCCCGCGTCTACCGCGACGTGATCGTCCAGGTCTCGAACGATGCGGCGTTCAAGAACGGCGTCACCACCGTCTTCAACAACGATCACGACAACTCGTCGAAGCTGGGAGCCGGGAGAGACAAGGAGTACATCGAGGTGGCCGAGGGCCGGCTGTTCGACCCCAAGGGGGCAACCGGCCGCTACGTCCGCCTCTACTCGAACGGGAACACGACGAACGACCTGAACCATTACGTCGAGGTAGAGGCCTTCGGCACGCCTCCGAAATGACGCGTGCGAGCCTCGGGGCAGTCGTCACGCTGGCCCTCGCGGTCGGCGTCGGATTGCGCGTCGCGCAGCTCGATGCGCGGCCCATGCACCATGACGAAGCGAACCAGGCGGTCAAGTTCGGCGCGTTGCTCGAACACGGCGAGTATCGCTACGACGCTCTCGACCATCATGGCCCGACGCTCTACTACCTCGCGCTGCCGGCGGCATGGATGCGCGGTGCGCGCTCCCTCGCCGCGCTCGACGCACCCACCCTGCGGGGGGTGACGGTGGCCTTCGGCGCGGCGACGATTCTCCTGCTCGTCCTTCTGGCGCCGGCCATCGGGCGCACGGCGGTTGCCGCCGGCGCCATCCTGATGGCCGTGTCGCCCGCGATGGTCTTCTACTCGCGCATGTTCATCCAGGAATCGCTGTTGGCCTGCTTCACGCTCGCGTTCGTGATCGCCCTGGGGCGCGTCGCGATGCACGGCTCACCGCAGTGGTGGCTGGTGGCCGGCCTCGCCGGCGGCTTGGCGATCGCCACCAAGGAGACCGCGGGCGTCGTCTTGCCCTCGGCCGTGATGGCCTGCCTGATCGCCCGGCGAACGGCCGGACCAGCCGGACGCGGCCCCGCGTCGTCCGAGATCCGCTGGCTGCTCGGTGCGGTCGTGCTGGCCGCGGGCACCGCTGCCCTCTTCTTCTCGTCGTTCCTCGCCGTCCCTGGCGCCGTGCTCGAACCCCTGAAGGGCATGGGCACGTACCTCGAACGCGGCCTCGCGCCCGCGAACCACGCGCATCCGTGGCACTACTATCTGGGCATGCTCGGGTACTCCTCGTCGGGAGGCCTGTGGTGGAGCGAGGGGCTGGTGCTCGTCCTGGCGGCGACGGGCGGGATCGCGGCGTGGGTCCGTCCGGATCACGCGAAGCCGGCCCGCACCTTCCACGCCCGTTACCTGGCCTGCGCCGCGGGGCTGACGTTCGCGATCTTCTCGGCGTTGCCGTACAAGACCCCCTGGAACGTGCTGCCGTTCTACGTCTGCCTGATCGCTGTCGCGGGAACGGGCGTATCGAGGCTGGTGGGCGCGGCGCGGTCGCCGGCGTGGCGTGTCGCGATCGCCGCCGCGGTCGTCCTCGCGTCCGCACACCTCGGATGGCAGGCCTGGCGCGCCTCGATCACCTACGCCGCCGATCCTCGCAATCCATATGTCTACGCGCAGACCGTGCCCGACGCCGTGCGCATGGCCGGGCGCATCCGCGCGCTGGCCGCGCAGCACCCGGACGGCGACGACATGCGCGTGTCGGTCGTCGCGCCCCCCGACCAGCAGTGGCCGCTCCCCTGGTACCTCCGGACGATGCCGCATGTCGGCTATTGGATCGCGCCAGGCCAGGCGGCCGCCCTCGAGGCCCCGGTCGTCGTCTCCGCGCTGGCGCACACCGACGCCCTCGACTCGGCGCTCGGCGATCGCTACGTGTCGGAGTTCTACGGCCTCCGGCCCGGCGTCCTGTTGACCCTCTACGTCGAGCGCGGCCTGTGGGATCGCTTCATGGCCCACGCGGACGAGCCGTGACCCGGCCTGGCGCCCAGCCTGCCACCGGGCTGGGGATGGACCCGCAGCGTCCTGTCGACCAGGTGCGCCGCTTCTCGCACGAGGCCATGGCGACGATCTTCGAGGTGCACGCGTGGCATCCCGATGCGCGGTATGCCGCCCAGGCCGCACAGGCCGCCTTCGATCTCGTCGATCGCCTCGAGCACGATCTGAGCCGCTTCCGCGCCAACAGCGATATCACCCGGGTCAACCACCTCGCGGCCGGCGAGCGCACGCGCGTCGCCCCGTCGACGCTCGAGTGCCTCGTGATTGCGCGTCACCTGTTCCACCTCACGGGCGGCGCCTTCGACGTGTCGCTCGGGACGGGGTTGCTCTCCCTCGCGTGCGAGGTCGAGGACATGACCGTCGGCATGACGAGGACAGGCGTCCGCGTCGACCTGGGCGGCATTGGGAAGGGATACGCGGTCGATCTCATGTCGGGCGTGCTCGAGGAGTGGGGGCTGACGCACGTGCTGGTCCACGGCGGCTTCAGTTCGGTGCTGGCGCTCAGCGCGCCGCCGGGACTCGACGGATGGCCGCTCACCTTCAGCCACCCGGGCGCGCCGCCGCGCGTGCTGGCACGCCTCTCGGTGAAGCAGTTGGCGCTGGGGGCCTCGGGCCTCCGCAAGGGAGATCACATCGTCGACCCGCGAACGGGCGAGCCCGTCCGCGGGCGGCTCGCGGCGTGGGCGGCGGTGCCCAGACCGGCGTCAGCCGACGAGGGGCCGAGGGCCGGGCCGCGCCAGCGGCCCACCGCGATCACCGACGCCCTCGCCACCGCGTGCATGCTGCTGAGCGTCGACGAGATCCAGGGATTGTGCGCGCAGAATCCCGGCCTCGAGGCGTGGATCGTGGCCAACCCGGATGGCGGCGCGATCGGAAACGCTCAGATGCTGCACTTCGGTCGTTAGCTGGCTGGGACATCAGGAGACTCGAGATGGCTGCCGAGAACGAACACGGGAAGCCGCCGGGCGGGGCCGGGGGGCCCAGGAAGCTCGATCGACGGGAAGTGCTGGCGGGACTGTCGACCGTCCCGGCGCTCGGTCTGTTTGGCTACGCCTGGCAGAAGCAGCGCCACTACCAGCGCGCCAGAGCGGACGCGGCGGTCACGCCCGCCGCGACGGGGGATGTACAGGAAATCAACGTCGCGCTGCTCGGTGCCGGAGCCCAGGGCCAGGTCCTGGTAGACGCGATGCTCCGCATTCCCGGACTGCGTTTCCGCGCCGTGTGTGACGTGTGGGCCGAGTACAACCTCAGGCGGGTCGTCAACAGCCTGACGCGATTCGGTCACGAGCCGAACGGCTATGAAGACTACCGCGAGATGCTCGACAAGGAGAGCGAGCTCGATGCGGTCGTCATCGCCACGCCAGACTTCTGGCACGCGCAGCACACGGTCGACTGCCTGAAGGCCGGCAAGCACGTCTACTGCGAAAAGGAGATGTCGAACACCCTCGAGGGCGCGCGGCGCATGGTGCTGGCCGCGCGCGAGACCGGCAAGCTCCTGCAGATCGGCCACCAGCGGCGATCGAACCCGCGCTACCTGCACTGCTACGACAAGCTCCTCGGCGAAGCGAAGCTGCTCGGCCGCATCGTGACCGTCAACGGGCAGTGGAACCGAGCGGTGGCCCCGGACCTCGGCGCGCCCAGTCGCTACGCGATCCCGGAGGCACGGCTCAGGCACTACGGCTTCAAGGACATGGCGCAGTTCCGGAACTGGCGTTGGTACAGAGGCCTCGGCGGCGGGCCGATCGTCGACCTCGGGTCGCACCAGATCGACATCTACACGTGGTTCCTCGGGGCGAACCCCTCGGGCGTGATGGCGAGCGGCGGGTTGCTCTACCATGACCCGGCCACGCACGAGTGGTACGACACGGTGATGGCCGTCTACGACTACGACACCCCCGCAGGCCCGGTGAAGGCGTACTACCAGACGCAGACGACCAACGGAAGCCAGGGCTACTTCGAGAACTTCATGGGCGACCAGGGTACGCTGCTCATCTCGGAGTCGGAGGTGAACTACGCAGGCCAGCTCTATCGGGATCCGAATGCCCCGGCCTGGGACCGATGGATCCAGGAGGGCTACATCACGGCCCCCAGGATCCAGGAGGCGAGGGCCCTCGAGGATGGCGCTGTAGCCGACGTGCGCGAATCGGTCTCTCCTGACCAGCACACGGTGCCGGTCGTGCTGCGCGATCCGTACCACCAGCCGCATCTGCAGAACTTCTTCGATGCCGTGCGCGGCACGGGAACGCTGAACTGCCCGCCCGAAGTCGGGTACGAGAGCGCCGTCAGCGTGCTCAAGGTCAACGACGCGATCGAGGCGAAGTCGCGGCTGGCGTTCACGGCGGACGACTTCCACGTCTAGGGTGAGTGGACATGAACGCGAACACATTTCCCCGCGGGCCGATGGTCGCGATCACGGTGCTGCGGGTCCTGGTGGGCTGGCACTTCCTCTACGAGGGCATCGCGAAGCTGTCGGCGCCCGCCTGGTCGGCAGCGGACTACCTGAGGCAGTCCCGCGGCCCGTTCTCGGGCGCGTTCAGGTGGTTGGCCAGCCAGCCGGACCTGCTCGCCAACGCCGACCTCATCACGATGTGGGGGCTGACGGCCGTCGGGCTGCTCCTGATCCTCGGGCTGTTCACCCGATGGGCGAGCATCGCCGGCATCGGGTTCATCCTGCTGTTCTACCTGTGCAACCCGCCGTTCGTAGGCTACTTCTACTCGATCCCCTCGGAGGGCAGTTACCTCGTCGTCAACAAGAACCTGGTGGAACTCGCGGCGCTCCTCGTCATCTTCACCGTGAACAGCGGGCGCTTCGCCGGGCTCGATCGCATCCTGGGCGCGCTCGTCGCTCGCCGCCCGCCACTCGCCGGCGTTCCCTCCTGACCCGGCTCGCGACGGCGCGCCGGTCAGCGCGCTGACGGCGTCGCTCGGTGGCCGCCTCGGACCGGGCGCCGGGCGGGCACGCGTACGCGGACCGGGGCCGGCCCCGTGCTCGCCCGCACGATCAACGCGTGCGGCAGCGTCACCGACACGGGCTCGCCCATGTGACCGTCGATGATGTCGAGCAGCAACCGTACTGTCGCCTCGCCGAGTTCCCGCATCGGCTGCCGAATGGTGGTGAGCGGCGGGTCGGCGTACTGCGCGAACCGGATGTCGTCGAACCCCATGACCGACATCGCCTCTGGCACGCGCAGGCCCCGGCGGCGCGAGACGTGGAGCACCCCCATCGCCATCTCGTCGTTGAAACAGAAGATGGCCGTGGGCGGCGCCTGGCCGTCCAACAGGCGCTCTGCCGCCGCTATTCCGGACTCGATCGAGAAGTCGCCGTGCGTGACCGTGAGCTCCACCTTGCGGCTCTGCGCCCTGGCGCGCCGCATGGCGCCGGCGAGGCGGTCGCGGCTCAATGGGCTCACGAGCGGCCCCGTGACGATGCCGATGCGGCGGTGGCCCAGGCTGAAGAGGTGCGCCATCGCCTGGCCCGCTGCCCTGGCGTTGTCGATGTGCACGCTGGGCACGCCGAGGCGTGGCGAGAATTCGCACCCGTTGACCACCGGGGCGCGCGACTCCGTGGCGGTGCGTACGAGCGCGGCGGCCGCCTTCGGCAGGCGGTGGCCCAGAAAGATGAGGCCGTCCGCCTCGCGTCGCTGGAGCATCTGCGCGTAGCGGTTCTCGCGAATGTCGTCGTGTTGGGTGTCGCCGAACAAGACCGCGTAGCCGGCGCGCTGCGCCGCGCCCTCGATGCCCTGGAGGATGAGGGCGAAAAAGGGGTTCGCAATGTCGGGGACAGTGACCAGCAGCTTGCCCGAGCGATGGGTGCGCAGGCTCTTGGCCGCAGAGTTCGGCGTATAGCCCAGGGTCTCGACGGACTTCAGCACGCCTTTCCGGGTGTCGTCGGCGACGGCGTCCGGCCGGCTGAAGACGCGGGAGACCGTTGCGGTGGAGACCCCGGCGTGGCGGGCGACGTCTCGGATGGTGGCCATCGTGGTGCGTGCCTGGGCGGTCCCTCGAGTCGAGTCTGCTTGCGCGTCGTTCTTCCGCATGATATACCGTCAGGCACTAAATCGGTTACATGCCAAATGTAACCGGTTGCACTACCTGCTGAACCATCCGTGGTCACATCCTTTGGGCCGTGCCTGGATGTGCAGGGTGCGCGAGAGGTGAGCCGTGTCCGAGCCCATGGAGCGACAGGCTGCGCAGACCGCGGCGGCAAGCCGGCCCCGGCGGCAACGCCTGGGGATGGGACTCGTCGGGCCGGGCTTCGTCGGCGTCCACCACGTTGAGGCCGTTCGACGCCTCGGATTCGCCGACGTCGTCGCCATCGCGGATGTGACCGCGGCGTCGGCGGAACGTGCGGCAAGGGCCATGCACGTGCCCAGGTCCTACGGCGACATCGACGCCCTCGTCGCCGACCCCGACGTGGACGTCGTCCACGTGACCACCCCCAATCACCTGCACGCACCGGTCACGCGGGCCGCCATCGCCCACGGCAAGCACGTCATCTCCGAGAAGCCTCTGGCCATGTCGAGCGCCGAGGCGCGCGCGCTGCTCGATGCGGCCAACGCCGCCGGCGTGGTGCACGCGGTCTCGTTCAACTACCGCGGCAACCCGATGGTCCAGCAGGTCCGCGAGATGGTGGCGGCGGGACAGATCGGGCCCGTGCACTTCGTCCACGGGGCCTACCTGCAGGACTGGCTCATCGAGCAGACGGACTACTCGTGGCGGCTGGAGCCCGACAAGGGTGGACGCAGTTCGGCGTTCGCCGACATCGG
>JAHDVQ010000114.1 GCA_023384595.1 Vicinamibacteraceae bacterium | reverse complement strand
GCCGGAGGATGACGCTGTTGAAGACATCGCCGCCCACCACGCGGGTGGTGAGCTCTGGCGCGCCCTGACGAACCCGCACGCCCGAGTAGCTGAAGAACACGTCGCTTCGCGGCGTGATCGAGACCTTCGCCTGCACGAACCCTTGCACGTTGTCGTCGTCGCGGTCGGCGTGGGTGCCGTCCTCGCGCCAGGCCTGGATGAAGGCCACGTGCGCAAACCGCTCGTTGCCGAAGCGGTGCGTGAGGTCGCCGAACGCCCGCTCGCGGGTCCCGGTCTCGGCCCGCGCGTCGAGCTGCCGCCGCGGCTGCTCGAGGAGCGCGGTGTACTCGGCGAAGCTGTTGAACACGTTGCGGTTCACCGGCGCGTACAGGAAGTACTGCAGCAGTTCGCTGCCGAGCGCTTCGGTGCGATCGGGGAGGCCGCCGTAGGTCTCGGCAAGGAACAGGTGCGCGCCGGAGTTCGTCAGATCGGCCTCGAGGGAGTTCAGCGCCTCGAACGCGCCCCACGCCTCGAAGCCGAGCTGACGGTACGTTTCGGCCAGGCTGACGTTCTTCGTGGCGAGGTCGCGATCCAGCAGAAGACGACCGCGATAGACGGCGCGGTGGTCGTTGAGCGCCATGGCCTGGCGCAGCTCGCGGAGCGCGTCCACCTGCCGGTTCTGATCCCGCAGGAAGAAGCTGGTGTAGAGCCACGGTGTGGGGTCGCGGGGATCGAGGCGCTTGGCGGAGGCCAGCGCCGAGAGGCCCTCGGGGAAGCGGCCCGCCTGGTAGTACGCCTTGCCGAGATAGCTCTGATACAGCGCGACGTTGGGTTCGAGCAGCGTCGCGGTGAGCATCGCCTCGAGGCCCTGTTCGACCTGGCGCTCGCGGAAGTGCAACAGCCCGAGCCCGAGGTGCGGCTCGCCGAACGCGGGGTCGCCCGCCACGGCCGCCTGGAAATCGGCGCGGGCCCCAGACACGTCGCCCGCGGCGAGACGGATGAACCCGCGCAGCGAGCGCACCTGCGGGTCGTCCGGGGCCACACGGGCCGCCCGCTCGGTATCGGCGCGAGCGCCCTCGGTGTCGTCGGTCCCGAAGCGAATGCGCGCGCGGTTCACCAGGGCGTGCACCTCGTCGGGATCGATGGCGAGCGCGCGATCCAGGTAGGCGCGGGCGGCATCGAGATCGAAGCGCGCCTGGGCAGCCTCGCTCGCCGCGATGAGCGCGCCCACGGAGCGGGGATGGGCGGCGAGCGCCCGATCGGCGGCCTGCCGGGCCGCCTCCGGACGATTGGCACGCAGCTCCATGGACGAGAGCAGGACGAGCGCGCCGCGCGCGGTGGGGTCGACGGCGAGGACGGCGTCGATCTCGCGCCGGGCCGACGCGGCGTCGCCGGCCTCGAGGGCGAGGGCCGCGAGCTGCACCCGGCGCTCGTGCTCGGCATCGGCCGGGCGGACCGACGCCAGGTCGGCGGACGCCACCCGCAGGGGGTAGTAGAGCGCCCACTGCACCGCGTCTTCCGGGTTGAGGACCGTGCGCTTCGTTGGCGCGCGGCCAGGCAGCGCCAGGCCCTCTTCGCCCGCGTTCACGAGCACCGTGCCCTGCGGGTTGAAGAACTCCGCGGCGCCTTCGATCACGGTGAGCGTCGTCTCGCCGCCTGGCCCGATGCGGAGGTCGATCTCCGTGCCCCGGATGGCGGCGGCGGCGGCCGGCGTCTGGATCGTCAGCCCGCTGCGCGGGTTCTTGGTCCTGAACCACGCCTCGCCGCGCTGCAGCTCCATCGAGGTCGCGGGACCGCCTCCCGCCCTCACTTGCCTGACGATGAGGACGGCGCCGGCATTGAGCTTCACCTGCGTCTCGTCCACGAAGAGAATCGCCGCGCGGCTCGCTTCGAGCGTCCGGACGCGATCGGCCACCAGCAACGGCTGGAGGATGCGCGCCGGCAGCCAGCGTTCCTCGCCGGCGGAGGCGTGATCGACGCGGCCGCTGATGGAGACCACCTTGCCCTGGGGTTGCTGGATCTGCGCGGGGGTCTGGGCCCTCGCGTCTCCCGCGGACCAGATGATCGCCGCGCAGATCCACACTGCCGCACCGGCGCGCACGTGCATGTCGAGCTCCCGCTTCGCTACGAGACAGAAGTGTGGCACGAAAACGACGCGGTCGGCTTGGCGTTCGTCCTTTACGGCGTGCCCGCGTTGGGCGTCCGGGCCTTGCGGGCTTCCACGTAGAACGTGCGACCCTCGATCTTCTGGGCCGTCACGGTGAAGCCTGCACGCTCGAGCATGCCCAGGTAGTAGGGCAGGTCGTGCGCCTTCTCGGGGAAGAACGTCCCGTAGCCGGTGGACACCGTTCGACCCATGAACGTGATGTCGAGCGGAAACAGTGCGATGTCCTTCACCGGGTCGAAGCGCGCGGGCAGCAACACGTCCCAGACGAGGAGACGGCCGCCAGGCCGCAACACCCGGTGCAGTTCGCGTGCGGCGCGCTCCTGGTCGGCCGGCTTCATGTACATGAAGGTGAAGAACGATGTGGCGGTGCCGAACGTCTCGTCCAGGAACTTGAGGTCGGTGGCGTCCATGACGATCTTCAACGGGCCCGGCGGGGCACCCGTGAGTTCCCGGGCACTCAGGTCGATCGCCACGACCTGCGCCGGCTTGAGCTGGCCGATGATGCCCTCGCCGCCGCCGCCGATGTCGAGGATGTAGCCTTCGGCCACGAAGTCTTCGAGGACCACGGTCTGCCGGTCGTAGCGGTGGATCCGCTCGGGCGCCGGGCGCTCGCCGTGCTCGTCGTGGGCGGCCTGTTGCGCGGCCGGTGTCGGTGATTGGGCACGCGCGGTCGCCGGCGCGCACACGGCCACGGCCAGCAAGATGAGGGTTCGCGAGAACGGCAGGCGCATAAGACGCTCCCGGGGGCGTCGCGGGCGGCCTGGCGAACCGCCCGTAGATCTCTAACGAGGGTGGCGAGTACAAAGTTCGCGCGAGGCCCGAGGCCCGAGGTCTCAGGTCCGAGGCCGAGGCCGAGGCCCAAGGTCCGAGGCCCGAGGTCGCGTCTGATCAGGAAGGCGAAGCGTGTTGGCTACGGCTCCCACCCCGGCAGCGCCGCCGCCTGCCGAATCCAACTCGCCACCAGCGCGTCGTCGATCGCATCGTCCTCGCGGATGTCGAGGTAGCGCGTGTCCGGGGTCTTCGACGGACCCGGCGGCAGCGGGCGCAGCGACGTGCCGCGAAAAAAGGTGACCTTCACGTACTTGTTGAAGCAGTGAAAGCTGAGGAACCAGCCCCGGCCCACGACGCCATAGAAGGGCGAGTTCCACTTGACGGCCTTGCGCACGCCGGGCACGGTGCGCTCGATGAGCGTGTCGAGACGGCGTCCGACGTCGCGCTTCCAGCCGGGCATGGCCGCGAGGTAGGCCTGCACGGGCGCGTCACCGTCGCCCTTGGGGATCTGCGGGTTACCGCCTGAAAGAAGCTTCGGCGGCGCGTTCGTCGTCGTGCTCCTCGCCGCCGCTACCTTCTTCGTCGTTCTGCCGCCCATGCGTTCTCCTCGATCGTCGGTGCCTTCACAAGCTCCAGCGTCAGTTCCGGGGTCAATACAGCAGGAACGGTGTCCGGCTCTCGCGGAACTCCGCCGCCTCGCGATCCCACTGCTCGAGCAGTTGCGCCAGCGTGCCCTCGTCGATGGCGCGCCGGACCAGGTCGGAGCCGGTGAGGCGATCGATCGACGTGCCCCACGCGAAGTCCTTCGGGTGCTGGCGGCGGATCTCGTCGATGACGAGGAGCGCCGTGCGCACCGGGCGATACGCCTGGCGATCGGTAACGATGAAGCGGAGGGCGGGGATGGTTTGCCCGGGAAACTTGGCGGCCGCGGGCTCGACCGCCATGGTGATGGCCTCGAAGCGAATGCCGGGGAGCTTCCTCGCGTTCAACGTCGCCGCCACCGCCGGCGCGTCGAGCCAGGGCGCGCCCGCCTGCTCGAACGGCCGATCGGTGCCGCGGCCCTCCGAGAGGTTGGTGCCCTCGAAGTAGACGGTGCCCGGGTAGTGCTGCAGCGCGCCCAGCGACCGCAGGTTGGGGGACGGGTTCACCCACGGCAGGCCGGTGTCGTCGAGCCACTGCGAGCGGCGCCAGTTCGCCGCACGCACCACGTAGAGGTCGGCCCCGATGCCGAACTTCCGGTTGAAGAGCGTCGCCAGCTCACCCACCGTCATGCCGTGCCGGGCCGGGATGGGATACATGCCGACGAACGACGCGAAGCGCGGGTCGAGCAGCGCGCCCTCGACGATCTCGCCGCCAATCGGATTCGGCCGGTCGAGCACGACGAACGAAATCCCCTTCTTCGCCGCCGCCTGCATCGCCAGCGCCATCGTCGACACGTACGTCCACGTGCGCCCGCCGACCTCCTGCAGGTCGTAGACGAGCACGTCCACGTCCTTCAGCATCTCCGGCGTGGGGCCGCGGTCTTCCGCCATGTAGAGGGAGAAGATCGGGACGCCCGTCTTCGGGTCGGTGTCGTCCTGGATCTTCACGCCCGCCTGGACGTCGCCGCGAATGCCGTGCTCGGGCGCCAGCAGCGCGACGAGCTTCAGCTCGGGATGCTTCGCGATGAGGTCGATGTCGAGGTTCCGCGCGCGATCGATCGCGCTGTGATTGGTGATGAGGCCGATGCGCTTGCCGCGCACGGCAGGCGGCAGTTCGGCCAGGAAGACCTCGATGCCGGGCCGGACCACGGCCGCCGCGGCGGGCACGGCGGGCGCGGACGCGCGAGCCTGTGCGCTTGGGGCAGCGGCCAGCGAGCCAGACGCACCTACTTGTCCGGCCTCGATCGCCACGCACGCGGCGACCCCGGATAGGACACGCACGAGAGTCGTCATCGCTTGTCTCCAGGTCCTGGTTCCGGGTCTATTCCAGCGCGCGACCACGCGTGGGAGACCAGGCCACCATGTCCTGACGCTTTGAAAAATGCAGCAGAGGCCGTTCCGGCGGCAACGAAAGGCCGGCGGCTTCAGCCATCGTGTTCTCACTGATGAGCGCATCGGCCGGCTGCAACGGCCACGGGGGATGGTGGATCTCCAGCCGATACGGCCGGCCCTGACGGTCGACGTGGTACAGGCAATAGCGCTCCGTCAGGAAGTGCTCGAGCGACCCGGCTGTCGGGTGGAATGCCGACCCTGTCGGCCAGTACTCGGCAATGAACGTCGCCCGCGGCGTCGGATCCGCGCGGCGACTCTGGTAAGCGACCCGAGACGGTTGCGCCGTGACGGTCATCGCCGCCGAGCGGTACGGCAGATTCAGAACGAGACGCGCCGCCTTGACGGCAAGCCAGCTCCCCGCATCGAGGCTGAAGAAGTAGACGCCCGGCCGATTGCCCATGCGCACGTACGTTCGCACGTTCAACTCAGGGAACTCGGACATCCACGGTATGGCCGGGAAGGCCCGAAGCGCCACGTTCGTCATGGAGAACGGCACCACGCCGATCCAGGCGCGCCCGCCGAAGGTATCGAGTTCGAATGCCGGAGGCACCAGCGGGCGCAATCCGTCGGCGGCGATCGGCCAATGAGCAAAGAGCAGGTCGTGCCACGTTTGTGTCATCACCCAGGGACCGGCAGGCATGGGCCATGGCCGATGCGCCACGCGGTCGAGGATGCTCTTGTCGAAGTCGTTGGCCATGCCAAACGCGTCATCACCGCTTGCCGGCGTGGTTGAGCGCAACCGCCTCGCGCACGAGCGCCTTGAAGGCGGCCGCGTCCACCTCTTCGCCCTCGCGGATGTCGATCGCGCGTCGCACGCGGCCCTCGAGGCTCGCGTTGAAGAGCCGCGCCGGGTCCTTCAGCGACGCGCCCTTCGCAAACGTCAGCTTCACGACGCCCTTGTAGCACTCGCCCGTGCAGATGATACCGCCGTCCGACCAGACGGGCGTGCCGGGGTTGGTGGGCTTCACCCACTTCCACTCCTCGACCACGTCGGGGTCGGCTTCGTGGATGAGCGCGCGCATGCGGGCAAGGGTCTTGCCACGCCAGTCGCCGAGGTCGGCGATGCGCCGTGAAATGAGATCCGAGGCCGGTTGATACTGCTCGCGATCGCTCATCGTCGCCTCCAGGCGTCGTCCCGGTTCCTGTTTCGTCTTCGTCTTGGTCTTCGTCTTGGTCTTTGTCTTAGGCAGGTCCCGCGCCAGACGCACCTCACGCAGCGGTGCGCCGCCGTCGATGAACAGGCGTCCACCGCGCGTCAATGCGGCGGCAAGCCGGCGATGCGCCCGGGCTTCGAGCCCCGGGTGCCGCCCGTCGAGCGCGCCGACGCGGATGGCGACCGCGATGTCGTAGGGCGCCTCACCGGAGTCGAGCTCGAAGTCCTCGACGGCCGCCTGCCGCAGGCCGAGGCGTCCCGCCTCGATCTCCTCCCGTGACGCCGCCCGCGCCTGGGCGATCGTTCGGGCCGAGCGGTCGATTCCGAGCACGTAGCCGTCGCCGATGGCGCGTGCGATTTCCCGCGCGAGGGCGCCCGGGCCGCAGCCGACCTCGAGCACGCGCAAGCCCGGCTCGAGGGGCAGCGCGCCGAAGACCTCCCTGAGCCGCGGCGAGAGCCGCCGTGTCACGCAAACACCTCCGTTCCACAGGCTTTCGCACCACTGTAGTGCGTGTAGGCCAGGATGGCAGCCCGGCCGCAGGAGGCATGACACAATCGGGCACCGTTCTTTGCCCGCAGCTCATCCCTGTGAGGAGACCCGTGGACGTCCTCGACTGGCTGCTCGACTCCGATCCATCCATTCGCTGGCAAGTGATGCGCGACCTCATCGACGCCCCCGCCGCGGACGTCGCAGCCGAACGGGCGCGCGTGGCTACGGAAGGCGCCGGCGCGCGGCTCCTCGCCCTGCAGGCACCCGACGGCCGCTGGGGTGGCGCGGCCTGGAACCGTGGATGGGACTCGACGATGCACGCGCTGTGGCTGCTGCGGGAGCTGGGCCTCGACCCGGCGAGCCGCGAAGCGCGGCGCGCCGTGGCCCTCGTGCGCCAGCATGTCACGTGGCAGGGCTGCGGCCCGCCCGAGTGCGATGGCCACCGTTTCTTCGACGGCGAGGTCGAGCCGTGCATCAACGGCCAGGTGGCGGCGGCCGGCGCCTGCTTCGGCGAGGATGTCGGGCCCCTCGTCAATCGCCTGCTCGGCGAGCAACTGCCCGACGGCGGCTGGAACTGCGAGGCCGTCAACGGCTCGACGCGCTCGTCGTTCAACACGACGATTTGCGTGCTCGAGGCGCTCGCCGAGCACGAGCGCGCGTTCGGGCGGCGTGCCGAGGTGACAGACGCGCAACGGCGCGGCCAGGAGTACTTGCTCGAGCGCCGTCTGCTCCGCCGCCGTTCGACCGGCGAGATCATCGAGCGCGACCGGAAAGGAGGCGCCTCGTGGGCGCGCTTCGCGTTCCCGGCATGGTGGCACTACGACGTGCTGCGCGGGCTCGAGTACTTGCGGCGGGCCGGCGCCCCTCCCGACCCACGAGCTGCCGAGGCCATCGACCTGGTCATGTCGAAGCGCGAGGCCGGGGGCCGGTGGCTGCTCGACACGCGGTATCCCGGCCGCATGCCGGTCGACCTCGACGATGACGAGGGGCGGCCGAGCCGCTGGATGACGCTGCGCGCACTGCGCGTGCTGCGCTGGTTCGACGCGGCCGCCTTCGCGGCCGCCCTTGCGCCCTCCCGCGCACCGGGATAACATTTCGCAATATTCCGAGATGAGGAGATGATGCCGACCCGCGCCGCCTCGCACCGCCAGCTCGTCGCCGCCGCGAAGGCCCTCGGCCACCCCGCGCGCCTCCGCATCCTCGCCATGCTCCGCCCGGGCTCGCTGTGCGTCTGCCAGATGTCGGCCGTGCTCCAGCTCGCCGCCTCCACCGTCTCGGGCCACCTCAACGAGCTCCGGCGCGCCGGCCTCGTCGTCGAGAACAAGGTCGGGAAGCTCGTCTACTACCGGCTCGACGAGGGGAGCCCGTTCGCGCCGTGGCTGGCGCAGGCGCTCGATCTGGTCGAAGACGATCAGCGGGGGCGCGAGGACGGACTGCTGGCGAGGAAGGTGCAGGGCGTACCGATTCCGCTGCTCACGCAGGGCGGGCTGACGCTGGAGGACCTGCGCCGGCGCCGCGCCCGGCCGGGACCGGCCGCTGCCGCGGCGCGAACCTGAGCGGGCCACTTGCCTCTGCGCCGTCATTTCGGTATATTCCGAAACGACAGACAGGCGCGCCCCGACGGCACCCCGGCACCCCCGCCCCCGATTCCACCGCCGCCACGCGCCCGGAGACCGGGCCCCATGTCCTGGACACACGAATGGAAGTGGCTGGCGCTCCTCGCCGGCGGCTTCCTCGCCGTCTTCTTCCTCCCCGTCGGCGCCGTCCGCTTCGACAACGCCCTGCTCGAAGGGCTGCACCTCGCCCGCTGGTACGCCCGCGAGCATGTGCTGCTCTGCCTCGTCCCCGCCCTCTTCATCGCCGGCGCCATCTCGGTCTTCGTCAGCCAGGCCGCCGTCATGAAGTATCTCGGGCCGCAGGCGAGTCGGCCGCTCGCCTACGCCGTGGCGTCGGTCTCGGGCAGCGTGCTCGCCGTGTGCTCGTGCACGGTGCTGCCGCTCTTCGGCGGCATCTACAAGCGCGGCGCCGGCCTCGGCCCCGCCTCGGCGTTCCTCTACTCGGGCCCCGCCGTGAACGTGCTCGCCATCATTCTCACGGCGCGCGTCCTCGGCCTCGAAATCGGCATCGCCCGCGCCGCCGGCGCCATCGTCTTCAGCGTGGTCATCGGCCTCGCGATGCACGCGATCTTCAGGGACGAGGAGGCCGCGAAGGTCGAGGCCGCGCGCGCCATGCCGCCCCCGCCACCCGCGCCGCGGCCCCTCGCGCAGGACTCGCTCTACTTCGCGTCGATGATCGGCATCCTCGTCTTCGCCAACTGGGGCGCCCCCGCGACGGCCGACGGCGTGTGGCAGGCGGTGTTCGCGTCGAAATGGATCGTGACGGGCCTGCTCGGCGCCGCCTTTGCGCTGATGTTGACCCGGTGGCTGAAGCTCGCCGCGTGGAAGGTGGGCCTGGGCGTGCTCGCGACGCTCGCCGCGGCCCTCGCGGCGCCCGGCGCGCCGCTCGTCGCTTTCTCGGTCGCGGTGGTGGCGCTCTCGCTGACGACGAGCACCGACGCCGGCGAGGGCGGCGAGTGGTTCGCGGCGACGTGGGAGTTCGCCAAGCAGATCCTGCCGATGCTCCTCCTCGGCGTGCTCGTCGCAGGCCTCCTCCTCGGACGCCCGGGCCACGAGGGACTCATCCCGTCCGACTGGGTGAGCCGCGCGGTGGGCGGGAACTCCGTGGCCGCCAACCTGTTTGCGGCCGTCGCCGGCGCGTTCATGTACTTCGCCACGCTCACCGAGGTGCCCATCCTCCAGGGGCTGATGGGAAGCGGCATGGGCAAGGGCCCCGCGCTCGCGCTGCTGCTGGCCGGTCCGGCGCTGTCGCTTCCGAGCATGCTCGTGCTCCATCGTCTGATGGGCGCGAGGAAGACCGTCGCCTACATCGCGCTCGTCGTCGTCATGGCCACGGTGAGCGGCCTCGTGTTCGGCGCGCTCGCCTGAGGGCGCACCATTCGGTCCCGCGCCGCGTGCGGTTGGGCCGTCGCAAGAAGGAGTGACCGTGAAGAAGCTGCAGATACTGGGAACCGGGTGCGCGAAGTGCCGGATGCTCGGCGAGCACGCCGAGCAGGCGGCACGCGAGCTGGGCCTCGACTATACGCTCGAGAAGGTGACCGACATCAACGACATCGTGTCGTTCGGCGTGCTCTCGACGCCGGCGCTGGTCGTCGACGGTGAGATCAAGGTGTCGGGACGCGTGCCGACGGCCGAGGCCATCAAGGCGATGCTGGCGTGAGGGCGGCGGTCCGCCCGGCGTGAGGGCCGCGGTCCGCCCGGCGCTCGGCTATCATCGTGGGCATGCCATGGAGCCGGCGCGCGGTGCTCCGCGTCCTGAGCGCGGGCGCGATGAGCTTGTCCGCCAGGCGCGAAAGCCAACCGCAGTCAGCGGCTCTAACCGAGAACGGGGACCGTGTGCAAGAACTGAAAATACTCCCGACCCCTATGTACGGACTGATTGGGAAGCTCACGGCGGCGCCCGGCCAGCGCGATGCCCTCATCGCCATCCTGCTCGAGGGCGTGCGCGACATGCCGGGCTGCCTGAGCTACATCATCGCGAAGGACGCGGCCGACGAGCACGGCATCTGGGTCACCGAGGTGTGGGACACCGAGGCGAGCCACAAGGCGTCGCTGTCGCTGCCGGCCGTGCAGGACGCCATCGCGCGCGGCAAGCCGCTCATCGCGGGCTTCAGCCACCACACGGTGACGGTCCCGGTGGGCGGGCACGGACTGAAATAGGGTCGGGAGTATTTTCAGTTTTTGCGACGGCGGAAAATGGGGGTCGGGAGTCATTTTCGGGCAAATCAAGGCGAAAATAACTCCCGACCCCCATTTTCCGCCGCTGTCATCCTGATCGCAAAAACTGAAAATGCTCCCGACCCCTACTTCCCGCACCGCGCGTTCACGATCTCCGCGCGCTTGTGCTTGAAGGCGGCCACCCACGCACCGACGCCGCTGTAGGTCCGCTTCGTCGCGGGGTCGGTCCACTCCATCTCCTCGTCCATCGCCTCCACGCGACCGGCCTCGAAGAGCGCGCGGATGTGCGCGTCGGTGAGCCGTGCCAGCTGACGTGCCAGAAGCTGGCGGCCCGCCTCGCTCACCGGCGCGCTCGCCTTGGCGTTGCCGCCGGCGGTGAAGGCCACCGTGACGTCGACCTTGCATGTCTCGGACTTCTCGCCCGCCCCCTCGTCGGGACGCTCGAACACGCCGCGCTTCGCCCACGACTCCAGGTGCAGCTTGTCCGACTTCGACGTCATCTTCCCCGAGCTGCCGAAGGTTGCTCCGAGGTCCTGGATCATCAGCACCGGCCGGCGGCAGGCCACGGCACCTTCGCGCTCGAACAGCGCCGGGGGTCCCGGGCCGTCGTCCTCGTCGTCGTCTTCGTCGTCGTCTTCCTCCTCGTCGTCCTGGTCGTCCTCCCTCTCCTGTAGTGAGCGCACCTCCCCCGCCGCGAGATCCAGCGCGCCGAGACACGCGAGACGCTGGTTCTCGGCCTTCCTGTCGCCGTGCTGCACGAAGGCCGCCAGAAGCCGCAGCGCGTCGAAGTGGGCCTGCTGCCGCATCCGCGTCGTGCCCGCGGGCGTCTCCCCGATGGCGTCCTCGACCTCACCGAACTTCCAGCCCTGGTCCGTGTCGCGCTTCGACAGAATCAACGCCCCCTCGAACCGGGCTTCGGTGACACCGAGATAGCGCCGCGCAGCGCGATGGCCCGTGCCCTTCATCGGATCCTCGGGGCAATCCTGGCAGCTCACCGTGATGGGATACACCGCATCCACGTGGAATCCCAGCGCCCAGAACAGCCGCGTCGTCACGACCTCCGCGAACACCTCGCGGTTGCCCTGGTCGGGATCCCCACTGAAGTACTTGACGCGGATCGACTGACCGCCGGGGGTCTTGCACGTGAACTTCGGCGTCTTCCCGCCCATGTCGTCGCCCTTCGTCTCGAACGCGCATGGGATGCCGGCTGGAGGGTTGAGCGCCGTGCGGCTGGCGCCACCGACGCCCGCGACGACACGGTCGCCCGCAGCGGTCATCGGAGGCCCATCGACGAGGGCCCTCGGCGACGGCAGCCGGCGCTCCTGCCAGATGTTGGCGCGGGCCATGTACGACTCGCGCTGGTCGTCGGAGGTGACGAGGATCCGGGGCGCGTCGGGTTTCGAGGAGGTCTGCGCGAACGCGACGGCCGACGAGGCCGCAAGAGCCAGCGTCACGAGGAGTCCGGCGACGGCCGCGCGCCTCGCGCGCGCGAGCGAGGGCGGGGCGGGCGCAACTACTCGGCGTGACGTCATGAGAGCCTCCCTGGCACGGCCTGCTCGCGTGGGGTTCGTCGCATTCCCTAATCTCTGCAGTGTAGACCTCGGGCCTGGCGGCGCCAAGGATGCGCCAGAAGGGGGCGCAAGATGGAGGCGCCAGCGGGGGAACCGGCGGGGGAACCGGCGGGGGCGCGTCGCGTAGTCTCTGTCAACGGAGCATCGTGGAGGAACGCGCATGAGACGCCAGCTGGCCGCCACCTTCATCGGAGCCATCGCGCTGACGGCGCTGCAGATCGCCGCAGGCATTGCGCTGGTCACGCCACCGCCGCCGCCGGGCCCCGAGGCCGCGGCCGCCACGACCGGCGCCGGGCACCTCTGGTGGGCACTGCTGGCGAACCTGCTGATTGCCGCCACGCTGGCCTGGTTCGCACGGGGCGCCGCGTGGGCCGGCTGGCGTCTGGCGCTGGCCCTCTTCAGCGTCGCCTTCGGCATCGGCCACGCGAACAGTCTGATCGAGGCCTACGTCTTCGGCTTCTTCCCCCGCCCCGGCGAGGTGCAGGCGCTCTTCGCGAGCGCGTTCGTGACGACCGCCGTGTTCGCGCCGCTGTTGGTGTGGCTGGTGGGACGCTGGCGCGAGGCCGGGGCCGCCGAGGTTCCGCCGCCGAGGCGCAGCGCCATCAACTGGGCTGTGCGGTTTGCCGCGGGCGCCGTCGCCTACCTCGTGCTCTACTTCACCGCCGGGATGATCATCTATCCCTACGTGCAGGGATTCTACGAGCAGCGCCCGCTGCCGCAGGGGGCCACGATCGCCGGACTCCAGCTGTTCGTGCGCGGCCCCGTGTTCGTGCTGCTTGGGTGGGTGATCACGCGCATGGTGCCCGGCTCCCGCGCGCGCCACGCGCTGCTCGTCGCCGTCGCGATGTCGGTGGTCGGCGGCGCCGCGCCGCTCCTCGTGCCGAACCCCTACTTCCCCGACGCGGTGCGGTGGGTGCACTTCGCGGAGGTGGTCAGCTCCAACTTCGTGTTCGGCGCCATCGTGGGCTGGCTGTGGGAATAGGGGTCGGGAGTATTTTCAGTTTTTGCGTACAGGATCGCAGCGGCGGAAAATCCTGGGGTCGGGAGTCATTTTTTCGTCCGAGCTGTACGCGAAATATGACTCCCGACCCCGATTTTCCGCCGTCGCAAAAACTGAAAATACTCCCGACCCCTAGGCAGAAACTGCCACCTGCGCGGCCCGGTCGGCGGCGCCGGGCACGAGATCGAGGAACAGCTCGGGCTCGATGACCTCCACCTCCATCAGCCG
>JAHDVQ010000113.1:11991-13233 GCA_023384595.1 Vicinamibacteraceae bacterium | reverse complement strand
ATCGTCTTCTACTGCAAACCCACCTGAACCACCTGCCAGAAGGCCAGGAGTTACCTGGCCGAACGCGGCATCGCCTTCGAGGAGCGCGACATCACGAAGACGCCGCCGCCGCGCGAGTTCCTCGAGACCCACATCGAGTCCGACAGGTTTCTCGACTTCGTGAGCCGCCGCAGCCCCGTCTTCAAGACGCGGCCGCTGCCGCGCACCAAGCGTGAGGCCATCTCGCTCATGACCGAACAGCCGAACCTGATCAAGCGCCCGGTGCTCGTGGCTGGCCGGCGCGTCGTCTTCGGTTTCGACAAGGACGCCTACGACACACTCTGATGCGGTGACTGACGCCGTGACCGACTCCGGCACGCCTCGACACCCTGACGCCTCACCGCAGGCCCCCGTGCGCATCGGCACGAGCGGGTGGAGCTACCCGGGCGGACGTGGGACGTGGAACGGCGTCTTCTACCCCGTCCCGCCGGGACGACGGCCGTCGCGCCGCGGGAAGGACGCGTTCGACGAGCTGGCGTATTACGCCGAGCACTTCGACCTCGTCGAGGTGAACTCAACGTTCTACCGTCCCGTCGCGCCGGCCACGGCCGCGAGCTGGGCCTCGCGCACGCCGCGCCACTTCGAGTTCGCCATCAAGCTCTATCAGAAGTTCACGCATCCGAAGATGTTCGAGGCCGCCACCGGCAAGGTGGACGCGACGGTGAGCGAGGCCGACGTCGCGTCGTTCCTCCGCGGCATCGAGCCGCTCGCCGCCGCGGGCAAGCTGGGGCCCGTGCTGGCGCAGTTCCCTCCGAGCTTCAAGGCCTCGCCCGGCACCTTCGACTACCTGGTCTGGCTCCTCTCCGCCCTCCGCGGCCTCGATCTCGTCGTCGAGCTGCGGCACAGGAGCTGGAGCGACGACCTCGCGGCGACGCTCGCGGTTCTCGGCGAGCACGGCGCGTCGCTCGCGCAGATCGACGAGCCGAAGTTCCGTTCCTCGATCCGGCAGGACCGCGAGGCGCGCGGCGGCGGGCTGTACTACCTCCGCATGCACGGACGCAACGCGGCCGCGTGGTGGCGGCACGAAGCCACCGAGGATCGCTACGACTACCTGTATTCGCCGAGGGAACTCGAGCCCTTCATCGAACGCGCCACGAGCGCCCGCGCCGAGGCACGCCGCATCTACATGGTGCTGAACAACCACTTCGAGGCCAAGGCCGTGGCCAACGGCGTGATGCTGAAGCGCAGCTTCGGGCAGCCGAT
>JAHDVQ010000113.1:6332-11891 GCA_023384595.1 Vicinamibacteraceae bacterium | reverse complement strand
GACCGTCACGCGCCGCACGATGTCGCCGCGTTCGAGGCGGGCGAGCACGTCCTCGCCGCTCACGACCTGGCCGAACACGACGAAGAGGCCGTCGAACTGCGGGAGCGGCGCGCGCGTGATGTAGATCTGGCTGTCGGCCTTGAACGGATCGCCGGCGTGCGCCATGCCGACCGCGCCGGCGACGTGGAGCCGCCGCTTGGAGAACTCGGCGGCGCCGATGGGCGTGCCGCTTCCGTCGCCGGGTCCGCGTCCCCACCGCGCGCGCTTGTCGAGGTCGCGCGACTGTGGATCACCGAACTGCACGACGAACTGCGGTTCGGCGCGATGGAGCCGCTGCCCGTCGTAGAACCCCTGCTCGACGAGCGCCACCACGTGCGCCACCGTCTTCGGCGCATCTTCCGGAAACGTCTCGACGACGATGGCGCCCTTGTCGGTCTCGATGGTGATGCGCGGGCCCGCGATGGCGGGGTCGCGCTGCGCCGCCGCCGGCGCGCCGAAGGCCAGCCAGAGGCAGACCGCCGCGATGACGGAGCGTGCCGCCAGAACGCCTCGCCAGAGCGTCATGCGCCCTCCGCTCCCACCGCCCGCGGCAGCCGTCCGACGCGAGTGACATCGTCCTTCGGGCAGATGTCGGCCAGCACGCACGCGCCGCAGAGTGGGTACACCGGGCGGCAGACGTTCTGCCCCCACGTGACGAGATACAGGTTGATGTCGGCCCACCACCGCCGCTTCGCCACCTTGTAGAGCGCCAGCTCGGTCTGCTCGGGTGTCCGGGTCACGACCCACCCGAGGCGGTTCGCGATGCGGTGCACGTGCGTGTCGACGCAGATGTTCGCGCGGCTCGCGTGCGCCACGATGAGCACGAGGTTCGCCGTCTTGCGCCCGACGCCTGGCAGCGTCAGCAGCTCCTCCATCGTCAGGGGCACGCGCCCGCCGAAGCGCTCCACGAGCTGGCGGCATGTCTCCTTCACGTGGCGCGCCTTGTTCCGATAGAAGCTCACGGGATAGATGAGGCGTTCGATGCTGCGCGCCGGCAGCGCCATCATCGCGTCGGGTGTCGCCGCCTTCGCAAACAGCCGCAGCGATGCGGCATGCGTCACCGGATCCCTCGTTTGCGCCGACAGCATCGTTGAAATGAGCGTCTGGAAGGCCGTGCTGGCGTTCTCTTCCGAGAGTTTCTCGATGGCGGGCAGCTCCATCGCGCCAACGGCGCGGCGGAGGCGGCGCATCACGAGATCGACGGGGGCGGACATGGGCAGTTATCAGTTATCAGTTTTCAGTTATCAGTTATCAGTTAGGCTCCAGGCGCCTGGCTCCGGGCTTCAAACCGGTGTGAGCGGAGCCGCGCCGGAGAGGACGGCGATGACGTTGCGGACGGCGAGGTCGGCCATGGCGGTGCGGGTTTCGACGGTGGCGCTGCCGAGGTGCGGCGCCAGGACGACGTTCTCGAAACCGAGGAGGGCGGCGGTGACCTCGGGCTCGCGCTCGTAGACGTCGAGCGCGGCGCCGCCAATCCGGTGCTCCTCGAGCGCCCACACCAGCGCGGCCTCGTCGACGACGGGCCCGCGCGAGGTGTTGACGAGCACCGCCGTGCGCTTCATCCGCGCCAGCTCGCGCTGGCCGATCAGGTGGCGCGTCTCGGGCGCGAGAGGCACGTGCAGCGACACGACATCGGACGAGGCGAGCAGTTGATCGAGCGTCAGCGTGTCGGGGCCCTGCCTGCCGCGGGCGGAGGCGAAGACCACCTCCATGCCGAAGGCGGCGGCACGCTCGGCGACCGCGTGCCCGATGCGGCCGCGGCCGACGATGCCGAGGCGCTTGCCCCGAAGATCGTGCCCGAGCATGAAGTCGAGCGCCCAGCCGGTCCACCGGCCCGCGCGCACGAGCCGGTCGCCTTCGGCGATACGTCGCACGAGCGTGAGGATGAGGCCGAGCGTGAAGTCGGCGACGGCGTTGGTCAGCACGTCGGGCGTGTTGGTGACGACGACGCCGCGAGAGGAAGCCGCCTCGAGATCGATGTTGTCGTAGCCGACGGCGACGTTGGCGACGACCTTCAGGCGCGGGGCGCTGTCGAGCAGTTCGGCATCGACGCGCGTCGTGACGAGTGACACGAGCGCGTCCGCGTCGCCGACACGTTCCAGCAACTCGGCGCGCGGCATGTCGCCGTCGCCATCGTAGAGATCGATTTCGGCCGCCTCGCCGAGCCGGTCCATCGGCACCCGGGGCAACCGCTTCACGACGAGCACGCGGGGCATCGGATCAGTTATCAGTTTTCAGTTATCAGTTCTCAATTAGGCTCAAGGCTCCGGGCTCAAGGCTCCAGGCCTTGCCAAGGCTCCGGGCTCCAGGCTCCAGGCTCCGGGCCTTACCATGGGCTCCGGGCTCAAAGCTCCAGGCTTTCCGGAGGCCGGATGCCGGACGCCGGATGCCTGCTAATGTCCGTACGACTGGCAGAAGCCACAGTGCGTGCAGCCGACGGCCGGCTCGATCAGGCACGGGGTGCCCGGGCCTCCTGGTGCGACGAGCAGGCGCCCGTGGCTCACGTGCTCCTGCCAGGGCCGGAGCGGCGCCATCGGATCGGGCTCGGCGACGATGGGGCGTGCCGCACACGTTGCGGGCCCGGCCTCGCGCGCGCCCGGCGGGCGCGGCGGCGCGAGCGTGCCGACTTGTCGCGCGATGGCCTCGCGCACCAGACGTCGAACGGCGTCCTCGTTCACGGTGCGTCCTCCACGGTGGCAATCCGATCGACGATGCCCACGACGGCCGCGTCCACCGGCGCCTGGCTCCGGCCGAGGAGCTGGTTGGCCGCCTTGCCCTCGCTCACGACCAGCACGCGCTCGCCCACGCCGGCCCCGACCGCGTCGAAGGCGAGCAGCGCCGCCCCGCGCGGCTCATCGTCGGGCCCGGTGGGCTGCACGATGAGCAGCTTCCGGCCTTCGAGCGTGGCGGTCTTGTGCGTGGCGACGATGGTCCCGACGACGCGCCCGAGCTGCACGGCGAGCCGCCTCAGGCGAAGTCCCAGCCGTCGACGATGCCGACGATGCTGGCATCGCTCGGCACGCGGGCGGGCAGGAACGGAAACGACGCTTCGGAGCCGCGGACGTAGAACACGTCCTCGCCCGGTCCGGCGCCCATGGAGTCGGCCGCGACGAGCGGCTTGCCTGTGGGCCGGCGTTCGGCATCCAGCGGCTGAATGACGAGGAGCGGGCGGCCCGTGAGCCCCTCGTCCTTCCTCGTGCAGACGACCGATCCGATCACGCGGGCGAGCTGCATCTCACTCGACCACCGAGACCGTGTCGACGATGCCGACGATGGCGGCGTCGACCGGGGTGTCCTTCATGCCCGAGGCCATGCGCGCGGAGCTGCCGCTCACGACGAGCACGAGCTCCCCCTCGCCGGCGTCCACCGTGTCGACGGCGACCAGGTAGCCGCCGTCGATCTTCCCGGAGGCATCGGCCGGGCGGACGAGGAGCAGCTTGTTGCTCACCAGCTTCTCGTCCTTCCGGGTGGCGACGATGCTGCCGACGACCCTGGCGAGGATCATGCGGACTTGCCCTTACTTCGTGGTGCTCTTGCCGATGGGCAGCACGTCCTCGAGGTTCGAGTGCGGCCGCGGGATGACGTGCACCGAGACCAGCTCGCCCACGCGGCGGGCGGCCGCGGCGCCGGCGTCGGTGGCGGCCTTGACGGCGGCGACGTCGCCGCGCACGATGGCCGTGACGTAGCCGGCCCCGATCTTCTCCCATCCGACCAGGGTCACCTTGGCCGCCTTGACCATCGCGTCGGCCGCTTCGATCATCGCGACGAGGCCCTTGGTCTCGACCATCCCCAACGCTTCACCCATGCTGTTCCTCCGCTCCCGTCCTTCGTGGTCTCGCGCATGCCGGGATGCGCCACCCGGGCCCTACCGCAGCGCGCGCACGGCCTCCTCGATGAGGGCCGTGAGCTCGCGGTATGTTAGCCGAATCTCGCCATCGCCGCCGAGCCTCGCGCCGAGCGGCTCGTCGACCAGCCGCGCACCGGCGGTGCGCGGCGCCTGAACCACCTGACAACTCGCCTCGCCGGTGACGCCCGCGGTGCCCCCCGGGTCGATGCAGATCGGCGCGGGCGAGGCGATGCCGTAGCTCCCGCGGAGCCCTTGCAGCCGCTGGACCTCTTCCTGCGAGAGCACGCGCTCGTGCCCGAGCTGCCGCGCCACGAGCGAGATGTGCGCGAAGTGCTCGATGGTCTCCATCTTGTAGTAGGCGCCCATCAGGTCGGTGGCGACGGCCACCGCGCCGTGGTTGGCGAGCAGCACCGCGTCGTGCACCTTGATGAACTTGCGGACGGCCTGCGGCAGCTCCTCGGTGGAGGGCGTCGCGTAGTCGGCGATGGGAATGCTGCCGAGCGTGGTGATGACCTCGGCGAGCACCGCGCGATCGAGGGGAATGCCGGCCACGGCGAACCCGGTGGCGAGCGGCGGGTGCGCGTGCACCACGGCCTGCACGTCGTGCCGCGCCTCGTACACCGCGAGGTGCATCTTCAGCTCCGACGAGGCGTCGCGGTCACCGGCGAGCTTGCGCCCCGCCATGTCGGTCATCACCATCATGTCGGGGGTCATGAACCCCTTCGAGACGCTCCTCGGCGTGGTGAGCAGCCGGTGCTCGTCGAGCCGCACGCTGATGTTGCCGTCGTTCGACGCGACGTAGCCGCGCTGCCACAGCCGCCGGCCCACCTCGACGATGTCGGCCCGCAGCGCCTCCTCGCGCTTCACCGCCCTTCTCCCCTCAGATACCGTTCACGGCAGGCGTCGGAGCAGAAGTAGTGCGTCCCCTCCGCGGTCGTCGCGGCGAGCGCGCGGGACCGGGGGACATAGGTACCGCACACCGGGTCCTTCACGAGCGGCACGCTCGGCGGGTACGCCCCGCGCCGGCGGTCGCCGCCCGCGCCCGGCGCCGGTCCCGTCAGCCCTTCCATGAGCCCGCGCACGAATCGGAAGACGAGGCGCAGCACGAGCATCACGACGATGAGGATGACGAGCGCGCGAAGGGCCCAGCCGAACATCGGGGGAAATCCGGGACGATGCTAGTCGGTGCCCGGCGAGGTACCGCCAGGCGGATGCGCGGAACGCATGCTGTCGAGCGCCTGCTTGGCCGTACGCCCTTCCGCGCTCTCGGGCGCGAGCTTCACGACCTGCTCCCAGAGCTCGGCCGCCCCCTGCAGATCCTGCTTCCCGAACGCGCGGACGATGCCCTTGTTGAGGAGCGTCTTGGTGTGCGCCGGGTTGATGGCGAGCGAGCGGTCGAACTGCTCGAGGGCCCTGTCGGTCTGGTTCGTGTAGTAGTAGCTCACCGCGAGGTCGGTGCTGACGTCGGCGTTCTTCGGGTCGAGCGCCAGCGCCTCCTCGTACCAGCGGATGGCGTCGGAATAGCGCTCCGCGTCGAAGTACATGTTCGCCAGCTCGATGCGCACGGCGGCGTCCTTCGGGCGCTCGCCGGCCGCCGTCGCGAGGGTGCGCGCGCGCGTCTCGTCGAGGACCGCGGCGGTCTGCCCGCCCGCCGACGTCACGGGCGCCGTCGT
>JAHDVQ010000113.1:0-6232 GCA_023384595.1 Vicinamibacteraceae bacterium | reverse complement strand
CCGACGAACAGGGCGTGGCTGATGAGGGCATGGCCGATGGACACCTCGGCGATGTGCGGGATCTCGCGGAACGCGACCAGGTTCTCGAGGTCGAGGTCGTGCCCGGCGTTGACGCCGAGTCCGAGGCCGTGCGCGAAGTCGGCGGCGTCGCGGTAGAGGGCCAGCGACCGGTCGAGCGCGGCGCCCCCCTCGCGGAACGCGCGAGCGTACGGCTCCGTGTACAGCTCGACCCTGTCGCCCCCCATGGCCGAGGCCCACTGGATGGCGTCGTGCTGGGGCGCGACGAACAGGCTGACCCGGATGCCCGCGGCGCGGAGGTCGGCCACCACACGGGTGATGGCGCCGGCCGGCGTGTCGGCAGGCCACCCCGCCTGCGAGGTGATCTCGCCCGGCCGCACCGGGACGAGCGTGCACTGCGCGGGCCGTACCTCGTGGACGAGGGCGAGGAAATCGGGCCTTGGATCGCCCTCGATGTTGTACTCGACGCCGGGCCAGCGATCGTCGAGCCGCGCCCTGATCGCCCGCACGTCGGCGGCGGTGATGTGGCGGGCGTCGGCCCGCGGATGCACCGTCACGCCCGGCGACCCCGCCCGGACGACCGCGTCCACCGCGTCGAGCACCGACGGCACCTCGCCGCCGCGCGCGTTGCGCACGGTGGCCACCTTGTTCACGTTCACACTGAGCCGGATCATCCCAGCGCCGCCCTCACGGCGCCGGCGATCTCGTTCGCCCACGCCTCGATTTCCTGCTGGTCCTGTCCTTCGATCATCACGCGCAGCAGCGGTTCGGTGCCCGAGTAGCGCACGAGCAGGCGGCCGTTGTCCGCGAGCCGCTCCTCGACGCGCGCCATGGCGGCGCGAATGGCCGGCACCTCCTCGATGGGCCGCCTCTCGCGCACGCGCACGTTGACGAGCACCTGCGGATAGGCGACGAACTCCGACGCCAGATCGGCCAGCTCGTGCCCGGTCTCGCCCATGACGCGCAGCACGTTCAGCGCGGTGACGATGCCGTCGCCCGTGTAGAGGAAGTCGGAGAAGATGATGTGCCCCGACTGCTCGCCGCCGAGCGAGAGCTGGTGCTCGGCGATGGCCGCGGCCACGTACTTGTCGCCGACGGGCGTGCGGTGGAGCGCGAGCCCGAGGCGGCCCAGCGCAATCTCGAGACCGATGTTGCTCATGACGGTGGCGACAATCGCGTCGCCGCGCAACTCGCCGTGCGCCTTCAGGAACTTCGCGCAGATGTACATCACCGCGTCGCCGTCGACCACGCGCCCGGTGTGGTCCACGAGAATCGCGCGGTCGCCGTCGCCGTCGAACGCGACGCCCAGGCGATGGCCGCCCTCGACGACGGCGCGCGACAGGGCGTCCGGGTGCGTCGACCCGCATCCCAGGTTGATGTTGCGTCCGTCGGGGGTGTGCCCGAGGAGCGTCACCTCGAGGCCCAGCTCGCCGAACAGCCGGGGCGCCACGGTCGTCGTCGCGCCGTTGGCGCAATCGATGGCGAGGCGCAGGCCGCGAAGCGGGGCCAGGTCGGGCACGGCCGTGCGGGCGTGCGCGATGTAGGCGGCCACGAGATCGTGCGCCTCGGCGGGCGGCGTCTTCGGCTCGCCCACCCGCCACTGCTCGTCGTGGATCGTGGCCTCGATGTGCGCCTCGAACTCCTCGTCGAGCTTCTCACCGTCGCCGGAGAAGACCTTGATGCCGTTGTCCTCGTACGGGTTGTGCGACGCCGAGACGACGATGCCCGCGTCGAACTCCATCGCCTTGGTGAGGTAGGCGATGGCGGGCGTGGGCAGGATGCCGGCGCTCGTCAGGCGGCCGCCTTCGGAACGGATGCCGCGCTCGAGTTCCTCGACGATCCAGCCGCCCGACTCGCGCGTATCGCGGCCCACGAGCACGCGGGGCTCGACGGCGCCGTGCGGCAGGGCGCGGATGACGGCGGCGCCAATCCGGGCCACCGTCGCCCGGTCGAGCGGGTAGTCGCCGGCGCGGCCTCGGACGCCGTCGGTGCCGAACAAGCGTGGGGGCATGCGGTCGTTCTCCACGGTGCGCGCTCAGCGCACGCGAACGGTGACCCTGTCGGGCTCGCTTCGCACGAGCGACACCTCGCGCGACGTACCGGCCTCGACGGGCAGGGTGTAGCGGCCAGGGCCAAGGTTACTCAGATCGACGTAGGGCTCGAGGTCGTCGCGCGTCAGAGCCGAGACGATTTCGCGCGGCCCGCTCACGGTCACCGCGACGGTGTCGGGCTCGATGCGCGCCGTGCGGCCGGCCGCGAGGTTCCTGAACTCGACCGCCACGTTTGAGATCGTGCGCTCGATGGGCGAGGGCTGGATCTGCACGGTCACCAGCGCCGCGCGCGGCCGTTCGAGGCGGAGCGCGTTGTCCTGGACTCCGATGTTCACCTCGTCCTTGACCGTCGTGCGGGCGCCCTCGATCGACACGGCCTCGGTGGTCGCCGCTTCGAGCCGGGCCAGACGGCTGACGGGCCCGACGACCTCCACCGTCGCGGGCTCGACGCCAAGGGCGCCCTGCACGTGGCCGTCGGCCGGCGTGCCGACGACGTCGGGCACGACCGGCACGACCTTGCGGCCCGACATCTCGAGCAGGAGCGACACGGTCGGCGGCGACACCTGCGTGACGCTGATGCCGAAAGGCGTGCGCACCTCGTCGGCGAGCAGGTGGAACAGCCGCTCGCCGGGACGCGCCCCGCGCAGGTCGAGCACCGCGACGACGTCGCCCGGCTGCAGGCGGCCGAGCATGTTGGAGGTGCCGCGCACGCGCACGTCGGCGTCGGCGGGCGTGTCGCTCACGATCTCGAGCCCCGCCGGAATGTTCTGGAACTCGATCGGCACCTGGATGCTGCGCTCCACCACCTGATCGCGCGAGACGGAGGCCCACAGGATCGACGCCAGCACGACCGACAGCGCCTTCACGCCCAGGTTGCGGAAGGGATGCCACGCCATCAGGTCACCTCCCTCGAGTCGCGCGAGGTCTCGCGGGCGCGGGCCGCCGCCGGGCGCATGTCGATGAAGAGGAGATCGTGCAGCCGGCGCCGCAGGCCTTCCGCCGTGAGCGAGCGCTCGACCCGGCCGTCGACGGCGAGCGAGACGATGCCCGTTTCCTCGGACACGATGATGGCCGCCGCGTCCGTTTCCTCGGTGAGGCCGATGGCGGCGCGGTGCCGCGCGCCGAGCTCGCGACTGAGCTGCGGGTTCACGGTGAGCGGCAGGAAGCAGGCCGCGGCCGCAATCCGCCCCTCCTGGATGATGGTGGCGCCGTCGTGGAGCGGCGCCGCCTTCTGGAAGATGCTCAGGAGCAGGTCGTAGGTGATCGCCGAATCGAGGGGGATGCCGCTCTCGATGTAGTTGCGCAGCCCGATGTCGCGCTCGAAGGCGATGATGGCGCCGAGCTTCCGATCCGAGAGCGCGAAGGCGGCGCTGAGGACCTCCTCGATGTTCTCGTCCTGCCCCGTGTCGGTGCGCGACGACAGGTAGCGGAAGACCCGCATCCGCCCGAGGTTGGCGAGCGCCCGGCGGATGTCGTTCTGGAAGATGACAATCGCCGCGAACACCACGTAGCCGACCAGGTTCCGAATCAGCCAGTTGACCGTCTGGAGGGGCGCGAGGCGCGAGGCGAAGAACAGGATGGCGATGAGCAGCGTGCCGAAGGCCATCTGCACCGCGCGCGTGCCCCTGATGAGCTTCAAGAACTCATAGAAGAGGATCGCGACGATGAGGATGTCGAGGACATCCCACCACGTGACGGGGGTGCTCCGAAGCCATTCCGTGAAGACAGTCATCGGCCGGCCTCATCATAGCCGCCGGCCGGCCGGCGTCGCCACTGCGGGTCAGCGCCGGACTCCCCTGCCGGTCAGCGCCAGACGGCGTAGGGGTCGAGCGGCGAGCCCTGCCACCACCGCCGCTCGGGCGTGAGCAGGAAGATGCCGAAGTGCAGGTGCGGCGCCGATGGCGAGGCGTTGCCGGTCGATCCGACGTAGCCAATCAGCTGCCCGCGGCGCACGCGCTGCCCCTCGGCGAGGCCCGCCGCGTAGCGATCGAGGTGCGCGTAGTAGTACGCGTAGCGGCTGGAGGGATCGAACTGGTAGATGGTGAGCCCGCCGAACTCGCTCGTGAAGAGGCGGGCGACCGTCCCGTCTTCGACGGCGAGCACCGCCGTGCCCCGCGGCGCCATGATGTCGATGGCCTCGTGACGGCGATCGGTCCCGCGGGGCTGGTCGAACGAGGGCACGAGGTTCGACGCCTCGATGCCGGAGACGGGGACGATCAGCTTTCGGGCGCGCAGATCGCGAAGGGCCTCGTCGGCGGTGACGATGGGACCCTCGGAGGCGGGCGGCGGCGCCGGATCGACGCGTCCCGCCCCTGGCGGCGGGGCCGCGATGACCGGCGTGTCACCGGGCGCGGAAGCTCGCGGCTCACGGGCATCAGGGGGCGGATCCACAGCGCGGCCGGCGGCCGGGCCCGGCTCGACGATGATCGGCGCGGGATTCTGCGCCACGGAGCCCTGCGGCGCGGCGTCTTCGGCGGCCTCGCGGTGCCGCGGGCTCAGGTCGCGCCAGGCGTCGTGGACCTGCCAGCCGCCCCAGAACCCGACGAGAAGACCGGCGGCGGCCGCGGCGAGGCCCACCGCGGTGCGCGTCATTTCCTGAACACCACCTTCGTGCCCTTGGCCACGAGCGACGCCAGCCTGACGGCATCCCAGTTGGTGAGCCGTACGCAGCCATGCGACTCGCTGTGTCCGACGCGGCCGGGCTCGGGCGTCCCGTGCAGGCCGTAGTGCTCCTTGCTCAAGTCGATCCACACGAGACCGACCGGGTTGTTCGGCCCGCCCTTGATGATGGTCTTCGCGTGCGCGGGATCGGCATCCCAGAAGAGGTCGGGGTTGTAGTGGAAGGTCGGCTGGAACGAGACGCCCAGCACCTCCCATTCCCCAATCGGGAGCGGGTCGTGCTCGCTGCCCACGGTGACGGGGGCGTGCAGGAGGATAGCCCCGTCGGCCGAGCGGGCGGTGAGCGCCTTCGTGTCGGCCGACACGACGACTTCGGCGGCGGCCGCCGCGGGGGCGGCGTCGGCCTCGCGGGTGCCAGGCTTCGGCAGTTCGAGCGGGCTCACAGCCGGCACCCGCACCTCGGTGCCCTGCGCCCAGCGCGCGTCGGGGTTCAGCTTCTCCAGGACCGACGGGCTCGTGTGGAACCGCTCGGCGAGCATCTCGCGGACGTCGCGATAGGCCAGACGCTCGAGCGTGCCCTGCTCGACGAGATCGCCGGGAATCTGCGGCGTGAACGGACCCTCGGTGTCCGCCGCGGTAATCGTGTAGGCGGTGAACACGGGTTCGGGCGAAGCCTTGGTCAGCGCCTCGAGCGTCGCGGCGTCCGGACGTCCGGTCGGCTCGAGCCGCTGCCGCTCCTGGAAGGCCTTGAGGGCTTCGTGCGAGTTGCGACCCGGCATGCCGTCGATTTCGCCCGGGGAGAGGTTCAGGCGATCGAGGCGGATCTGGATGTCGAGCCAGTCGGGCGCCTTCATCGTAGATTCCTGAGCCGCCGGGGCCCAGCCCGCCACGAGCAGCATCATCAGGAGAGCGGCGCACACGATGGCGACGCCCTGCCGAAGGGATAGCTCTACATTATCGAAACTGTCGTGATTTCGAACAAGATGTCGGGTGTTTCGCATGGTCTTTTCGCTCAGAATCCTGACAAAATGTCGTTCATCTGAGTTAGAGCAAGACACATGCCTGAGGATGTGCTGTCGCAGACCTGACCCGATGTGCTGTCGCAGACCTGACCCGATGTGCTATCGCAGACCTGACCCCGATCGGGACGCGCCCAGGTGGGAGGCGACGCGGACCACGTCGGACATCGACGCGACGTCGTGGACGCGGACGATGTGCGCGCCCCAGAGGACGCAGGCGGCCACCGCCGCGGCCGTGGCCCACTCCCGCTCCCCAGGCGGGCGCTCGCCAATCGCCGCCTGCAGGAAGGACTTGCGCGACGGCCCCAGGAGCAGCGGCCGGTCGAGCGCGCGCCACGCCGGCGCGTCGAGCCGCGAGAGCAGCTCGACGCTGTGCTCGGCACGCTTGGCGAAGCCGAGACCGGGATCGAGGATGACCGCCTCGCGCGGCACGCCCGCTTCGAGCGCCTTCTCCATCGCCACGCTGAGCTCGCCGGTGACCTCGGCCACCACGTCGTCGTACACCGCGTGCCTGTACATGTCTGC
>JAHDVQ010000112.1 GCA_023384595.1 Vicinamibacteraceae bacterium | reverse complement strand
ATCGACCGCCTCGTCGCGGTTCACTGAGCGATGCTTCAGGAACGAGGACAGGGCCGACACGACGCTGGATTCTCGGAACAGAAACACGCGGGCGACCGCGTCGCGAAACTGCCGATCGTCCAGGAGGAGTGGCGTGCGCGCTCCCGCGTCCAGACACTCGGACACGAGGCGCACCGCCACCTCCTCGTAGGCGCTCGCGCGTCGTTCGGTCTTGGGGACCTTCTTCGCTGCCCGACGGCTCCAGTAGCCGGTGACCAGCCCGCCGCACACGGCCGCGATCAGTGAGCTCCCAAGCAGCACGCCAAGGTCCATAGCGGCACACCGCGAAGAATCGCCCGGCCGCCCCTGGCCGAGCGCAGCATGGAGGCGGCGGGGTGACCCGCCTATGTGGCAGCCAGGAACTCGACGTCGATCTCCTGGCGAAGCTCGACGACGTCGATTTCGATCCTGTGCTGCGCAGGCACCTCCAGTGACACCGCGCCACCACGGTCGCCTGTGGGCGCCCGGTGAATGGCCGTGCCCGCATTGGGCAGGACTTCGAGCTTCGCCTTTCCAGAGACGACGATTGTCACCCGATGCACGTCGGACGTTTCGTTCCGGTACACGACGTTGTTCGAGCCCGAGATCCGCAGCGTCATCCCTGCCCCCTTCTTTCGGTTACACCGGTGCCACGCATTCCGCCTGCGGTGATGTTGGGGGGAACATTCTACAGCGTCGTGCAGGACTCGCGGCGTCACGCGTCGCCGAGGTCGAACCAGCGGCGCACGGTGTCGTCGCCGGGCGCCGACCTGTGGCGGAACTCGTTGGACGAAGCGGAGTAGAGGTAATCGCCCGCCCACCGCTCTCCGTCGCGCGCGATGGCGTCGACGGCGCCGACGATCGCGTCGATCTCGGCATCGGGCGTCGTCGGGTGGATGGACAGCCGAACCCAGCCTGGCTTCACCGACAGGTCGCCTCGGTCGATGCGCGAGGTGATGTCCTGCGACTGCTGGCGTCCGACGTGCAGCAGGTAGTGGCCGTACGTGCCGGCGCACGAGCATCCCCCGCGCGCCTGGATGCCGAAGCGATCGCTCAGCAGGCGCACGACCAGGTGGTAATGCAGGTGATCGATGTAGAACGACGCGATCCCGAGACGCTCCACCACGTGCGACGCCAGCACGTGCACCCCGGGGATGCCGTCGAGCCCCCGGAGCAGGCGGGGCACCTGACGGCGTTCACGCTGCAGGATCCGATCGGTCCCGAGCGACTCCTTCAGGCGAATGGCCAGCGCCGCGCGGAACGCCTGCAGGAACCCGGGCGTGCCGCCGTCCTCGCGCACCTCGATGTTCGTGATGTAGCGGTGCTCGAGCCACGGATTGGTCCACTCCACTGTGCCGCCGCCCGGTTGATCCGGCACGCGGTTCTTATAGAGTGTCGAGTTGAACACGAGCACGCCGGGCGACCCGGGTCCGCCCAGGAACTTGTGCGGCGAGAAGTAGATCGCGTCGAGGTGCGAGCCCGGCTCGTCGGGATGCATGTCGATCGGCACGTACGGAGCCGAGGCCGCGTAGTCGGCGAAGCAGACGCCCCCCGCCTCGTGCATCAGCCGCGCGAGCGTGTGGATCGGCGTCGCGATCCCCGTCACGTTCGAGCACGCCGTGAACGCCCCGATCTTCAACGTCCGGTCCCGATGCGCGTGGAGGCGCTCGCGCAGCGACTCGGGATCCACGAGGCCGTCTTCGTCGGGCGGGAGGACCTCGACATCGGCGATGGTCTCGATCCACGGCGTCTGGTTCGAGTGGTGCTCCATGTGCGTGACGAACACCACCGGGCGATCCTCGGCCGGCACCCGCGTGAAGCGTTCGAGTTGTTCGGGAACGCGGAGCCCCAGCATCCGGATCAACTTGTTGACGACCGCCGTCATCCCCGACCCGGCGGTGACGACGACATCGTCCGGGCCCGCGTTGACGTGACGGCGGATGATCGCGTGCGCCTCGTGATACGCCTCGGTCATCAGCGCCCCGGTGGCGCTGGCCTCCGAGTGCGTGTTGGCCACGTACGGCCCGATGGCCTCCGACAGCCGCCGTTCGATCGGCCCGTAGAGGCGGCCGCTCGCCGTCCAGTCGGCGTAGATGAGGGGGCGTTCCCCGTACGGCGTGCGCACGAGCGCGTCGACGCCGACAATATGGCGGCGAACGCCAGCGAATGGGGCGGCGAGATCGCCGGTGGCGTTCGATTCTGGCATCGTGTCGGGTCGTGTCTCCGCGCACTCAGGGCTCGGTCGCGCCGCCCGCCTCCAGGCGCCGGAGTTCCGCCTCCGATGCACGCGCGCCCCACGAGGTTGCGAGCCTCGAGTCGACCGCGCGCCGGAAATAGGCCAACGCCTGCGCCTGGCGGCCGTTCAGCAGGTGCCAAAGACCGAGATTGTAACCGACTGCCGCCTCCGTCACCGCATCCCCGGTCGTGATGGTGGCCGCCACCTGGGCTTCGGTTCGGGCGCCCTTCAACAGCAGGAGGCGGTCAAGATACAGACCGCTGTGGCCTCCGACCGGCGTCGCGCCGACCCCGTCCAGCAGCCGGCGCGCCTCCCGCCGACGCCCCGCGCGGAGGAGACTCGGCACCAGCCACGCCTGGCATTCCACCTTCTCGCTGCCGGTGTCGGACGTGGCGACGCAGCGCCCGTAAGCCGTCGCCGCGCTCGCGAAGTCGCCATTCAGGTAATGCGCCAGACCCAGGTGATAGTACACGCCGCGGTCACGGCCCGTTCGCGTCTCCGCCGACCGCAGGTCCGCCAGGCCCGCGTCGATCTGGCCGAGGTTGAGGTGATAGTGACCGCGGTCGCGCAACGCTTCCACGCTATCCGGCTGCGCCGCGAGGGAGGCGGAGCAGGCCGTCACCGCCTCCTCGTAGCGTCGCAAGCCGGCCATCGAGCGACACTTCAACAGGTGCGCGTCGGCGTTGGCGGGCTCGATGGCAATCGCGCGGTCGAAGGCGGCGAGCGCCTTCGCGTGGTCGCCGCACCGCTGGAGCGCGACGCCCTCGGCCAGCGCCGGCGCCGCCAGCGACGCCGTGATTTCCACGTCGGCACGCGGCGTCGCATCGACGGCCTTCAGCGCCTCGAGCGCGCGCTGGGCCATCTTGCGCTGGAACGCCGCCAGCGCCTCGGCGGGCGGCCCGGTTCGAAGAAACGCCTTCGTGTCGGCGGCGATCTGACGCTCGACGGCGAGCAGTCCGGGCAGCCAGCCGGTGCCCTCCGCGTTGTCGAGCCGCGTGACGTCGGCGTACTCGTTCCGCTCGCGTGTCTTCAGCGGTCGGAGAACCGCCTTCAGTCGCGCCGCCTCGGCGCTGATAGGCGCGTTCTTGCCCAGCCACACCTCGTCGGGCGGCACGCCGGCCGCCATCCACAGCGGGACGGCGATGGTCGTCACGGGCTCACCGAGCGCCACCCACATGGTCGTCAGCCGTGGATCCTGGCCCGGGCGCACCCCGGTGATGACGACGGCCGACGCCGTGCTCGGCCGGTCGATCGTGTAGTTGGAGTGGATCCAGTGGGGCGTGCCGGAGGGCAGCGTCTTCCACTGGTCGCGCGACGGGTGCGCTAACAGGGGGTGCCCGAGATCGCGCGCCAGCTTGTCGAAGATCGTGGCGGCGTCGAGCCGATCGGGGCCGATGGTCCGCAGCAGCCGGCTCGCCCGGTCGAACCTGAGATAGCCTGCCCCCTGGTGCTCGTCGCCGCTGCGCGAAAAGTTGGTGTTGGCCACCCGGTGACCGGGGAACGCGGCTGCGTCGTACCTGGTGTGCCCGCCATTGTGCGTCTCGATGATCGCCGCGGCACCGGTGGCGTCGAGCGCGAAGAAGTTCGCTCGAACGCCGAGCCGCTTGCCCTTTCGACGCACCAGGAGTTGCTCGAACTCGTCGACGGTGCGGCACGTCCGCAGCGCCTCGGCCATCACGACGCCTTCCTGCCCGCGAGTCTCGCCATCCGGTTGGGGCAGGTTGTACGACGCCGAGTTGGCGACGGCGAAGCCGGTCGCGTTCACGCCGGCCCAGGCCGCGCGCCCCGCCGTGTCGTCGGCGTCGACCAGCGCGAGGAAGCTGTGCGGCTGCTCGGTCACCAGGATGACCTTGTTCGATAGCGTACCGGTGTCACGGTTCTTCCACAGAAGGGGGCCGCCGTGGCTGGTGGCCGCTCCGGCCGCCACCAGGGTCGTGCACTCTTCCGCATCGGACGCCGCCGACACCCGGAGCGCGACGAGCGCGACGAACACGGCCAGTACGGCAAGGCACATTCGCAACCTGATTCCCACAAAGCCTCCTGATGACGTGGATCCTCGACCGGGCGACTGCGCCTGCCCGGTCTTCGCCGTTCAGTGTTCCGGGCAGGCCAGCGAACGCTCGAACTAGAAGGTGTAGCTCACGCCCAACCTGGCGACGCGAGGCGGCAGGATGCTGGTAATCCGGCCGAAGCTGGCGCCCGACCTGGTGGTGACGCCCAGTTCCACGTTCGTGTTCATGACGTTGAACACATCGAACTGGAAGGCGGCGGTGCCAAAGCCGATCTTCTGTCGCTTCTCGACCCTGATGTTGAGGAGATTCTGCGTCGGCAGGCGATTAGCCGCGGCGTCTTCCATGCGGAGGATCAGGCTTCCGGAACGGACCAGCCCGGTCGTGAAGCGGGCGTCGCGAGCCCAGACGTCGCCGCTCTGGCTGGTGAACGTTCCGGCGACCTGGATCTGATACGGCAGGTCGTAGCTGCCGGCCACCTTGTAGTTCCACTGCCAGTACTGGCGCTTCGGGAAGAAGTCCATGTTCGGCGTCACCGGGACGCCGGACCCGAGTGCTCCGGCAGCGGTCAATCCGGCCACCCACTCGTCCACACGGGTCGCCAGGAACGACGTCACGAGCTGCCACCTGTTCGACAGCCGCTTCTGGGCCGCCACTTCGACGCTGTGGTACCCGTTGTCGTAGCCGGGCACGTTCTGGTCCACGTTCTGGATGAACGCGGCACCTGCGTAGGCCGCGCCGTACTCGTAGTAGGTGATGGGCGCGCCGTCGTCGGCCGTCCCGGCCACGCCGTCGGGTCCGGGATCGACGCTCGGGATCGCGATGTTGTAGGCGTCGTACGGCCGGAGGACGTTGACGGTCTGGAAGCGATTCATCTCGCGCCGGTACACGTAGCTGGCACGAGCCGAGAAATTCGCCGCGATCTGGCGCTCGATCGACGCCGTCAGTTCATGGGTCTTCGGCTGCTCGATGTCGGGGTTCACGGCGGAGGTCTTCGCGCCGGTCGCCGTCACGAACGTGCCGAGTTCCCCGTCGTCGAAGTTACGGTTGCCGTTGATGTCGAGCCAGCGATACGTCGACGACGCGACCGCGTTGTTGTTGAAGGTGTCGGCGTAGAGCGCCTGGGTGGCGAAGTTGAACCAGCCGTAGGTCGCCTTGACGACGGTCCGTTTGTCGGCGTCCAGTGGCATCGCGAGGCCGATGCGCGGCGCCCAGTTGCGCCACGTCAGTACCTCGCCCTCGGGGAAGTCGCCCGCGGGGTAGAACCGTCCCTGCGGCTTGGATTGGGCGGGGTTGTAGACGTGGTAGCTCTCGTAGCGGACCCCCAGGTTCAGGGTCGCGCGGTCGCCGAACCGCCAGGCGTCCCGGACGTACGCCGACTGCGTCGTCATGATGCTGGTCGAATCGTAGGGGAAGTTGTAGACGATCACCTGGAACGGCACGCCGTTCTGGAAGCGGAGCTGATAATCGGCGCCGTTGGACTTCGCCGGCTCGTCGCGGTACCGGTCTTCGTCAGTGAACTCCAGGCCGGCCTTGATGTCGTGGCTGCCGCCCAGGGCGTTTGCGACGAAGTGGGACAGGCTTGCGTTGTACTGCCAGCGGCTTCGCCCGACGTAATACGGTGACGGGTTGTACCGGCCCGAGTATCGGAACGTCACCGTGTCGTAGGCCGACGGCGCCTCGGTCTCGTTCAGGATGTCGCTGTTGTAGCCCCAGTAGCCGACGAAGGCATTGACGTAGGTGCGATCGGAGGCCACCCACGACCAGTCCACTTTGCTCGCCCTCGGCTTGAAGATCTGGTGGAACGTCGACTCCCTGTAACGGAAGGCATCGGCGGTCCGATCCGGCTGGTCCTTCTCCTGGGCCTGCACGAAACCGCTGAAGCGGTGCTTGGGCCCCATCTGCCCGCTCACTTTGCCGGTGAGGTTGGTCAGGGTCACCTGGTAGCTGCCCTCGACGTCGTCGGGCGTGCCGGGCAAGTGGTCGGGCCCAGGCGAGGCGACGTAGCCCAGGACCCCCTGCTCGATGTGCTGATGGCGATACGAGCCGTAGAACCACAGTTTTCGCTTGAACACCGGTCCGCCCAGGTCCACGTTGCCGTCGCGGTAGGCCTTGAGCGGATTGCCTTCCTTCACGCCCTTGGCGCGCAGGGCGTCGGTCACGTTGTCGCTCTGGAGGCGGGGGGTCTCCCACGCGAAGTAACCGGAGCCGTGGAACTGGTCGCCTCCTGACTTCAGAATGCCGATGAACTGGGTCCCAGGCACGGCCATCTCGGCGTCGTTGCCCATCGCTTTGATCTGGACCTCCTGGAAGGCGCCATAGTCGTAGTAGAAGCCCGCACCGCCCGCGTCTTCGCGGGTATCGACGCCGTCCAGCGTCGGCTTGTTGCCGCCGGTCGAGGTCCCGTAATTCGAGTAGGTCTGCTGGTTGCCGACCGCCGATCCGCCGACGTCCACCCCGGCGACGCGCAGTCCGGGGGCCAGGTTCATCACCTGCCACATGCTGCGGGAGGTCGGCAGTTGCTCGAGCGCCTCCTTGCCCAGGTTCGTGCTGACGGCGGTCGTCCGGACGTCCACGACGGGCGAGTGCGCCGACACCGTCAGCGCTTCCTCCACGCTGCCGAGGGACATCACCTCGTCGAGCGTCGCCACAAACCCTGTGTCGAGACGCACCTCGCGCTGCCTGGGGGCGAAACCCTCCAGTGCGAAGGTCACCTGGTAGACCCCTGCCGGCAGGGCCGCAAACCGGAACGCACCCTCCGCGTCCGTGACCGTGGAGCGGTCTCCCCCCAGCAGCGCCGGACTGGCAATCGTGACGACCACCCCGGGCAGCACACCGCCGCTCTGGTCCACCACCTTGCCGTCAACTCCGGACCGGTCCGTGGTCTGGGCCCCCAGACTTCCGGACCCGAGGAACACCGCTGTCAACATGACGAGCCAGACCGTCCAATTGCGCAATCGCATGTCGTCCCCCCTCAAGGAACCGTCTTTCCACGTGCAGCGTCGGACGTCCGCATCCTCGCGGCGCCCCGTACGGGCGTCAAGCGACATCACGCGGCGCGTCCCGGTGTCGCGTGATGTCGCGGTCAGATCCCTGGTGTCCTTGGGCTCGCGCGGGGTAGGCGCTAAGATTGCGTCGCGGTGACCAAGGTTCCTGCAGAGGCCCGACCCGACGGTGAGCGACCCGACGCGCAGCCTGCGGAGCACGCCGGTGGACGACTGGACGGGTGGAAGGCCATCGCGGGCTACCTCGGGCGGGACATCCGGACAGTGCAGCGCTGGGAGCTCAGCGAGGGCCTCCCCGTCCATCGGCTGGAACACAAGCAGCGAGCGTCGGCATATGCGTTCGCGGCCGAGCTCGACAGGTGGCTGGCGAATCGGGCACCCGAAGACCGGCCCGGCGAGGGCGCGCCGCAGGAGAGTTCAGGTGTCGTCCCCGCCCGGCGCAGCCGGTGGCGGTTCGCCCTGCTGGCCGCTGGTCTGTTGATCCTGATCGTCGCGGCTGTCGTAGCGTCGCGCGTGGTGGACCGCGCCACGCCATCGACCGGCGGCGACACGGCCGACGCGGAGGCCTATGCGGCCTTCGTGGAAGGGCGCGCATTGTACTGGTCCCGACGGTACCAGGACGCGGTGGTCTCTCTCGAACGCGCCGTCACCCAGGATCCCGAGTACGGCGCGGCGTGGGCATGGCTGGCAAAGACCTACGGCCGCACGGCGCAGCCCGTGTGGGCCGGGGGGAGTCGTGCGAGCCAGCGGGCGGCCGAGACGGCGAACCGTGCCGTGCGCCTTGCCCCCGGCTCGGCCGACGCCCACATCGCCCTCGCCCTCGCGGCACGGGCCAGGGGCGATGTCGCCGTCCTCCGGTCGGAGGCCCGGCGGGCGAGCGAACTGGATCCGCGCGCCGCCGAGGCCCTTGCTCTCTTGGGTGACTCTTACAGCGCGGTCATGTTCGCGTACTCCTGCAACGGAGACGAGGACCCGGAGCTAGCGGAGAGCTACTACCGTCAATCGATGGAGCTCATGCCGAACCTGACGACGACGGCGAGCAACCGCGCAGGTAATCTCAGACGCATGGGACGTTACGCCGAGTGCGTCGGCATGTTGAACAGGACCATCCGGTCGTTCAGCGATGAAACGCCGCTGCTTGCCGTCCGGGGCGGCTGCCGGCTCCTGTCGGGTGATATCGACGGCGCAACGGAGGACATCGCTCCCCTCCGCGACAACCCCAAGATCGCGCACGCGGGTTCGCTGGTCTATCTGGGGCTGCTGGCATTGATGAGCGGCCGCATCGACGAGGGCATCCGCGACCTCGAAGCGATCACGCAGTTCGACCAGAGCGCCCGGGCGGAACTGATCGTCGCCGAGGCGTACGGGCTGGCCGGAGACGTGGGCCGGGCGTCGGCGCATCTCAAGCGGGCCTTCGACCTCGACGCGGCGTGTCCCGCAATGGTCGAAAGATCCCTGGCGTTCTCCACCATTCGCCACACGGAGCCCGTGCACCGCTTGCTCGTGAGCCACGGCGTCCGTTGATCGGCGCGGTGCAGGCCGTGACCACGGCAGGGCCGGGAAGACCAGCCTGCCTCTGCCCCCGGGACGCGTTGCGGCCTAGCCTACGCCGATGCCGTCCGCGCCTTCCCCCTTGGCCTGGCTCGTGCCGTGCTGGATTGACTCCGCCTGGTCGTTCCGGATGTCCGCCGAGGTCACCGGTGCGCCCGGCGCGAAGATGTCGGTGCGCGTCTTGTCGTTCACCTCCTGGTGTAGCCGCTGCGAGAACCGCGTGATGCGCAAGCGGCTGCATTGCGACGCGTGAACAACGCGTTGCACTCGTCTTCGAGCACGCCGCCGATGAGCGTGCAGGCCCAACCCGGGCTCCGGCGGATCACCTCTTCCGCCAGGATGTCGATCTGCCGCCAGCCCTGCTCCTGCAGGAACCGGATCGACGTGCCGAACACCACCGTCTCGATGCCGCTCCACAGGATGGCCGTCTGGCACATGGGGCACGGCTCGGCGGTCGTATACAGAATCAGACGGGAGCCGGCGTCGCGGCTGGAGGACTCGGCCAGCCGGTTGAGGGCGTCAATCTCCCCGTGCCACAGCGGATTGACCGACGACTTGTTCCAGCCCTCGGCCACGATCTCGCCGCGGTCGCGGTGCACGATGACACACCCGAAAGGCAGATCCGGGCACTGCCTCGTCAGGGCGATGGCCCGTCGCATGAACCGCTCGTGATCGGTCTGCTGCATGGGTCGGCGATGGTACCATACGAACTTCTCGTTCAGCGACGACCTGACGTCCGACACGACCTACTTCTGGCGCCTGCGAGCCGACCTGCGGGTGGCTCGCAATCACGTCGTCTCGGCGCTCGTCGCGCCGCTGCGCATCGACGCCGCGGGCACCTTCGATCGCCCGGTGTCCTTTGCAGGAGCCAGCTTCGCCGCGGGCGTGCCGGTGAACGGACGCTACGTCTTCGACTCTTATCGCCTCACCTACCGCTGGGAGCCCGTCCAGAACGAGCGGTGGCGGTTCGGCGTCGGGCTGACCGCCAAGGTCCGCGACGCCGTCACCCGGCTCGAAGCGGGCGGCACGGGGGCCGAGAAGACCAACGTCGGCGCGGTGCCGCTCATCAACTTCCTGCTCGAGCGGCGATTGGGCCCGAGCGTGGCCGTGCGGGTCGAGGGTGACGCGCTGGCAGCACCGCAAGGCCGTGCCGAGGACATTTTCGCGGGCCTCGTCGTCGATACGGGACCGCGCGTGTCGTTCAAGGCGGGCTATCGGGTCCTCGAGGGCGGAGCCGACAATGACGAGGTCTACACCTTCGCGCTGATCCACTACCTCGCGGCCGGCGCCATCGTCCGATTCTGAGTGAGGGATGGCTGCGGCCTGGCATCAGCGCATGGCGTGGACGCCGTCCCAGTTCTCGGGGGGCTGCCGGCGATACTCCTCGCACCGTTCCAGGAGGCGCCGGCTCGGGCCATCGGCCGGATCGAGGGCGAGGGCGCGCTCGAAGCTCGTCGCGGCGTCGGCCCAGCGCCCGCCTCGATAGCAGGCGAGCCCGTCGGCGTACCACCGGAACACGTCGCGCCTGAGGGGCGCGAGCGCACCGGCCTCGGCCGCCAGCTCGAAGATGGCGAGCGGTGCCGCCCGTCCCCTGACGCGAATCGAATCGAGCTCGCGGCCCTCGAATTCGCCACGGACCCGCCCCCACGTCTCCTCGCCCACGAGGATCGACGATCCGTACTCCTTGTTGGCGCTCTCGAGCCGCGAGGCCAGGTTCACGCAGTCGCCCAGGATGGTGTAGTTGAAGATGGTGGTGGTGCCCATGTTGCCGGCCACCACCGTCCCGGTGTTGATGCCCACGCGCGTCCGCAGCCGCGGCAGCGACCGGCGGGCCCACTGCTCGTTCAACGCGTCCATCCGGCGCTGCATCGCCAGCGCCCCGCGGCACGCGTTCACGGCATGCGCAGGATCCGGAATCGGGCATCCGAAGTACATCATGATCGAGTCGCCAATCAGCTTGTCGAGCGTGCCGTGGTGCGGAAGCAGCACGTCGAGCATCTCGCGGAAGTACTCGCCGAGGTGCGCGCTCAGCTCGCCCGGCGCGAGCCGCTCGGCCATCGTCGTGAAGCCCTCGAGGTCGCTGAAGAGCACCGTAACCTCGTACAGCTCCCCCCCGAGCTTGAGCTGCGACGGATCGCTCAACATCCGCTCGACGATGGCCGGGGCCACGTAATGCTGGAACGCGCGCCGGATCAGGCGCCGCTCGCGTGCGCCCAATGCAAACCGGTACGCGCTCGTCGTCAGGTACGCGCCCGCCAGCGCCAGCGAGGGCCCCACGGCTGGCACCCGCACGCCGCCCGCCAGCGCTGCGTAGCCGGCCCCCATCAGGCCGGCGACGATGGCCACCGCGGCCAGCGCCCCGGCCGCCGGCCCGGCAAGGAAGAACACGATGCTCGCCGCGGCCGCGATCACCGCCGCGAGCGCAAGGTAACCCGCCATGGCCGCGAAGGGATCGCGGATGAAGCCATCCCTCAGCAGGGCGTCGAGCACGGTGGCGTGCACCTCCACGCCCGCCATCTGCACCGAGACCGGCGTCATGAAGTGGTCGGCCGTGGCGTCGGGCACCGTGGCCGCGAGCGAGCGGCCGACCATCACGTGCTTGTCCTTGAACACGCCGGCCGGAAGGAGGCGAACCGCGTCGAGCGCCTGGTAGTAGGACACGGTGGCGACGCCGTGTCGCGGCGGCCCGTTGTAGCGGAACAGGCGCGGCGCCGTGCGCTCGAGGCCCGCCGGCCGTTCGAAGGAGGGGTCCAGCGCCGCGGTGGCAAGCGCCAGCGACGGCCGGCCATCGAACTCCAGGCGGGCGCGCCGGAGCACGCCGTCGGGATCATAGGGGATGCGCACGGCGCCCACAGCCCTCGCCGCGCGCGCCAGCGGCGGCGTCGGCTCACTCCACTGGGTCACCGCGTATGCGGGATCCTCGATGACGGCCTCGTCGGCGGCCAGCACCACGTTGCCCGCCCGCGCGATCGCGGCCGCGAACTCCTCGTCGTCGCCGGGCACGGCGCCGGGCGTGTCGAAGATCACGTCGAACACAATCGTCCGCGCGCCGCCCCGCGCGAGCTGGTCCACGAGCGTCGCGTGAAGCGACCGCGGCCATGGCCAGGCCATGCCGATCTCGCTGAACGACAGCTCGTCGATCGCGACGACGACGATGCCGGGCGCAGGTTGACTGCCGATGGCGTGGCGCTTGAGGAACTGATCGTAGAGCTGCCACTCGAGGCGCTGACCGATGGGGCTCGTCGCCAGCGCGGCGCCCAGGACCAGGCCGGCGAGGGCCACAAGCGCAAAGGGGCGCGGCCGGACCGCGCCGCGTTCCGGGAAGAAGAACGAGACCACCGCCGCCCGGCTCACCAGAGGCGCCACCTGAGCGAGGCCACGACGCGCCGCCGCGGGAGGAACGTGTCGATCGACAGGTTCTCGACGACCGCGTCGAAGCGCTCGTCGAAGGCGTTGGTGACCTCGAGCGACGCGAGGCCGCGCTTGCCGGCGAACTCGTAGGCGAGCCGCAGGTCGGCGAGCGTGAAGTTGCTGGTCGGCAGGCCCGCGATGGACGTGTTGACGAACCGCTGTGTGACGTGGCTCCCCGCGACCCGCGCAAAGAAGCCCCGGGGGTGAATGACGTTGATGCCCGCGCGCACCAGGTTGTCGTACCGGTCGAAGCGGCGGCTGTCGAACCGGACGAACTGGTCCTCGGCAAACACCGTCACGCGATCGTTGGCGATCCAGTTCACGTGCAGGCTGCCGCCCGCGCCGCGGGCGTCGGCCTCCGGAATGAACGAGGCGTTGTCGAGCAGGTACGGCACGGCACCGTCGCGCAGGAGGGCGCGCACGGCGACGAACGCCCGCGGCCGCGCATGCTCGAGCGAGAGGTTGTACTCCGTCCGGGTCGCGGTGGGAAACTCGTTGCGGGCGACGACGAACCCGCCGACCGTCGGGGGCGCGATGCTGGAGCCGAGCGCGTTGATGTGCATCTGCCGGAAGGCGGCGCCGCGCACGACGGTGGCCGGCGTGACGCGCACCGACACGCCCACCCGCGGATTCCAGCGGTCCACGTCATAAGTCGTGGCCGACAGTTCATCGTCGTAGGCCACGCGCTGGTAGACGAGCCCGGCATGCACGTGCAGCCAGGAGGCGAGCCGGATGTCGTCGCGGATGTAGGTCTGCGCGCCCGTATCGTGCCCGTCGCTGGCCACCGCGTTGTCGAACGTGTCGGCCGACCCCGCGAACCTGAACGTCTCCTGGCAGCGGGTGGCCTTGTCGGTCGTGTACCACTGCTGTCCCACCACCACTTGATGCCTGCCCAGGCGCGTGGCCTGCTGCACCTGCAGGTCCACGAGCTCCATCGGCAGGCGTGTGACGCGGCTGACGCGCGCGCCGAGTGTCGAGAAGGGTGGCAGGATCCGCAGATCGAGGCCGCTGCACGTGATGAACGACGAGGGCAGTTCGACGGTCTGCTCGAGGTCCTGGTAGCGGGCGGCGGCTGTGAACGCCGAACCGGCCCTCCACTCGTGCTTCAGGCCGAGCGTGAGCTCGTGGCTCCGAAAGCGATCGATCTCCTGCGGATCGGGCGACGGATCGAACTGCCGGAGGATGACGCTGTTGAAGACATCGCCGCCCACCACGCGGGTGGTGAGCTC
>JAHDVQ010000395.1 GCA_023384595.1 Vicinamibacteraceae bacterium | reverse complement strand
CCCCCCATGCGTCTTCGCATGCTCAACGTGGGCTGCTTCGGCGGCGGGACGGGGTTGCCGAGCCTCCTCGGTGGGCTGAAGCGCAATCCCTGGCTCACCGTGCACGCCGTCGTCACGATGTTCGACAGCGGGGGCAGCTCCGGCGTGCTCCGCGACGAGCTGGGCGTGCTGCCGCCGGGCGACGTCCTCAAGTGCGCCCTCGCGCTCGCCCGCAACGAGGCCGAGGCGCGGCGCGTGCTCCTCTCGCGCCTCCCGACCCTGGAACACGAACGGCTGGCGGGGCACACCGGCGGCAACCTGCTGCTCTCGATGATGGAGCAGTACAGCGGCGACTTCCTTGCCGCGGTGGGCGGGCTCCGTGCCGTGCTCGGGTGCACCGGGTTCGTCTGGCCCGTCAGCATCGAACGCTCGTCGCTCTGCGCGCGGTATGCCGACGGCACCGAGGCGCATGGCGAGGTCCACGTCGACGCGGGGCAGACAGGAGGCCTCGCCATCAGGGACCTGTGGCTCGAGCCCGCCGTCCGCATCCACCCGCGGACGGCCGAGGCCATCCGCGCCTTCGACGCGGTGGTGATTGGGCCGGGGAGCTTCTATACCAGCCTCTCGCCGATCTTCCTGGTCGAGGGTGTGGCCGACGCGCTCTCCGCGGTGGAGGGCCCCGTCATCCTCGTCGCGAACCTGCTGACGGAGGGCGAGGGCATGCGGGGGTTCTCGGCCGGCGACGCCGTGCGGCAGGTGTCGGCCGCCATCGGCCGGCCGGTCGACGTGCTCATCTTCAACACGGCCACGCCTGGCGTCGACGCGCTCGAGCGTTACGTCGCGGAGCACAAGCACCCGCTCGCGCTCGGCGAGGTGGACGGGGCGACCGAGGTCATCGAGGCGCCGCTCTGGACGCGCGACATCGCGCGCCACGACAGGCGGCGGCTCGCCTACGCCGTGTGGAGCGTCATCGCGCGCAGGTTGCTCGACTAGCGTTTCCGGCTTCGCTTCGCGGGCGTCTTCTGTGCCGCGGGTCGCGGCGCGGTGGCGCGCGCGCCGCTGGCCGTGCCCTTCTCCCGTTTCGCGCGCTCGCGCTCGAAGCGTTCCACTTTCTTCACGATCTCGGTGAGCGAGGCCATCGTGTCGCCTCCGCCCCGGCCTTCCCGGTTCGACGTCCACACGTCCGGCAGTTCCTCCGTGAGCACGTCGCCGAAGCTGCCGCCGCTCTTCACGCTGTCGGGCGCGAACTCGGTGATGTCGATCTCGCCCGACCAGTCGTCGCGGTGCTTGATGAGCAGCCACGACCGGCCGTCGCCGCGGCTGCCGCCGTAGCCGCGCGTGCGCACGAGCGCCCACGAGCCCTTCAACTTGAAGCCATCGAGCCGGAACTTCAGGTCCCCCTTCTTCAGGGCGGCCGGGACATCGTCGCTCTCGGGCACCCACGTGCCGCGATCCCAGAGCAGCACGACGCCCGCGCCGTAGCCGTCCGGGATGACCCCCTCGAACTCGCCGTACTCGACGGGGTGATCCTCGACGTGCATCGCCAGACGCTTCACCGAGGGATCGAGCGACGGGCCCTTCGGGACGGCCCACGACAGCAGGACCCCGTCCCACTCCAGCCTGAGGTCGTAGTGCAGCGACGAGGCCAGGTGCTTCTGAACGCAGAAGAAGAGCGACGCGCCCTTGCGGCGCGCGACGCGCCCGCCCTTGGGCTCGGGCGACCGCGTGAAGTCGCGCTTGGCACGATACTCGTCGAGAGCCATGCAGGTCTCCTTCGG
>JAHDVQ010000111.1:12224-13540 GCA_023384595.1 Vicinamibacteraceae bacterium | reverse complement strand
TCTCCCGATTCTCCGTCGGTTCCGAATCCCGCACCGGCGAGTGGATCGACTACGTCGCAGGCGTCACGTGGACGCTCACGCGCGCCGGATTCGTCGTCGACGGCTTCGATGCCCTCATCACCTCCGATGTCCCGCTCGGCTGCGGTCTCTCCTCGTCGGCCGCGCTCGAGATCGCGACCCTCCGCGCGCTACGCGAAGCCTTTCATCTCGTCTTCGACGATGTGAGGATGGCGAGGCTGGCGCAGCAGGGTGAGAACGAGTTCGTCGGAGCGCCGGTGGGCATCATGGATCAGATGTGCTCGGCGCTCGCCGTGCCGGGCGCCGCGCTCCTCCTCGACACGCGCTCGCTCGAGTTCTCGCACGTGCCGCTCCCGGCCGGCGCCGATCTCGTCGTCGTCGACTCCGGCGTGTCGCACCGGCTGGCGGAAGGCGACCACGGCTACGCCACGCGGCGGCAGCAGTGCGAGGAGGCGGCGCGGCAGCTCGGCGTCGCGCTTCTCCGCGAGCTGGACGAGCGCGACATGGCGCGCGTCGACGCGCTTCCCGACGTGCTCCGGCGTCGCGTGCGCCACGTCATCACCGAGAACTCGCGCGTGCACGCGGCGGCGGCGGCGCTCCAGGCGGGCGAGCTCGAGGCGCTCGGGCGTCTCTTCGCGGCCTCGCACGCGTCGATGCGCGACGACTACGAGGTGTCGGTGCCCGAGGTGGACCTGCTCGTGGACATGGCCGCGCACGATCCCGACGTCTACGGCGCGCGGCTCACCGGCGGCGGCTTCGGCGGGGCTGTCGTCATGTTCGCGAAGGGCGGGACGGGCGAGGCGGCGGCGGCCCGCATCGCGGAGCGCTACGCGGCCCGCTCGCACGCCGTGCCAAGCGTGCTCGTGGCCGGCCCCGCAGGCGTCGTGGCGGGCGGGCGCAAAGAGCAGGGCGGCGCCGTGGCAGGCGGGGGCCGAGAGCAGGACGGCCCCGCCGCACCGGAGGGGCGCTGACGTGCCGGAGCTGGACCTCGCCCGACATCCACACCGGCGTCGCAACGCGCTCACGGGCGAGTGGGTGCTCGTCTCGCCGCACCGCACCGAGCGCCCGTGGCAGGGCCAGGTCGAACCGCTCCCGGAGGACGCGCTTCCCGAGTACGACCCGGCGTGCTATCTGTGTCCGGGCAACGCGCGCGCGGGCGGCGTCACCAACCCGCGCTACACCGGGACGTTCGTCTTCGAGAACGACTTCGCGGCGCTCCGCCACGACACGCCGGACGGCACGATGTCGCTCGATCCGCACGGGCTCGTGCACGCGGAGGGCGTGCCCGGCCTCTGCCG
>JAHDVQ010000111.1:0-12124 GCA_023384595.1 Vicinamibacteraceae bacterium | reverse complement strand
TGTCGCTCGATCCGCACGGGCTCGTGCACGCGGAGGGCGTGCCCGGCCTCTGCCGCGTCGTGTGCTACTCGCCGCGCCACGACCTCACGCTCTCGCGCATGGACGCGGACGCCATCCGCGCCATCGTGGACCTCTGGGCCGACGAGGCGCGCGCGCTCGGCGCGCGGCCCGGCATCCGCTACGTGCAGGTCTTCGAGAATCGCGGCGCCATGATGGGGTGCAGCAACCCGCACCCGCACGGCCAGATCTGGGCGAGCGGCGATCTGCCGACCGAGGTCGCCAAGGAGGCGCGCACGCAGGCCGGCTGGCTTCGCGGGCACGGGGGCTGCCTCCTGTGCGACTACCTCGCCTTCGAGCGCGCCGACGGCGAGCGCGTGGTCGTCGAGAACGACACGTGGACGGCCCTCGTGCCCTTCTGGGCGGTGTGGCCCTTCGAGACGCTCCTGCTGCCGCGCACGCACGGCGCCGATCTCGATGCGCTCACCGGCGAGGCGCGCGACGGCCTCGCCGACCTGCTGCGGCGCCTGACGACGGCCTACGACGCGCTCTTCGGGGTACCGTTTCCGTACTCGATGGGCCTGCACCCGCGGCCCTGCGACGGCCAGCCGCACGACGGCTGGCACCTGCACCTGCACTTCTATCCGCCGCTCCTCCGCTCGGCGACGGTGCGGAAGTTCATGGTCGGCTACGAGATGCTCGCCACGCCGCAGCGCGACCTCACGCCCGAGGCCGCCGCATCGCGCCTGCGCGCCGTCGCGGGGACTCCATGAAGAACAGCGTCAGCCCCCGGTTCCGAGCGCAGCGAGAGGGAACTCCAGGCCCATGGCCTGTGGCCTGTAGCCCGTAGCCTGTTTGATCGCGAAGCGAGCCACCCATGCACCTGACCGCCATCGACTGGGCCATCATGGCCATCTACTTCGTCTTCGTGCTCGGCATCGGGTTCGCGCTGAGGCGCTACATGAAGACGAGCGGCGACTTCCTGCTCGCCGGCCGATCCATCCCGGCATGGATCTGCGGTCTCGCCTTTCTCTCGGCCAATCTCGGCGCGCAGGAGGTGATCGGCATGGCCGCCTCCGGCGCGAAGTACGGCATCGCGACGAGCCACTTCTACTGGATTGGCGCCATCCCGGCGATGGTGTTCGTCGGGCTCTTCATGATGCCGTTCTACTACGGCTCGCGCGCGCGTTCGGTGCCCGAGTACCTGCGCCTCCGCTTCGACGAGAAGACGCGCGGCCTGAACGCCATCTCGTTTGCCGCGATGACCGTGTTCTCGTCGGGCATCTCGATGTACGCGATGGCCAAGCTGATTGTCGCGCTCGGCGTGCTCGAGGGGCCGTTCCAGGCGCTCGGCTGGCCCGCGTCGTGGATGTTCCACGTGAGCGTGCTCGTCTCGGCGCTCATCGTGCTCGCTTACATCTTCCTCGGCGGCCTCACGAGCGCCATCTACAACGAGGTTCTCCAGTTCTTCCTCATCGTCGCCGGCTTCCTGCCGCTCGTGAGCCTCGGTCTCTGGAACGTCGGCGGGTGGGACGGGCTCGTCGCGCGGCTCCCCTCCGGGTATGCCCACTCGTGGGCCGGCATGGGCAGCCCCGAGACCAACCCGATGGGCGTCGAGTGGTTCGGCCTCGCGATGGGGCTCGGCTTCGTGCTGTCGTTCGGCTACTGGTGCACCGACTTCCTCGTCGTGCAGCGCGCGATGGCGGCCGACTCGATGGGCGCCGCGCGGCGCACGCCCATCATCGCCGCCGTGCCGAAGATGCTCTTCCCGTTCCTGGTGATCCTGCCGGGGCTCATCGCGATCTCGCTGCCGATCGACATCGCGCCGGGCACCACGCTCGAGGCGCCGGCAGCCATCGAGGCGCCCGCCACGTCGGGCGGCGGCGCGTCGGATTCGGCGCCGGCCGGCATGGCACGAGCCGGCCTCGCGCAGGCCACTGTCGCCGTCGGCCGCGGCCTCATCCCCGCCAAGATCGACGAGGCCACGGGGCGGCCCCGCCTCGATCGCCAGGGCAATCCCGAGCTCGATTACGACATGGCCATTCCCGCCATGCTCGCGCACTACCTGCCGACGGGGCTTCTCGGGCTCGGGCTCACGGCGCTCCTCGCCAGCTTCATGTCGGGCATGGCCGGCAACGTCACCGCGTTCAACACGGTGTGGACCTTCGACATCTACCAGGCCTACATCCGCCGGCGCGCGAGCGACCGTCACTACCTGCGCATGGGGCAGTTCGCCACGGTGTTCGGCATCGGGCTCTCGATTGCCGCGGCCTACGCGGCGACGCGCTTCAACAACATCATGGATATGCTCCAACTGGTGTTCGCGTTCGTGAACGCGCCGCTCTTCGCCACGTTCCTGCTTGGCATGTTCTGGAAGCGCGCGACGGGGCACGGCGCGTTCACGGGCCTCGTGTCGGGCACGCTGGCCGCGGCCCTCCACCACGGGCTCACGCTCCCGCGCGCGGCCATGGTCGGCATCAAGGGCGGGTGGCTCGGGATGTGGCACGAGTACCCGAGCGAGATGGCGCAGAACTTCTGGACGGCCATCTACGCGTGGACGGTGTGCTTCGTCGTCACGATTCTCGTCAGCCTCGCCACGCGCCCGCGTCCCGACGAGGAACTCGTCGGCCTCGTCTACTCGCTCACCGATCACCGGCACGAGGACACGGGGCCGTGGTACGTGCGTCCTGCCCCGCTCGGCGCGCTCGTCCTGGCCTTCACCCTCGTCCTCAACATCGTCTTCTGGTAGGAGCGCGCGATGGGACTCGATTTGCGATGGCCGGTGGGCCTGCTCTTCACGCTGCTCGGCGCGCTGCTCGTCGTCTTCGGCCTCGCGAGCGACCCGGCCATCTACGTGCGCTCGCTCGGCGTCAACGTGAACCTGTGGTGGGGCGTGGTGATGATGGTATTCGGGCTGGCGATGATCGGCCTCGCGCGGCGCGGGCGGAAGACGGTGTAGGGTCCGGCTTAAGCCGGACCCTACAATCTATGCGAGACACGTAGGGGCCGGCTTCCGCCTTCGCGAACGCTTCGGCGGACCACCGTAGCCCTGGCGAAGGTGGTCAGCCGGCCCGCCGGGCCCGATGGGCCGAACCCGGATGCGGATGCGGCGGGCCAGGCACATCTCCCCCCGCGCTCAGACATCCCTCGGCGCCCTGAAGGGCGGCGTCGTGTGGTCCGCCGCCTTCGGGAACTCGCTCGGGCGGAGACGTGCCCGTCCCGTCGCTATGGGCGGCTGCCAGACACGGCCGGACGCCGGATGTCAGTCCTGTCTCCCGGGCGCGCCTGTGCGCCGCACCAGCGCCGCGAACCGGGGGTCGCCGCGCAGGCTGGCGAGCATCGGGTCGTGCGCCATCGACAGGGCCGAGGGCGCACGCGCGTCGACGGCTTGCCCGAGCAGCGTGAGCGCGGCGTCCCGGTCGCCGAGCCCCGCGTGAACCAGTGCCGTCGCACCGGGATCCACCCAGTGGCGGGTCGACATCTCGCGCAACCGTTCGAGGACGGTCAGGGCGCGCGACCGTTCGCCGCAGCGCGCCGCTGCCCATCCGACGATGACCAGCATGACCTGATCGTCCGCGTCGCCGCCGGCAAGGCTTAGCACACGACCAATGACGGGCGCGGCGCCGTCGCAGTCACCGGCCGAGGCCAGGCTCGCCGCCTTGAACGCCTGGAGCCGCGGCGTGTCCAGGCCGCGCTCGTCGAGACGCCTCAGCACGTTCAGCGCTTCGGCAGGCCGCTGCAGTCCCAGCAGCGCTGCCGCGAGGTCGCTCGCCCCGTCGAGCGCGAGCGGGTCGCCCTCGACTTCTCGCCGGGCGCACCCCAGCGCCTCGGGTTCCCGGCCACTGTAGGCGAGGAACGTGCAGTAGACCCGCAGGGTCCGGGCATCGTGCGGGCCGATGTCGAGCGCGCGCTGGAACGCCGCCTGCGCCGCGGCCCAGTCCCACTCGAAGATCCACGCGGTCAGCGCGCTGGCGCGCTCGACCTCGACGAGCGGTGAGGCGAGGGCACGCGCCCGCGCCGCCGCAGCCAGGGCCGCGTCGCGCCTGGCGTCCGGAGCGTCGTACAGATTCCACACGGCCAACGCCTGCCCTTCGGCCAGGCCAGCGTGCGCCGACGCCAGGCCCGGGTCGAGCGCGATCGCGCGCTCGAAGTACTCGATGCCGGCAGCGAATCCGCGCCGCGAGCCGTATGCAAGCTGTTGCCAGCCCTTGTCACATGCCTCTCTTGCCGCCGAGGACGGCGGTGTTGACGACGGGAGTTCACGAGACGTCGACGTCCCCCGGGAGTTCAGGACCAGCCACAAGGCAAGGCTCGACATGGCCAGGGCCAGGAGTCCCAGCACGGTCGCCAGGGTCGCTGATCTGCTCCACCAGCGTCGCGTGTTGTCATCAGACGGCGCGGGGGTGGGCGGCGCTGTGCCGGCCGACGCCGGGGAGAACGGCGCCGGGCTGGGTACCGACGGGGGCCCGAGCGTGCCGGCAGGGGCCGCGCGGTCAACCGGCACCATCACTCGGTACCCCCGTCGCGGCAGTGTCTCGATCAGGCGCGGATGGTGCGCCGCATCGCCGAGCACCTCGCGGATGCGGTTCACCGCGGCGTTGAGACCGTGTTCGAAGTCGACGAAGGTATGCGCCGGCCAGATGCGGGCGCGCAGTTCCTCGCGCGTGACCACATCACCGGCACGTTCGAGCAACGCCGTGAGGACGAGCGCAGGTTGATGAGGAAGTCTGACGCGGGCGCCGGCCTTGAAGATCTCGCCGGACCGTGGATCGAACTCGAGCCCGCCGAACTGATAGCGACCTGGCGCCTGGACCCCGGGCATGACGTCTCCCGCTGGTCGCGACGATTCTACTCCCTTTTCGACGCGCCGGAGGCCCGCCCAGCCGTCTCGGCCAGCCCCCCACAAGGCCGGAGCCGTCGGTGACGTCGCCCTGAACTCCTGCGGCTGCAGCAGTTTCGGCTGGACAGAATCTTCACCGTCTCGTGACCTTCTGTGCATTGTGACGACGGCACGCCGTGCGTGACGGTGTCGCCGTCATGCGATGGTCCATCGCGACTCTGGCGCTCCTGTCGTGGCTGGCCGATCCGTCGTGGCTCGCCGCCTCACTCCACAGCGACGCACCGCGGCGGCCCACCCTCCAACCTGGACCGTCGCTGGTGCTACTCGTCTACCGGGCCCCCTTGTCCGAACCTCGAGTACACGACGTCATCCGGGTGGCCGACGGAATCCTCGCCGCGGCCGGTGTGAGCACGACCTGGTTCGACTGCGTGCGGTCGCCCCGCGCGTGCGCCGACCGCCCTCCCGGCGTCGTCGTCGTCCGGTTCATCCGTGGCGCGTCGTGGAGGCGCGACGCGTGCGGGTCGTCGGTGCGAGGCTCTCCACTGGGCGTGACGGGACTCGTCTCGGTCGACGTGGACTGCACCAGTGAACTGGCGGTGTCGCTACGGTTCTCGTCCGCGCCGGTCATTCTGCAGGCAGACCGGATCGCGGGCGCGATCCTCGCCCACGAAGTGGGCCATCTCCTCGGGCTGCATCACACGCCGCGCGGTCTGATGTCAGGATGTCTCGGCGTGCGCGAGTACCGGGCGCTGGCGGCGGGCCGATTGCACTTCGACGCCGCAGAGCGTCAGCAGATGCGTGCGGAAGCGGCGCGAGCGGAAGGCGCGCGTGCGCAGGCGGCCCAGGCGCGCACCCTCGCCGCTGTGCACTAGGCTCCTCAGTAGGCGGAAGCCGAATGCTTGACGCCAGCGGATGCCGCACGGGGCGGGCCAGGCACGTCTCCCCCCGCGCTCAGACATCCCTCGGCGCCTGGTGGGCTGCTCTGACTGGGGCGGCGCCCTCGGGAACTCGCTCGGGCGGAGACATACCCGTCCCGCCCCAGATGTCGGATGTCGGATGCCGGATGTCGGATGTCACTGAGGCACAATCCGCGCCGACGTCGCGAACTGTCGGTAGTTGGAGTACTCCGCTTTCCCGGTGGCGCGCCCAGGCACAGACGTCTCCGTGCCGCGCGGAATCGGCCCCTCGTAGACCTCGGACATCTGCACGGGCAGCCAGACCCCGTGCTCCGCGCTGCGGCGGTACGTCACCTCGATGTCGGCGAGAGTCTCGATGGGCCCGCTCTGTGAGAGTGGTTCGCGGGCCATGGCTGGCGGCGGCGGTGGCGGCGGCGGGGCGGAGGCGGCCACGCCTCCACTGCCCGAGCTTCCGGTTCCCGATCCGGTGCCTCCCTGCTGTCCCGGCGCCGGCGTCGATGGTGCGCCCTGGCCTGTGGGCGGCGACGCTGGACGCGGCACGCTGCCCGGGGCCGCCGGCTCGGTGCGCGTCACGCTCGGCGCCTCCATCTCGCGCATGCGCTCGACGTCGGCGAAGTTGCGGAACCGGATTCGCGTCCTCACCACGGTCCCGTCCTCGGGCACGACCCAGACGGTGCCCTCGGCCGGCACGTCCGTCCCATCGCGACGCATCACGAGCGTGGGACGCGCGGTCTCCTTGAAGTCGAGACGCCACGTCTTCGCGCCCTCGATCGTCTTCGTGCCCTCGTATTCGAAGGCAAATCGCGTGATCCGCGTCGGGTGGAAGAAGAAGAGCGCCGTCGTCGGCACGTTCAGGTCGCGCGCGATGGGGCCCACGTTGAACCGCGCGCTCTCGGCGACGATGCGCCGGAGCTGGTTCTGGGCGGCCTCGGCCCCCGTCAGGAGCGACTGGAGCCTGTCGCGACGATCGGCGATGGTCTTGCCGTTCACCTCCACGACGTCCCGGTAGCCGATCCAGCCCACGGTGCCGGGGGCCCTCACGAGCGCGAACTCTGAGGTGAGCGTGCGTGGCCTGAGCAGGCGGTCCTGCAGGAGGACACGCTGCTCGTAACGCTCGGCGGCCACGAACATGGCGACCTGCTCGCCGTACGACGCGACGTAGGAGGCCATGCGCTCGACGACCTGTTCGAGCGCCGGGCCGGCGGCCGGCTGATCGAGTGAGGCCGTGGCCGCTGTCGCGTCCGGCGGCGCGGAGGCCGCGACGGCGACTATCCCCGCAATCAGGGCGTACCTCACAGTCATCACGGTCCTCGCCGGCGCAGGCACGACGGCATCGGGATCATCCTATCCCAGCTCGTCATCGCCGCGCGTCATCGCAGGACGGCGGCCCTGGCGCGCTCGCACGCCTCATCGGCCGTGCCCTCGGCGTTGACGGTGACGTCGAGGTCGCGCAGCAGCCCGTCGTGCAGGCTGTACGCCCACCCGTGCACGGCCAGCGCCTGACCGCGCGACCACGCGTCGCGCACCACCAGCGTCCGGCACACGTGCAGCACCTGCTCGATGACGTTCAGCTCGCACAGCCGCTTCATTCTCTCGTCGAACGTCGCGCACGCCTCGAGCGCCGCGGCGTGGCGGTCGCGCACGTCCTCCACGTGCCCGATCCACGCGTTCACGAGCCCCAGACGCTGCCCTTCGAGCGCCGCCCGCACGCCACCGCACCCATAGTGCCCGCAGACGATGATGTGCTCGACCTTCAGAACGTCCACGGCGAAGTGGATGGTGGCGAGGCAGTTCAGATCGCTCGGCACGACGACGTTGGCGACGTTCCGGTGGACGAAGAGCTCGCCCGGGCGAAGGCCCGTGAGCTGGTTCGGCGGCACGCGGCTGTCGGAGCAGCCGATCCAGAGGTAGCGCGGCGCCTGCAAGGCGGCGAGCGTCGTGAAGAACGTCGGGTCGTCGCGCGTGACGCTCTCGGCCCACGCGCGGTTCTGGGCGAAGAGATGGGACAGGGACGAATCGGGCATGGCCCAGATGGTAACTCGGGTGCTGTTTCGGCGTGCCGCGGCCACATCTCTGCCCGGGCTCAGACATCCGGCGGCCTCGCTGACGTCCGCCCCGATGCCGCCGGAACTCGCGCGGGCAGAGACGTGCCCACGCCACGCCGGCCGTGCAGCGAACGGAGCGCGATCGGCCGCACGCGCCGATCCGCTGATCCGCCGATCCGCTGATCCGCCGATCCGCCGATCCCCAGCCAGCCCCTGCCGGCTGATCCGGCGCATGTCTCCCTGGCGCCCTCTGAGCGCCGTGGAGGTCCAGATGTCCCTGTGTCACCGTGTTGCGCGCCTGGCCGGCGCCGTCGCCCTCGCCTTCCTCATCGCCGCCACGCCGGCCGCCGCTGACACCATCGTCTCGATCGCGCCCGGCATCCAGAGCGGCCCGGTCATTGGCGGACCCACGAACCAGTACGTGGCCGTCAGCTGGACGCAGGCCGACTGGTGGGACGACGTCACCATCGGCGCGCACGTCTGGACCAACAGCATCGCGTTCACGACAGGCTGGGCGTGGCTCACGGCCCAGGTCGGACCTGGCACGCTTCCCGGCAGCGAACTGGCGATGACCGGCTTCCTCTTCCCGGCGAGCGACGCCGCGCCGACGACGATGTTCTCGGGCCTGACGCTGGGGCCGGGCACGTACTACCTGGTGCTGAGCGTCGATATGAGCAGCGTCGACGTCGGCTACCGCGGTTGGCGGAACGGCGCCACCGACGGCAACGTCCCGCCGTCGGCGGTCGCGGCAACCGGTCCTGGCGTGACGTTCGGAGATGTCCTGGTCACAGCCCTGGCACTCTCGAATCCTGCGTACCCGCCCGCCTCGATCTTCGGCAACAATTACCCGTCGGTGGCCTTCAGCGTGACGGGCACGCGCCGCGAGACGGTGCCCGAGCCGACGATGCTGGTGCTTGTCGGGGTCGGCGTGGCCGGGGTATGGGCGGCCAGACGGAGGAACTGACGCATTCGGGCGTTGGGCCGCCTTCGCGCGGCGCGCTCCGGCGCCCAAGGCGTTGGGCGTTGGGCGTTGGCCCGCCTTCGCGGGGGGCGGGCTGAAGCCCGCCCCTACGTTGAGGTCCCGGGTGTAGGGGCCGGCTTCAGCCGGCCCCTCTCATCCTCGCGCGGCGACGGGCCGCTGCCGGACCCAGGCCGAGAGCGGCCACACGCCCCGATCCGCCGATCCGCTGATCCGCTGATCCCCCCGATCCCCCGGAACGTTCCCCCTCCCGCCTCCGTCTCTTGACGTGTTCCGGCCGCCCGGCCGATAGTGAGTGGTTCCGCCCCGCCTTCTGGAGGTCCCGATGAATCTCTCCATGCGCCCGCGTGTCACCGTCACCGCCATCGCTGCACTCATCGCCCTGACGCTTCCGGCGCTCTCGTCCACCGCCCTCGCATCCGACGAGGCCGAGAAGGAGGCCGTGAAGGCCGTCGTCACCGAGGCGTACGTGAACGGCGTCCACGCGAAGCCCGACGCGGCCGCGATGCGCCGCGGATTCCATCCCGACTTCCGGATGCTCGTGCTGAGCGACGGCAAGATGAACGCCGTCACGCTCGACGAGTGGGCCGGTCGCATCGAGAAGGCGGCCGCGAATCCCAACGCCAAGCGCCCGGCCATCAAGGCGGAGTTCCCGACCGTCGAGATCACGGGCACGGTCGCCTCGGTGCGCATCGAGCTCTATCGCGACGGCCGGCACACGTTCACCGACCACCTGCTGCTCTACAAGTTCGCCGACGGCTGGAAGATCGTGAGCAAGGCGTTCTACAGCCACCCGCGCCCGGCAGCGTAGATGTCCCACCCCACCCACATCGGCCCGTTCAGGATCCTCGCGCTCATCGGCGAGGGCGCGATGGGCATGGTGTACGAGGCGGAACAGGAGCGCCCGAACCGGCGCGTCGCGCTGAAGGTCGTGCGCCCGGGCCTGGTGCCGCAAGCCGTGTTGCGCCGCTTCGAGCTCGAATACGAGCTGCTCGGGCGCCTGCACCATCCCGGCATCGCGCAGATTTACCAGGCGGGCGTCGAGGACACCGCCTACGGGCCGCAGCCGTACTTCGCGATGGAGCTCGTCGAGGGCCGTCGGCTCGACGACTACATCCGCGCGACGACGCCGCCGCTCGGCGAGCGGCTGGAGCTGGTGGCCGCCATCGCCGACGCCGTCCAGCACGCGCATCACAAGGGCATCATCCACCGCGACCTCAAGCCGGCCAACATCCTCGTCACCGAGGGCGGTGCGCCGAAGATCCTCGACTTCGGCATCGCCCGCGCGCACGACGGCCTCGAGACGGGCATGCAGACCGTCACCGGCGAAGTGCTCGGCACGGTGCGCTACATGAGCCCGGAGCAGGTCGCCGGCGACATCGCGGCGCTCGATACGCGCTCCGATGTCTACGCGCTCGGCGTCATCCTCTACGAGGTGATCGCGGGCCGGCCGCCGTACGAGCTGGATCGGAAGTCGCTGGCCGAGGCGGCACGCATCATCACGAGCGAGGAGCCGACGCGGTTGAGCGCGGCCACGCGAGCCGTGCCGGCCGACGTCGAGACGATCGTCGCGAAGGCGCTCGAGAAGGAGAAGGAGCGGCGTTACGGGTCCGCGGCGGAGTTCGCCGAGGACATCCGCCGGTTCCTGCGCGACGAGCCCATCACCGCGCGGCCGCCGACCACCGCATACCAGATCCGGAAGTTCGCGCGACGCCACAAGGCTCTCGTCGCTGGCATCGCCGCCTCCATCGTCGTGCTCCTGCTCGGCGTCGCCGCGACGGCGTGGCAGGCGGTGCGCGCCACGCGGGCCGAGCGCGTGGCCGAAGCGCGCGCGACCGAGGCGGAGCAGGAGAAGGCCAGGGCCGAGGCCGTCACCACCTTCCTGACCGAGATGCTCGCCTCGGTCGATCCGGCGCAGGCGCAGGGTCGAGACGTGTCGGTGCGCGAGGTGCTCGACGCCGCCGCGCAGCGGATCGACGCCGGGGCGATGAAGGAGCAACCCCAGGTCGAGATCGCCGTGCGCGGCGCGATCGGCGCCACGTACGGAGGCCTCGGGTTGTTCGACGAGGCGGAACGCCAGTTGCGCGCCGCTGTGGAGCGCGAGTCACAGACGGGCGCGGGCCCGCGTGCGCGGGCCGAGACCCAGGCGCAACTGGTCAGCGTGCTCTACCAGAACGGGGAGTACGCCGAGGCGCAGCAGGCCGCGCGCGAAGCGCTGCGCTTGCGGCGCGAGGCGTTCGGGCCCGAGCACGCCGACGTGGCGTCGAGCCTCGACGATCTCGGCGCGGTGCTCGTGGCGTCGGGCGATACGGCGGCCGCCGAGCCCCTGATGCGCGAGGCGCTGGCGATGCGTCGGAAGTTCCTGCCTGCCGACGATCCGCTTGTCGCTGTCGGCCTCAACAACCTGGGGTACCTGTTGTGGAGGAAGCGCGACTTCGAGCAGGCCGAGTCGATGTATCGGGAAGCGCTGGCCATCGACCGGCGGCGGCTGGGCAACGAGCACCCCGAGGTCGCGACGAAGCTGATCAACCTGTCGGCGCTCCTTCGCGACCAGGGCAAGCCCGACGCGGCCGACCCGCTCGTGCAAGAGGCGCTCGCCATCCGGCGGAAGATCCTGGGCAACGATCACCCGGGCGTCGCGCACGCGCTCGACGTCTACGCGGGGCTGCTCGAGGACCGCGGACGGCACGAGGAGGCCGAGCGGCACCTGCGCGAGGCGCTCGACATCGCGCGGCGGGCGCACGGGGAGGTCCACATGGACACGGCGCGCCTGCAGCACAACCTGGGGTGGGTGCTCTGGAAGCAGGGCGCGTACGCCGAGGCGGAACCGCTGCTCCGCGCGGCCGTCGTCAACATCCCGAAGACGTACGGGCCGACGTATCGCGGCGCCCGGCTCGCGATGTCGAACCTGGCGCACGACCTGAACGGGCTCGGCCGGTCGCGCGCGGCCGAGGCCACCGCGCGTGAAGTGCTGGCGGCGTATCGGCAGGCACCGCCCGACCCGATGGTCGCGTCGGCGCTCATCGCGCTCGCCGACGCACTCGTCGCGCAGGGCCGCCATGCCGAGGCGCTGCCGCACTTGCGCGAGGCGCTGAAGGTCGTCGAGGAGCGTCCGCAGGTCCGTTACGCGTGGTTCAAGGGCGATGTGCAGAGCGCGCTCGGCGCGGTCCTGGCCCGGCAGGGCGAGTCTGCCGAAGCCGAGCAACTGCTCCGCGCCGGCTACGAGAACCTGCGCGCCGTGCCGTCGACGCCGCCAGCGCGCCTCCGCGCCGCGGCGGAGCGCCTGAAATAGGGGTCGGGAGTATTTTCAGTTTTTGCGTACTGCCATCCCCTATGCCACGGCGAA
>JAHDVQ010000394.1 GCA_023384595.1 Vicinamibacteraceae bacterium | reverse complement strand
TCTCGCGCTCGAGACACACGTACGGCGTGTCGTCGAGCTCGAAAAAGGTCTTGCGTTTGACGTCGATGGCTTCAATCAGGGCCATGGGTGGATTCCCATCAGTGTTGCGTCAGCTCCCGAATGAGCACGCCCATGTTCCGGATGAACGCGCTCGTCGAGATGCCCATCAGGGTGTCGTCCTCGAACATCGAGGTGTCGGTCTCGTCCCCGACGTTGGTGCTTCCGAAATCACCGGGGGCCGGCGTCTTCGAGCCGTCGCCGCGATAGGGATGACTCGTCATGCGCAGCGGCGCCAGCCAGTATCCCTCGGTGTTGAGTGCGCCCACGACCTCCGCGGCTGTCAGCGGGGTCGCGGCGCGTCCGCCGGCGGGCCGCGGGCGTCCGTCCTGATCCAGCCGCACGGTGAAGAAGCGCGGCAGCGGCTTCAGCCCCGCGCCGGGCGTGAGCGGCGACGAGGCAGCGACGTCGGCCGGCTTCAGCGCCTTGACCTCTTGGTAGCGGCGTCGCAAGGAAGGGACGTCCAGACGCTGGAACCCGCTGTAGTGCACGAGCGTGCGCGCCGGGTCGTAGTCGGCGTAGTAGCGCCCGTTCACCACGTTCGAGCCCTCGCGGTGCACGTAGACGGCGCGGTTGGTCCCGAGCTCGACGAAGGTCGGGTGCGTGCGGCCGCCGGTGGCGAGCTCCGGGGGCAGGGCCACCGAATCGAGCCACGCCAGCGCCTCGGGAATCCGCGCGAGGAACTTCGTCTCGCCCGTGATCTGGTAGAACCGCAGCAGCAGGTCGACGTTGCGGTAGGTGGTGCCCGTGTGGAGCGAGTTGGGCTCGTAGGTGCGGGCACCGGCGGGTTTGAGGTCGAGGGTGTACTGGAGCGCCCAGCCTGGCTGCCCGGGACCGAGCTGCGTGACGAGGAACGCGTTCATTCCGCGCACGATGGCGTCGAGCACCTTCGGGTCGCCGAGCGTCTGGTAGACCTGGATGAGGAACTCGATGTTCTCCGACGCGACCTCGTCGTTGAAGGTGGCGAACGACGAGTAGTCGGGCAGGCCGTGATGCGAGAACTCGTGGCGGAGCGGGTAGCGCTGCGGCCAGACGCCGATGGGATACTGGCTCTCGAGGACGAAGGCGATGGCCTTGTCGAGCGCCGGCTTGTAGGCGGGGTCGAGCTTCTCGAGGTAGAGGCGCAGCAGCAGCCGCGCCGATTCCACCGTGCCGGCATCGTCGAAGGTGGCGTTGCCGTAGTAGTGGTGGAACTCCTCCAGCCGCCAGCCGTTCTTCCCGATGGTGTCGTACCAGTGGCGCAGCGCCCGGTCGCCGCCGAAGTCGATCATGTAGTTCCAGCCGCCCGACTCGTGCTGGCCCCAGATGAGGGCGCGCGCGACCTGTTCGGCCGCGCGGTAGTAGAACTCGTCGCTCGTCGCGTGGTACGCGTCGAGAAACAGGTGCCCCATCGACGCCGTGCCCGGCGGCTGCACCCAGATCATGCTCTCGGTCGCCTCCAGCTCGCCCCACCGGCGCGAGAGGTCGGGCAGATACGTCCACACGTAGCCGCCGCGGGTGCTGACCTTCTCGATCATGAACGTCGCCGCGCGCTTCATCGTCTCGAGGACGGCGGCGCGGTCGGGCGCGTCGGGCGCAGGGGCGCGGTCGGGTGCCGGCGGGGTGGCGGACGCGACGGGGGCGGTGAAGGCCAGCAGGGCGGCGCAGAGCAGCATTCGCATCGGCAATAGCATAGCGGACCCCGGACGGCGGTCCGGGGAGCCGC
>JAHDVQ010000393.1 GCA_023384595.1 Vicinamibacteraceae bacterium | reverse complement strand
ACGCCATCGGCCACCCGGTCGAGTCGCTGAAGCGCGTGCGCATCGGGCCGCTCACGGATGCGTCGCTGAAGCCGGGCGCGTGGCGGCCGCTCACGGCGCGCGAGGTGGCGGCGCTGCGGCGGGCCGTCGCTGGCGGTGTGAAGGCCTGAAGCCGACCCGGCCTCCGGCCTCCGGCCTGTCGGTCCGGCTAAAGCCGGACCCTACGTCGTCCACGTCGTCCACGTCGTTCACGTCGTCCACGTTATGCCGCTGTAGGGGCCGGCTTCAGCCGGCCCTCACACCGCCGGCCCTCACACCGCCGGCCCTCATACCGCCGGCCCTCACACCGCCGGCCCTCATACCGCCGGCCCTCACACCGCCGGCCCTCACACCGCCGGCCCTCGCACCGCCGGACGCCGGAGGCCGGACGCCGGATGCCTATTTCAACAGCCGGCTCCAGAAATCCACGATCCGCAGCACCTCCATCGTCGTCGGCGGGCGGTCGATCTCGGCGTGCGTGATGAGCGAGGTCACGAGCGCCGTGGTCGGCGTCCCCTGTGATTCGAGGTAGCGGGCGAGCAGCGTCGTTTCCATCGCGGGCACGACGTTGTCGTCGGCGCCGTGGAGGAGGAGCGCCCGATGCACGGGTGCGGGCGAGCGCTCGGGCGAGAGGGCAGGCGAGACCGTGGCGCGCTCGATGAGCGGCAGGAGCAGCGCGCCCAGCTTCGCGACGTCGCGCGTGTTCACCCAGTGCAGGTAGGTGCGCGCCGGTTCGGGGAGCGACGGCTCCATCGCGATGGCCTCCTCGAAGACCCGCGCGGCACGCGCCTTGTCGACCATGTCGATGTGCGAGGCGCGCATGAACGTCCGGATGCCGTCGCGAAGCGGTTCGACCTGCTCGGGCGGGACCACGAAGGGCGCGGCATTCATGAGGATCACGACGACGCCGTAATCGTGCGGCGGCCGCAGGGTGCCATCGGGCTGGATGCCGGTGCACAAATAGCGCATGGTGCGCCCGAGGTCGCCGTGCCCGCCAAACGACATCACGTAGGCGATGCGGTCGCGGATCCGCTCACGGCCTGCCGCCACGACCGACAGCCCTCCTGCGAAGCTGATGCCGACGAGGCCGACGCGGCCGTCGGGGGCCAGCTCGCGCTGGTCGAGCACCCACGCGGCGGCATCCTCGATCTGATCGGCCAGCCGCGGCGTCACCTGGTAGTCCAGCAGGTCGGGCAGCTCCGGCGTGAGCACGGCGAGGCCGCTCGTCGCGAAGTCGCGCGCGAACTTCGCCAGGCGTGGTTCGTCCAGGCCTTCGGCGTGCACGCCCGGCGTCAGCACGATCGTGCGTTCGACGCGCCCGGCGGGTACATAGAGGCGCGCGCGCAGCGGGCCCTCGCGCGACGGGACGGTGACCTCCCGCGCCGTGAACTCGTGGACGTTCCAGCGGGCCAGCCGGTCCTCCCACGTGCCGTGGAGGCCGGCCGCGCGGACGATGAGGCTCGCGCCCCGAAGGTACCGGAAGGCCATGGGAATCATGACGGCGAGCGCGATGAGAATCGCGATGACCGCGACGAGACGGCGAGGGGAAGTGCGGCGCACGGGCGGGTAGAATAGCCGATCGGGCGACCCGCTGCGCCGGTCGCTCGATCGGGGGCCGCCTCCGCGCGCCGCGCTTCGGCGGTCAAGGCGCTGGGCACTGGGCGTTGGGCGTTGGGCACTGGGCATGGGTGCATGGCACTGATCATCGCAATCGACGGTCCTTCCGGGGCCGGGAAGGGCACGGTG
>JAHDVQ010000392.1 GCA_023384595.1 Vicinamibacteraceae bacterium | reverse complement strand
GACGGGCCGATCCGGCCCGATGGTATGCGAGATGCAACGGGGACTCAAGATCGGGCGTTGGGCGTTGGGCGCTGGGCGCTCGGGCGGTGGGCGGTACGGACAGAGAGCGGCCGGCACTCGGCACTCGGCAATGGGCAATGGGCACCCGGCGATGGGCGTTGGGCGCTCGGCGCTCGGCGTTGGGCCGAGCCACGCGCGAGGGGGCGCCCGCCCGATCCGCCGATCCGCCTGATGCCGGATGCCGGATGCCAGACCGGATGCCGGACGCCGGACGCCGGACGCCGGATTCAGCTCGCCCCCGAGCTTCCTCCACCTCCCGCGCCGCCGCCGCCGGCGCCGTGGCCCGAGCTGGCCGAGGCGTGCGTCGAGAGAAACGCCGCGAACGCCGCGTGGCGTTCGTCGGACGAGGCCGCGAGCGGCGCGAACCAGGCCGGCAGCACGGCGTGGCCCTGCGCGGCCATGCGGACGAAGGCGGCGCCCGCGCCGACGGCCACCGCCCACACGAGAAGCCGCTCGGCCTCGCCGGGACCGGCGAGCGGGCGCTTGCCGCGCGCCACGTCTTTCACCGTGCGGCCGAAGGCTTCCCATCGCGCCTTCGCGCGGAGGCCGGCGTCGGAGAGCGGGCTGAGCATGGCGCCGAACACGAAGCCCGAGGCGGCCGCGATGCCCAGGGCGGCGGCCGGCAACAGCACGGCCGGGCCGAAGCGATCGAGGAAGAAGAAGCTCCCGACGAGCGCGGCGATGGCGAGCGCGACGGCGAGCCAGGCCATGAGGAACAGCCGGCGCCGCGCCGCGATCCGGTCGGGATCGGTCAGGCGCGCGTCGGCGAGCCAGGCGGAGACGGCCTTCCTGAACGGGCTCCAGTGCTTCAGTAGACGACGCTGCGCGTCGGTGGACGTGACGCGCGGCTCCGGCCCGCGCGGTCCCGTGAAGATGGCGTCGATGAGCGCGCGCTCGAAGGCGTGCGCGAGCGGGTCGCGTCCCTCGCCGCGGACGAGCGTGAAGCTGCGGCCGCCAAAGCGTCCAGCCTCACCCTCTTCGATGCGCAGGTGGCCGCGCTCGGCCAGGTCGAAGAGCGTCGCCATCGCGTGCGGAAGCGAGGGGCCGGTGGTGCCCGACTGCAGCGCGCCGGCGACGGCGACGGGGAGCGCGTCGGGCGGGTGGGTCGAGCCGCTGGCGGTCGCGGGCTCCGCGTGGCCGCGTGGCGACTGCAGGTAGAGGAGGCCGAAGAGCGCGATGCCGAGGAGCGCGACGAGGGCCGCCGCGCCGGCCAGGCGCGGGGCGTACTCGGCCTGGCGGCGATCGCGCTGCTGCCACGCGGGCATCGGCATGGCCGTCTCTCCCGGCGCGAACGGCAGGAGAATCTCGAACCACGCGTCGCGTCCGAGTCCGGCGAGCGTGAAGGCGACCGAGGTGTCCTCGACGTCGGGCACCGGCGGCGCCATGCGCCGCCGCTCGATGGAGGGCAGGGCGGCCAGCCGCAGGCCGGGCGGCCAGTGGATCTCGATGCGCGAGCGGTCGATCACGTAGTCGTGGTCGCGCGGCAGCGGTGTCCACCAGAGCGCAGGGCCGCCATCGCCGTGGGTCACGGCGCCGCGCACGCGGTAGGCGAGCCGGTAGGCACGCGCGCCGTCGCGCGTAGCGGGGAAGCTCCAGGTGACGCGGAGACGGCCTTCCCGGCGGCGGACACTGATCTCCCCGTCGGTGCGGACGGGCGTCGCGAGGCCGGCGTCGGCGAGCGGCACGAGCGAGATCTCGTCGATGCCG
>JAHDVQ010000110.1 GCA_023384595.1 Vicinamibacteraceae bacterium | reverse complement strand
CGTCCGACGTCCCCGGCGAGCGCTGGTACGGCCTGCTCTACAACGACTGGCCCGGCTTCGTGGCCGTCGGCGAGGAGGTGCGGTGCGTTGGCGACGTTCTCGCTGCCATTGCCGCGGTCGACGAGCGCACGGCCCGCGCCGCGGCCGCGCTGATCGACGTCGAGTACACGGTGCTCGCCCCTGTCACCGATCCCGAGGCCGCCCTCGCGCCCGGGGCTCCGCGCGTGAACCCGCACCACGAGAATCTGCTCTCGCACTCGGTTATCCGCCGCGGCGACGTGGATGCGGCGCTCGCCACGAGCGCGCACGTCGTCTCGGGCACGTGGCAGACGCAGCGCATCGAGCATCTCTATCTCGAGCCGGAGAGCGCGCTCGCGCAGCCGCTCGATGATGGCCGCCTCCGTCTCTACACGCAGGGCCAGGGCATCTTCGACGACCGTCGTCAGGTGGCCGCCTTCCTCGGCGTGCCGGAAGAGGACGTCGAGGTCGAGCTGGTGCCAAACGGCGGCGCCTTTGGCGGCAAGGAAGACATGTCGGTGCAGGCGCAGACGGCGCTGCTCGCGCGGCTCACCGGCCGCCCCGTCCGCATCACGCTCTCGCGAGACGAGTCGATTCGCCTGCATCCGAAGCGCCACCCGATCACCATGCACTACACCGTCGGCTGCGATGCGGAGGGGCGCCTCACCGCGGTGCGCGCGCGCATGCTCGGCGACAGCGGCGCGTACGCGTCGGTGGGCGGCAAGGTGCTCGAGCGCGCGGCCGGCCACGCGTGCGGCCCGTACCGCGTGCCCGCGGTCGATGTCGAGGCCCGGGCCGCCTACACGAACAACCCGCCCTGCGGCGCCATGCGGGGCTTCGGCGCCAACCAGGCCCACTTCGCGATCGAGGGCTGCATGGACCTGCTCGCGAAGGCCACCGGCCTCGACCGCTGGGAGATTCGGTGGCGGAACGCGGTTGACGTCGGCGACATGTTCTGCACGGGCCAGGTGCTCGAGAAGTCGGTGGGCATCAGGAAGACGCTCCTCGCGGTGAAGCCCCACTACGAGACGGCGCTCACCGAGGGGCGTGCGGTGGGCATCGCCTGCGGTGTGAAGAACAGTGGCATCGGCAATGGCGTCCAGGAATGGGGCAAGGCCCGGCTCGTCGTGGAGCCCGACGGCACCGTGTCGCTCTACAACGGCTACACCGACATGGGGCAGGGCCTGCTCACAGTGCTCGTGCAGTTCGCCGTCGAGGTCACGGGGCTGCCGGCGGGTGTGTTCCGGCCGAAGGTCGACTCCACCTTCGCGCTCGGCTGCGGCCAGACGACGGGATCGCGGGCGACGCTGTTCGGGGGACGCGCGGTGATGAGCGCGGCCGCGAAGCTTCGCGCCGACCTCGACGCGGGGCTGACGCTCGCCGGCCTCGAGGGCCGCGTCTACGCCGCCGACATCGTCGTCGACGACACGACGGCGCTCGGCGCCGAGGCGCCGCGCATCAAGACCCATACGAGCTTCGGGTACGCCACGCAGGTCGTGGTGCTCGACGACAACGGCCGCGTGGAGCGCGTCGTCGCGGCGCACGACGTGGGACGCGCCGTGAACCCGGCGCTCTGCGAGGGGCAGGTGCAGGGCTCGGTGCACATGGGGCTCGGCTATGCGCTCACCGAGGAGCTGCCGTGCGAGGACGGCATGCCGGTCACGTTCTCGCTGCGCGAGCTCGGCGTGCTGCGCGCGCAGGACATGCCCGAGGTGGAGGTCATCCTCGTCGAGGAGCCCGAGCCGGAAGGTCCGGCGGGAGCGAAGGGCGTCGGCGAGATCGGCCTCGTGCCGACGGCGGCTGCCGTGGCGGGCGCACTCGAAGCCTACGACGGCATCCGTCGCTACCGGCTCCCGATGAAGGACTCTCCCGCCGCCCGCGCGATGAGCGTGGGACGGATCCGGCGTCCGGCATCCGCCGAGTCGCCAGGCTCCCGACTCCGGACCCCAGGCTCCGAGCTCCAGGCTGAGTAAATGCCCGCCTTCGTGAACGCGCACACGCACATCTACAGTGCGCTCGCTCCGTACGGGATGCCGCCGCCGGCGCCGCCGCCCGCGACGTTCCTCGAGATCCTCGAGCGCGTGTGGTGGCCGCTCGATCGCGCCATCGACGAGCGCGCGCTCGACGTCTCGGCGCGCCTCTACGTGGCGGAATCCCTGCTGGCCGGCACCACGGTGCTCGTCGACCACCACGAGTCGCCGAACTTCATCGAGGGGTCGCTCGACGTCATCGCCGACGCCTGCCAGGCGCTGGGGGTGCGGGCGCTCGTCTGCTTCGGCGCCACCGAGCGTAACGGCGGACGCGACGAGGCGCGGCGAGGGCTCGACGAGTGCCGGCGCTTCATCCTCGCCAACCGCCGTCCGCTCGTTCGCGGCGCGGTGGGGCTGCACGCCTCCTTCACGGTGTCGGACGATACGGTTCGGGAGGCGGGTGACCTGTGTCGCGATCTCGGCGCGGTGCTGCACGTGCACATGGCCGAGGATGCGGCCGACGTCGAAGACGCACGCGCTCGCGGCTACGCCGGTCCCCTCGAGCGCCTGATCGCGCTCGGCGCGCTCGTGCCGGGCTCGATCCTCGCGCACGGCGTGCACCTGACGCGCGACGAGGTGACGATGGCGGCCGACGCCGGCGCGTGGTTCGTGCAGAACGCACGCTCGAACCGCGGCAACCGGGTCGGCTATCCCATGGCGCTCACCTCCACCCCTCGCGTCGCCCTCGGCACCGACGGCTACCCCGCGGACATGGAGACCGAGGCCCGCGTCGCGGCGGAGACGGGCGCCGAGCACGGCGAGCCTCCATCGGTCGCGCGCACCCGTCTCGAGAACGGCGGCGCGCTGGCGGCGACGTTCTTCCCTGTGACGCCGCCCGCGGACCTTCCCCTCCCCGACATCGACGCGCTGCGCGCCGAGGCGCGCCGGGAAGCCCCCCGATTGTGGGCGCGTCTTCGTGAGGCCTCATCGTGAAACGACTCGGACTCGACACCTCGATCGTGGACCGCGCGGTCTACGAGGGCGCTGTCACGCGATTTCGTGACGATGGTATCCTGCTCCCCACCTTCGCCCAGCTCACCAGGCCTTCGACGATCCCGGCCGGCATCAGGGCGCGGCTCGACCGGGTCGACCCCGACGCGCCCGACGCCCTCAACCTGTTCCGCGTGCACTGGTACAACGACGCGACGCGGCGCGGCGGCGCCGAGGTGCCCGACCACGTCGTGCTGCCGTCGTCGCTGACGGGGGTGCGCGCGCCGATTGTCGTCGCCCTCGGCGACCGCTTCCCGATGATTGCGGCGCACAAGGTGCTCGCGGCCTACGCGTGCCTTGCGCCGCGCGTCATCACCGGGCAGTTCGATCCGGCCAGCCACCGCGCGCTGTGGCCCTCGACGGGCAACTACTGCCGAGGCGGCGTCGCGATCTCGCGCATCATGGACTGCCACGGCGTGGCGATTCTGCCCGAGGGCATGAGCGCGGAACGGTTCGACTGGCTCCGCGCGTGGGTGCTCGAGCCTGGCGACATCATCAGGACGCCGGGCACCGAGAGCAACGTCAAGGAGATCTACGACAAGTGCGCCGAGCTCGAACGGGACCCGGCCAACGTCGTCTTCAACCAGTTCTGCGAGTTCGGGAACTACCTCGCGCACTTTGCCTGCACGGGCGCCGCCCTCGAGCACATCGTCGAACACCTGCGTCTGACGCGGCCCGGATTGACGGCTCGGGCCTATGTCTCCGCGACGGGCTCGGCCGGCACGCTCGCGGCTGGTGATTACCTCAAGGACCTCTTCGGCACGCGCATCGTCGCCGTCGAGGCGCTCGAGTGCCCGACGCTGCTCTCCAACGGGTTCGGCGAGCACAACATCCAGGGCATCGGCGACAAGCACGTGCCGCTCATCCACAACGTGATGAACACGGACGTCGTGACCGCCGTGTCGGACCAGGTGACCGACGGGCTCGGCGTGCTGTTCAGCGACGAGGCCGGCCGGCGCTACCTGCGAGATCGGCGCGGAGTGCCCGAGGACGTCGTCGACGCACTCAGGTCGTTCGGGCTCTCGTCGATCTGCAACGTCGTCGCGGCCATCAAGACCGCGCGCTACTACGATCTCGGGCCCGACGAAGCCGTGGTGACGGTGGCCACCGACGGCGCGGCGATGTACGCGAGCGAGTGGCCGAAGCTCACCGCGAAGCACTTCGGCGGGCGGTTCGACGAGGTGTCGGCGGCCGAGGCGTTCGGGCGCGGCGTGCTCGGCGCCACGCCGGACCACTTCCTCGAAATGACGACCCGCGATCGAGAGCGCGTCTTCAACCTGGGCTACTACACGTGGGTGGAGCAGCAGGGGGTGAGCCTCGCGGAGTTCACCGTGCGGCGCGACCAGGCGTTCTGGCGAGAACTGCGAGGGTACCTCGAGGCGTGGGACTCGCTCATCACCGACTTCAATGGCCGCACGGGCCTGATGGCGGCGTGACGTGACGGCACCGGCCGCCGACGGCGCTTCCCATCGCGCGATGCCCCGGCTCGTGTGCCACGGGTGCGGCGCGGAGGTCGACGCCATCGGCGCGGCGGGCGTGGCCTCGGAGTGCCCGCGACGCGGCGAAGGCGACGCGGATCACGTGCTTCGCTCGCAGCCTGGCCACCTTCGCGCTCCGCGCTTCGGCGCCCAAGGAGTCTGGAGCCTGGAGCCTGGAGCCCATCCGTTCATTCACTACCGTGAGCGGCTCACCGCCTACGCGGCGGCCCGTGCGCTCGGCATGAGCGACGACGAGTTCGTGGGGCTCGTCGAGCGGCTCGACGCGCGGATTGCCGACGTCGAAGGGCGCGGGCTGCACGCCACGCCGACGTCGATGGAGCCGCAGCTGTCTACCGCCGCAGGACTCGCCGGCGGCGCCCTGGTCGTGAAGGTCGAGGCCGGGCAGGTGTCGGGCAGCCACAAGTCGCGGCATCTCTTCGGCGTCGCGCTGATGCTCGATGTCGAGGCGTGGGCACGCGAACGTGGTGCGCTGCCGTCAGCACCCGCCACGCCACCGCGCCTCGCCATCGCGAGCTGCGGCAACGCGGCCCTGGCGGCGGCGGTCGTGGCCCGTGCATCTCGTCGCCCGCTCGACGTCTTCGTCCCGACGTGGGCCAACGCGGCGATTGTCGAACAGCTTCGCGAGCTCGGGGCGACGGTGCACGCGTGCCCCCGCGACCCCGCGGTGCCCGGCGATCCTTCCTACCTCGCCTTTCGCGACGCGGTCGCCCGGGGCGCCACGCCGTTCTGCTGCCAGGGCCCGGACTGCGCCCTCACCATCGAGGGCGGCGAAACGCTCGTGTGGGAGATGATCGACGCGCTCGAGGGCGCCGTGCCCGACGCCGTGTTCGTGCAGGTCGGCGGCGGCGCGCTGGCGTCGGCCCTCGCGCGCGGGTTCGACGTCGCACGCCGCGCGGGCCGCATCGGCTCCGTCCCCCGAATCCACGCAGTGCAGACCCATGGCTGCGCGCCGCTCGTGCGCGCGTACGACCTCGTCGTCGGCCGGATCCTCAGCGGAGCGCCTGGAGCACGGAGCCTGGCCGCCTTCGCGCTCTGCGCTTCGGCGCCCAAGGAGCCTGGCCGCCTTCGCGCTCCGCGCTTCGGCGCCCGAGGAGTGCGGAGCGGGAGCGCGGACGCCGATGCGGCCCGGACCCGCGTCGAGCGGGCACGCGCGGCGAGCGCGGCGCCGGCCGGTGTGGTGGACGAGGCGCTGCGCTTCGCGGCTACGCACCGCTCATCGTTCATGTGGCCGTGGGAGATCGAACCGACGAGCCTCGCGACCGGCATCCTCGACGATGAGACGTACGACTGGCTGGCGATCGTCGAGGCGATGCTGAGGACCGGCGGGTATCCCGTGCTCGCGTCCGAGGCCACGCTTGAACACGCGAACCGCCTGACGCGCGAACTCACGGGCGTCGCGGCCTGCACGACCGGCACGTCGGGGCTCGCGGGGCTCATGGACGCCATCCCGTTCGACGAGCGGCTGAAGCGCGAACGTGTGGCGGTCGTTGTTTCGGGGCGGGCACGATAGGACGTCGCTGCTGGAGCCTGGTGGCTCCACGCACCACACTTTGCAATGGTATGATTCATGCCATGATTACTACCATCGATGCCGCCGGGCGCCTCGTGATTCCCAGCGAGGTCCGTCGGGAGGCCTCCATCGAGCCGGGCACGCCGCTCGACGTCCGGTGGCGCGACGGGGTGATCGAGATTGAACCGCGGCCCCTCGAGGTGAAGCTGGAACGCAAGGGACGGCTCCTCGTCGCCGCGCCAGCTGCGCGAGTGCCTCGCCTGCGAACCGCGACGGTCGAGCGGACCCGTCACCAGGTGGCCCGGTCTCGCGGCGCTCGCAAGCCGTGAGCACCGTCGCCCTCGACACCAGCTGCATCGTCGCGGCGGTCTGCTCGTGGCACGAACGCCACGCCGTGGTCGCCGCGGAGATCGAGCGTCGGCTCGACGAGGGCGCCCGGATGACGATCCCCGCCCATGCGCTCGTCGAAGCCTACGCGGTGCTGACCCGCCTTCCCGCACCTCACCGGCTGGCGCCGGCCGACGCCTGGGCCCTCGTCAAGGCGAACTTCGTCGATGGAGTCCGTGTCGTGGCCCTGCCGGCGGCGGCGCACGCCAGGTTGCTGGCCAGGCTGGCGGTCGCGGGGACAGCCGGTGGACGCACGTACGACGCGCTCATCGCGGAGCAGGTCGGCCGTGCCGGTACGGACGTCCTGTTGACGCTCAATTCCCGCCACTTCGAGCCACCGCCGGCGGGCGTGACCATCGTCGAGCCGCGCTGACCTCCAGGCTCTCGAATCATCGCGCAGCCACGCGCTCGAGCAGTTCCCGCGCCGCTGCCGCCGTCTCGGCGTGTTCCAGTGCCGAGGAGAGCACCGCGCGCGCCTCCTCCAGTCGACCGATCTGGACGTAGGCTTGCGCGGCGCCGAGCGACGCCCGTGCCCGGCCCCGGCGGGCGTCTGCCACCTGCCGTTCGCGCCGGCGTCGATCGAGGTCCGACGCGGCCGGCTCTGGCACCGATGCCAGACGATCCAGCTCGCTGTCGTAGCAGGCGTGCGCCAGGGAAAGCTCGTGCGCCGCCGAGGGCCAGCGTTGTGCCGTGAGCTCGATTGCGCCGCTCTCCGCCCTGGCGTCGCAGTCGTCGGGGGCGAGCTGCAGCGCACGCTCGATGTCGCGTCGAGCCTCGCCGAGCTGCCCGCGCGTCCGTTCGACGAGGGCGGCGAGCTTGTGGAACTCCGCGCTGGTCATCATGGTGCGGGCGTGCTCGATGCTGTCGGCCGCCTCGTGATAGCGCGAGAGCCGCGCCAGGTTCCACGCTCGCCAGAACCAGGCATCGGCCATGCGATACATGCCGAGCGCGATCATGGTGTCGGCGACGGCGATCGCCCGCTCGTGCCGGTTGGCGTAGCTCTCGGCGACGAGCGCCCCGGCGAGCGCCTCGCGGTGACCCGGCACCTGGCCGACGACCTGCTCGAACCGGTGCACCGCCTCGTCGTACTCCTCTCGCGCGAGGTGGAGGTTGCCAAGCGTCATCCACGCCGCCGCCCAGCCGGGGAGGCGGTCGGCCACGGGCGACAGGCGCTCGAACGCCTGGTCCACCCGTCCCTGACGCAGGTCTGTCACGGCGAGCAGATAGGAGGCTTCGACCCAGTCCGGGGCACGCGCCTCCAGAACTTCGAGCCGCACCGCGTCGAGCTCCCCGCACGTCGCGCGCTTCCAGACGAGAAGGGGCGTCGCCTCGTCACCCTCCAACCAGGCCGGCGCGCTCACGCTGTCGCCGTGCGCGCAGCGCAACGCCGCGTCCACGTACTTCACAGCCGGATCCGCCCCGGTTGTCTCGAGCGACGCCAACAGGGGACGCAGTATCTGGCTGGCGACCTTCGCGCGTGCCTGGATGGCGGCAAAGTCGGGCGTGGCCCACAGCGACGGGTGCGGCATGACGAGCGCGACGGCGTCCCGCAGCGCAACCTCTCCCTCGTGCCGCTGGCCTTGTGACCCCGCCTCGTCCGACGCCGGCCCGGCCGCCACCCCGATCTCGAGTGCGCGGAGCCGGATCAGGATCTGTACCAGCGACCGCCGATGCGTCAGAGCCTCGTGACGCGGCTCCGACTCGAGCGCCTGCGCGTAGAGGTGGTCGGCGCGCAGAAGACACTGGTAACACCCCTCGGCCTCCAGCCGGGCGCCTTCCGCCAGCGCGTCACGAATCGCCGATGGCCGGCCGCCCCGCGCCGCGCAGCCTGGCACGGTGAAAGCCGCCAGCGCGGCCAGCAGCAGAATGCCGGCGCGTGTCTTCGGGGTCGAGACTGTGTCACCCATGACGAAGGAGCGCCGCGGGCCGGAGGCGGGCGATGAGCGATGCGGGCACGACCAGCCCGAGCACCAGTAAAGCCAACACGATCGCCGCCCCCGTCGCGACGGCGCCCCAGGGCGACGCCACGGCGACCAGGGCCTTCGAGGCCATGTAGCGCAGGCCGAAGGCACCAATCAGCGCCCCGGTCAGGAGCCCGCTGCCGCCGAGGATGACGGCCCGTCTGGCCATGTGTCCTACAAGGTGGGAAGGCCGGGCGCCAAGCGCCGCCCGGATCGCCAGATCATCAAGACGCCGCATGACCTCCGCGCGAAGGACGGCAACAAACGACAACAACGCCATGACGACGCTCAGAAGGCCGACAAATCCGGCAGCGCGTGCCTTGAGGCGGACGCCCTGGCCGAGGCGATCGACCACGGAGCGAAGCGGCGCGAGTTCCCCGAACGCGATGCCGGGTGCGATGCGGCTCGCAAGCGCGGTCACCATGGGACGCACCGCCAGGCCGTCCTCGTCCGATCGAAGCACGAGCGTCATCGACTCGAGCAGGCTGCTGCCGGCGGCTGCCCCATGCGCCGCATCCGCGAGCGTGCGATAGATGGCCGGGAACGAATCTCCGCTCGTCGACTCCCGGACGTCGGCGACCACGCCACAGATGCGCCATGGCTGCCCGCTCACCACAACCCGCTCGCCGACGGCCGCCTCCTCGCCCCCGAAGAGCGCCACGGCCAGCGAGCGGCTGACGAGCACCTCGGGCTCCGAGGGACGGTCGATCAGGCCCCGGCCGGCGATCAGCCGCATTCCCAGCCTTTCCACGGCGCCCGCCGTCACCACCTGATTTGTCACCATCAGCGAGATGCCGGCCGCTCCGACCTCGACGCTGCCGGGAAGCCGGGATGCGCCAGGAATCCACTGGACGAGCCCCGGAACGAGGGAGGGCCTCGCGTCGCGCAAGGCGTCGAGCACCTGCCGGAGTGCCTCAGCACGGCGCTGCGCCGTGGGGAACTGCGTGGCCGGCAGCCGCACGTCCATCACAAACGGCGGTTCCGCAGACCCAAGTCCCCAGTCAAGGTGCTGAATGCGCGCCAGTTCCTGGACGAAGCCGAGGAAGAGCACGAGCGCACAGGTCCCGACGGCGATCTGCGCGACCAGAGTCATCGACGAAGCTGGGACACGCCGGGCGACCGTGTGGCTCCCTCCGCTCAGACCATCAAACTGCGACAGGGTGTGTTGCGACACGCGGGCGCCCCACGCGGCGGGTCCGACGACGATGACCAGTGCGGCGCCGACCATCACCACGAACTCGACGGCGAGCGCGGCAGGCGAGAGGCCTCGCAGCCGCAACTCCCCCGGGCCCGCCCACCACGCGGTGAACACGCGAACGAGTCCCCAGGCGAGCGGCACCGCAATCGCCCACGCCACGACGCCAGCGGCGGCGGCGCCAACCGCCCTCTCGCGGACGAGAACGGCGGGCTGCGCTCCGAGTGCCAGTCGAATCCGCTGTTCGGGAAGGCGCACCAGCACGCGGTTCAGCTCGAGCAGCAGCGCCGCCAGTGCTGCGCACACGAGCAGGCCGACGGCCACGACCTGAATCAGCAGCGCGGCGGGGCGCCGCTCACGTTCGAGCCGGGCTCCGACAGGCTCAATCCGCACGGTGTCGGGTGACAGGCCGAGCGTCTGCGCCACGCCGCCGCGCAGCGCGGGAGAAGGACGCGGCGCTCGCAGACGTGCCACGAGCGTGAAGTGCGGGACGCTGATGACCCGCCCGACGACAGTGAACCGCGGATTGGCCGGCACGAACAGGCAGACGGCGGCGTGAGGGACATCCTGGTCGTCGGGCACGATCCCGACCACGCGATGCGGCCGGCCGTCCAGCGTGAGATGCCGTCCGATCGCCTCGTGCAACGCACCGAATCTCGCGATCGCCGTGCCTTCCCGCAGGATGACCACGGGCTCGGCTCCCGGCGCCTCATCGTCTTCATTGAAGTGGCGTCCCGCGCGAGGCACCACACCGGCCGCCTCGAAGACGCCGGCGGTCACGCGCAGGACGTCGATGCTTTCGCTGACCTCCCGCCCGGTCAACGACATCCGGCCCACCCTGAACCCGCCAATGGCGACAACGTCGGGGAGAGCCGCCTGACGCAAGGCCAGCAGATCGGGGCCGCTGACGACATCAGAGCCCCCAGAACCCCCGGAGTTGCCGCCGGTCTGAATCGTCACGAGCGTCTGCCAGGCTGGGACGTTCAGCGGCGAGACGAAGGTCTTCCAGGCGACCTCCGTGGCAACCAGGTGCAGACCGCCACCGGCTCCGAGCAGCAGGGCCAGTAACAGATGGAACCTGACCGAACGCGCCTTGAACGGGGCCAACGCCGCGGGCATACGAGCGTCCTCGCTGTCCGGGGGGATGGACGCAGTCTAGCACTGCGGCCACGAAGCAGGAGAGGCCCGGGACTCCAAGCTCCCGACTCCAGGCTCCAGGCTCCAGGCTCCAGGCTATCTGTCTATGATCGTCCCCGCCCTGCCTGCCACCGCCGATTCCAGTGCCTCGGGGCACGTGATGACCGCGCGGGTGCCGCCTTGCTCCAGGTAACGGATCACGGCCTCGATCTTCGGCGCCATGCTGCCCTTGCCGAACTGGCCATCGGCGAGATGTCGGCGAGCCTCGTCGAGCGACATGCGATTGATCGGGCGCGCGTGCGGCGTGCCGAAGTCGAGCATCACCCTGGGGACGTTGGTCGAGATCACGAGCTGATCGGCGCCGAGCAGCGTGGCGAGGAGCGACGAGGCCAGGTCCTTGTCGATGACGGCCTCGACGCCGCGATGGTCGCCCCCGGGATCGCGCACGACGGGGATGCCTCCGCCGCCGACCGCCGTCACGATGAAGCCGCCCGCGACGAGGTGCCGGATCGCATCGATCTCGACGATGGCGAGCGGCTCGGGACTGGGAACGACGCGGCGCCAGCCGCGCCCGGCGTCCTCCACCACGTGCCAGCCGTCGCGGTCCGCGTGCGCGCGCGCGGTGGCCTCGTCCATGAACGACCCGATTGGCTTCGAGGGATGCGCGAAGGCGGGGCTGTCGGCGGCCACCTCCACCTGCGTCACCACCGAGACGGCGCTGCGCGCCAGGCCGCGGCGCCGGAACTCGTTCTGCAGCGCCTGCTGAATCATGTAGCCGATGGCGCCCTGCGTGTCGGCATCGCACGAGTCGAGCGGCACCTCGTGCAGCTCGTGGCTGGCGAGCTCCGATCGCCGCAGGATGAAGCCCACCTGCGGACCGTTTCCGTGCGTGATGACGACGCGGTGGCCGGCCTGGACGATCTGCGCGATGTGGTGGCAGGTCTCGCGCGTGAGGTTCCACTGATCGGGCACGGTGCGGTGGGCCTCGTCGGCGATGAGCGAGTTGCCCCCGATGGCGAGCACGATGAGGTGCGGTGCGGGCTGGGTCATGGTGATGTCCGCGCTCGGTGGTCAGCCGCGGCGGCGCGGCGTGGCACGTTCGAGGACGTCCGCCAGGACGCCGGCAGGGTCGGCAAACCGGGTGCCGAGCACCATGGCGGCCACGACGAACGGCTTGTGCCCCGCCTCACGATACGTGTCGAGCCGCGCGCGCTCGAAGACGCTCTTGCTCACCTCGCCGGCATCGCAGCTTACTCCGGTGACGTCCGCAGGCAGGCAGTGCATGTAGAGCGCCCGGCCCCCCATGGTGCGCGACATCATCGCGTCGGTGCACTCCCAGCCGCGGTGACGCGCGTTGGTCGCGAGCGCCTCGCGCTCGAGATCGGCGAGCTTTGCCGTGTCGCGCGCGCGCAGCAACCGCGTGCGCTCGCGCATCACCGCCATCGGCGCCCAGCTCTTCGGATAGACGATGTCGGCCTTGTCAAAGGCCTCGCCCATGTCGTGCGTGACCGTGAACGAGCCCCCGCTCGCGCCCGCGAAACGCCGTGCCGCGTCGAGCGGCTCGTCAGCCAGCTCGTAGCCGTCCGGGTGCGCGAGCACGACGTCCATCCCCATGCGCGCCATGAGCGCGACGACGCCCTGCGGCACCGACAGGGGCTTGCCGTAGCTGGGCGAGTGGGCCCACGTCATGGCCAGCCGCTTCCCGCGCAGCGCCTCGACGCCGCCGAAGGTCTCGATGAGATGCCGGAGGTCCGCGAGACTCTGCGTCGGGTGGTCGAGGTCGCACTGCAGGTTGATGACGGCGGTGCGCTGCACCAGCACGCCCTCGCGCCAGCTCTCGTCGAGGCTCTCCGCGACCTCGCGCATGAAGGCGTGGCCTTCGCCGAGGTACATGTCGTCGCGGATGCCGACGACCTCCGAGAGAAACCCGATCATCGCCGCGGTCTCGCGCACGGTCTCGCCGTGCGAGATCTGCGACGACGACTCCTCGAGCTCCTCCGTCATGAGGCCGAGCAGATTGCAGCCCGAACGAAACGCGTAGCGGGTGCGCGTCGACTTGTCGCGGAAGATCGACACGCCGAGGCCGGTGTCGAAGACGCGCGCGGAGAGCCCGGCGCGCGCCAGGTCCTGCAGGATCTCGGCGGCGAGGAGCGCGAAGGCGATCGTCTCGTCGGACTGCTGCCAGGTGAGGAGGAAATCGCGATCGTGCAGCGCGGGCCGCAGCGCGCGCAGCCGTTCGATCTTGGGTCTGATGTGGTCCATCGGGATGCTCGTGGGGGACATCGCGACTCAGGCACGGCGCGCGCGGCGCGCGAACGCGGAGGGAAACAGCGCGTAGAAGCGCGCGGCGGCGGTGAGATGGGCCACCGGACACTGATCGTCGGGCGTGTGCGCGTGGATTTCGTTGGCCGGGCCGAAGCCCACCGTGGGCACGCCGAAGAGCCCGCAGGTGGCGATGCCGTTGGTCGAGAAGTTCCAGCGCGACACGCGCGGACGCTCGCCGAGCGCGGCGGCCGCCGCGTCGATGGCGGCGGCCACGGCCGGTTCGTCTTCCTCGAGCACCCACGTCGGGTAGTACTTCTTCGTCGGATACGTGAGCCCCGTGTACGCCTCGCGCGCGTAGTCGAGCACCGTCACCGTGGCGCCCGCGGCTCTCACGCTCTCGAGGGCCTCGATCTCGGCGACGGCCGATTCCAGCGTCTCGCCGCGGGTCAGGCGGCGATCGAGGTGGATGGTGCAGCTGTCGGCAACCGCGCAGAGCGACGGCGAGGTCGCCCGGATGTCCGAGATGGTCACCGTGCCGGCGCCGAGAAACGCGTCGGGCCGTTCGCCCAGCCGCCGGTTCAGCCGCTCGATGTCGGCGACGATGGGCGCCATCCTGTAGACGGCGTTCACGCCGCGCTCTGGCATGGAGCCGTGCGCCGAGCGGCCCTGCGTGCGCACCTCCA